>DATJTV010000083.1:0-13191 GCA_035503055.1 Acetobacteraceae bacterium
CCCTTCTTCGACTATTCGGCGACCTTCCTTTGGGCGATCAGCGGTGCCGTTCTCGGCGCGCGGCGCGGCTATGCCATCCTCGGGATCATCACGATCGCGCTGGTTTCCTCGACCGGCGGCGGCCTGCTGCGCGACGGGCTCTTCATCCAGGACGGACCGCCGGTGCTGGTGCGGACGCAAGTCTATCTCTGGCTGATCGCGGCGGCCGTGCTGATCGTGGTGCTGTTCGGGCGCTGGGTCGAGCGGATGCCGGGTTTCCTCAAGGGCATTGTGCTGATCGATGCACTGGGGCTCGGCGCCTATGCCGTCGTCGGCATGGACCGCGCGCTGGCGGCCGGGATCAGCCTGCCGGGTGTCGTCGTCGTAGGGATGGTGAACGCGGTCGGCGGGGGCATCCTGCGCGATGTGCTGATGAACGAAGAGCCGGACATGTTCAAGCCGGGAACGCTCGACCAGGCCTCGGCGCTGGCGGGCTGCCTGTTGTTCCTTGCGCTCATCGAGCCGCTCGAGTTCTCACAGTTCCGGGCGGCGTGGATCACGATCGCCGCGGTGTTCGGCTTGCGCCTCCTCGCGATCCGATATCGGATCGAATCCCGCCCGCTTGGGGATTTCCGGGCCTATTGGGGCGGGGCGGCGAGCGGGAAAGACGAGGGATGATCACGCCGATCTTCGTGTTCACGATCTTCATGCTGACGCTCGGGCCGATCAAGACGGTGCCCGGATTCTATCTGATGACGAAGGACCTGGACCCGCAGGCGGCCCGGGCGCTGGCGATCCGGGGGACGCTCGTCGCGACGGCGATCTCGCTCCTGGTAGCGCTGGTGATGCGGGGCACGGCGGCGGCGTGGCAGGTCTCGCTCGACGAGTTGCGGATCGCGGGCGGAATTCTTCTGTTCATGGCCTCGCGGAACATGATCGAGCAGTTCAACCGGCCGAGCCCGCCGCCGCCGGCACCCATGCCGCATCCGGCGGTAACCCCGCTCGCGATCCCGATCATCGTGACGCCGTGGGGCGTGGTCGCCATTCTTCTGTTCATGGGCGTCGCTGCCGGCGACCCGGCGCGGATCGCCGCCGTGATCGGGATGCTGCTCGCCATCATGGTGTTGAACCTGGTGGGCATGCTGCTGGCGCGGAAGATCATCGGGCTGGTCGGGTTCGTGACGTTCCAGGTCATCGGCTGGGTGTTCGCGGTGCTGCAGGCGGGATTGGCGGTGGAGGCGGTGGTTGTCTCGCTGCGCCATCTCGGCCTCTTCCGGCTCGGCACGGGTTGAGGCGAGCTTGACGGAGCCGGAGCCCGGCGCTAAATCGCCCGCCATGGCACCGATGCGATGCGCCGCCGCACGATTTTGGTACCGCTGGTACGAACCGGCGGCCTAGGATCGTGCTTCTCTAAGCAAGACCCCGAAGCCGCCCCACCAAGGCGGCTTTCGTGTTTTTGGGCTTTCCCTCGCGAAATTCCCGCCATCGGTGGAGCGGCCTCCAGACCCGAAGGAGGTTCGCATGAAGTTTTCCCCGTTCGATTTCGATGTTGTCAGCGGCCCACCGGAGCCGCGCGAGGTGCCCAAGGAGCGGGCGCGGCCGGAAAGCGCGCGCGAGCCGGAGGAGGGCGCGCCGCCGGCGGAGCCGGCACCGTCGAAATAGTCAAAGGGGTCCGGGGCCCGCGGCCCCGGCGGGGGGACGGGGGCAGAGCCCCCGTGCTTACGCCCGCCTTCGGGAGCGTTTCGGCGCCTCGGCGGGTAAGAGCGGCGCGAGGTACTGCCCGGTGTAGCTTTCGGGCGTGGCGGCGATGGTTTCCGGCGTGCCGGCGGCGACGATGCGGCCGCCGCCATCGCCGCCTTCGGGGCCGAGGTCGAGGATCCAGTCGGCGGTTTTGATGACCTCGAGATTGTGTTCGATGACGACGACGGTGTTGCCCTGGTCGACGAGCGCGTGCAGCACCTCGAGCAGCTTTCGAACGTCCTCGAAATGCAGGCCCGTCGTCGGCTCGTCCAGGATGTAGAGCGTGCGGCCGGTGGCGCGGCGTCCGAGCTCCTTGGCGAGCTTGATGCGCTGCGCCTCGCCGCCCGAGAGCGTCGTCGCCTGCTGGCCCAAGCTGATATAGCCGAGCCCGACGCGCTGGAGAACGGCGAGCCGCTCGGCGATGCGCGTCTGCGCCGAAAAGAAAGAAAGCGCCTCGTCCACCGTCATTGCGAGGATGTCGGCGATCGATTTGCCGCGGTACTTCACCTCGAGCGTTTCGCGATTGTAGCGTTTCCCTTTGCAGGTATCGCAGGTGACGAAGATGTCGGGCAGGAAGTGCATCTCGATCTTGAGCACGCCGTCGCCCTGGCAGGCCTCGCAGCGGCCGCCCTTGACGTTGAAGCTGAAGCGGCCGGGCTTGTAGCCGCGGGCGCGGGATTCGGGGAGTTCGGCGAACCAGTCGCGGATCGGGGCAAAGAGATCGGTGTAGGTGGCGGGGTTGGAGCGCGGGGTGCGGCCGATCGGCGACTGGTCGATGTCGATGATCTTGTCGAGAAGATCGAGGTTTTCGATGCGCTCATGCGGCGCGGGCGCGGTGCCGGCACCCATCAGGCGGCGCGCGGCGGCCTTGTAGAGCGTATCGACGACGAGGGTTGATTTGCCGCCGCCGGAGACGCCGGTGATGCAGGTGAAGGTGCCGATGGGGAAGGCGGCGGTGATGTTCTTGAGATTGTTGCCGCGCGCGCCGACGACTCGCACCACGCGATCTTTCTGGACCGGCCGGCGCATAGCCGGAACCTCGATGCGGCGGCGGCCGGCGAGATAGTCGCCGGTGAGGGAGTGGGGATCGGCCTCCACCTCCGCGGGCGTGCCGGCGGCGACGACGGTGCCGCCGGCGAGGCCGGCGCCCGGGCCCATGTCGATGAGATGATCGGCGGCGCGCATCGCCTCCTCGTCGTGCTCGACGACGAGGACGGTGTTGCCGAGGCCCTTGAGGCGGCGGAGCGTTCCGAGAAGCCGGGCGTTGTCGCGCTGATGCAGCCCGATCGAAGGCTCGTCGAGCACGTAGAGCACGCCGGTGAGGCCCGAACCGATCTGGCTCGCGAGCCGAATGCGCTGGCTTTCGCCCCCCGAGAGCGTGGCGGAGCCGCGCGAGAGGGTGAGGTAGTCGAGCCCGACATCGACGAGGAACTGCAAACGCTCGGCGATCTCGCGCAAGATTCGCCGCGCGATTTCCAGGCGCTGCGGGGTGAGCGTGGCGCCGACGCCCGCAAACCAGTCATGCGCGGAGCGGATGGAAAGATCCGAGGCCTCGGCGATGTTCTTTCCGCCGACCCTGACCGCCAGCGCCTCCGGCTTGAGGCGTGCGCCGTGGCAGACCGCGCAGGGTTTCTCGGCCTGGTAGCGGGAGAGTTCCTCGCGCACCCAGGCGCTGTCGGTCTCGGCGAAGCGGCGCTCGAGATTGCGGATCACGCCCTCGAAGGGCTTGCGCACCGTGTAGGAGCGCACGCCGTCCTTGTAGGCGAAGGAGACTTGCTCGGCGCCGGTGCCGAAGAGGATGGCCTGGCGCGCCCTTTCGGGAAGGTCCTCCCAGGCGGTCCGCGTGCTGATCTTGAGGTGGCGGGCGAGGCTCTGCAGCGTCTGGTCGTAGTAGGGGGATTGCGCGCCGGTCCAGGGCGCGATCGCGCCGCCGGCCAGGCTTTGGCGCTCGTCCGGGACGACCAGCTCGGGGTCGAAGAAGCTCTCGGTGCCGAGCCCGTCGCAGGAAGGGCAGGCGCCGTGCGGGCTGTTGAAGCTGAAGAGGCGGGGCTCGATCTCGGCGATGGTGAAGCCGCTGACGGGGCAGGCGAACCGGCTCGAGAAGATGGTGCGTTCGCCGCCCGACGCGTTCTCGGCGATGACGATGCCGTCGGCGAGGCCGAGCGCGGTCTCGAAGCTGTCGGCGAGGCGGGACTCGATCCCGGCATGGACGACGATGCGGTCCACCACCGCCTCGATGTCGTGGTTCACTTTGCGGTTGAGCGCCGGGACCTCGGCGATCTCGTAGAGCGTGCCGTCCACCTTGGCGCGGGTGAAGCCCTTGCGGGCGAGTTCGGCGAGCTCCTTGCGGTATTCGCCCTTGCGGCCGCGCACGACCGGGGCGAGCAGGAGGAGCCGGGTGCCTTCGGGCATCGCCAGCACGCGATCGACCATCTGGCTCACCGTCTGCGCCTCGATCGGCAGGCCGGTGGCGGGCGAATAAGGAACGCCGGCGCGCGCCCAAAGCAGGCGCATGTAGTCGTGGATCTCGGTGACGGTGCCGACGGTGGAGCGCGGGTTGTGGCTGGTGGTCTTCTGCTCGATCGAGATCGCGGGCGAGAGGCCCTCAATCTGGTCGACGTCCGGCTTGCCGGCGAGTTCGAGGAACTGGCGCGCATAGGCAGAGAGGCTCTCGACGTAGCGCCGCTGGCCCTCGGCGTAGATCGTGTCGAAGGCGAGCGAGGATTTCCCCGAGCCCGAGATGCCGGTGATGACGGTGAGCTGATCGCGCGGAATCGCGACATCCACGTTCTTGAGGTTGTGCTCGCGGGCACCGCGAACGTGGATGAAGCCGGCCATGGGCCCCCCAAAGGGCGAGTGAGGTTTCGAGCGACGCTGTTCTTGAGTTGTTCGCCTGTCTATGGCAAAGCAAGCCGGTTGGGAAGAGGCCGCCCGAACGCGCCGCCGAGCGGCGGCGCCCGCGCGCCGTACGGCGTCTGGCCCTTGGCCGGGCGCGCTTGTATGCTGGCCGATTGCCGACGGACGGGTAAGGATCGAAGGGAATGGCGGGGAGTGTCAACAAGGTGATTCTGGTCGGCAACCTCGGCCGGGACCCGGAAATTCGTACCACGCAGGACGGCCAGAAGATCGTGCAATTGTCGGTCGCTACCAGCGAGAGCTGGAACGACAAGGCCTCGGGCGAGCGCAAGGAGCGCACGGAGTGGCACCGGGTGGTCATCTTCAACGACCGGCTCGCGGACGTAGCCGAGCGGTTCCTGCGCAAGGGGCGGAAGGTCTATGTCGAGGGCGCGCTGCAGACGCGCAAATGGACCGACCAGTCGGGCCAGGAGAAATACACGACCGAGGTGGTGATCGGGCGGTTCCGCGGCGATCTCACCCTCCTCGACTCGGCGGGTGGCGGCGAATCGGGCGGCGCGGGTCGGGCGGCGCGCGGTCCCGCCGGGGCAGCCGGTGGTGGCCCCGGGGCGCCCGCGGGTGCGTCGTGGGAAGGCGGCAAGGCCGGCGGCGACCTCGACGACGACATCCCGTTCTGATCCGTCCGTTCTGATCCCATCGTTCCGAGGCTTTCTTGAGCGATAGTCCGCAAGACGGAGCGCCGCCTCCGTCCAATCTGCTGCCGGTCACGATCGAGGAGGAGATGCGCCGCTCCTACCTCGACTACGCGATGTCGGTGATTGTCGCGCGCGCGCTGCCGGATGCGCGCGACGGGCTGAAGCCGGTGCACCGGCGCATCCTCTTCGCGATGGAGGAGGGCGGGTACGGGGCGGATAAGCCGTACCGCAAGTCCGCGCGCGTGGTGGGCGACGTGATGGGCAAATACCATCCGCACGGTGATACCGCGATCTACGATGCCATGGTGCGGATGGCGCAATCCTTCTCGATGCGCGTGCCGCTGATCGACGGGCAGGGCAATTTCGGCTCGGTGGATGGAGACCCGCCGGCGGCGATGCGCTACACGGAGGTGCGGCTGGCGCGCGCGGCGAGCTTCATGCTTGCCGATATCGACCGCGAGACGGTCGATTTCCAGCCGAACTACGACGAGAGCGGGGAGGAGCCGCTTGTGCTGCCCGCGAGCTTTCCCAATCTGCTGATCAATGGCGCGAGTGGGATCGCGGTCGGGATGGCGACCAACATCCCGACGCACAATCCGGGCGAGATCGTCGATGCGGCGCTGGCCCTGCTCGCGGATCCCGAGGCCTCGCTCGAGGCGCTGCTGAAGCTCGTGCCCGGGCCGGATTTCCCGACCGGGGGGCTGATCCTCGGCCGCGGCGGCATCCGCACGGCGTACGAGACGGGGCGCGGGGCGATCATCATTCGCGCGCGGGCCGAGATCGAGGAGATCCGCCACGACCGCCAGGCAATCGTGGTGAGCGAGATTCCCTACCAGGTCAACAAGGCGAGCCTGCTCGAACGCATTGCGGAGCTGGTGCGGGCCAAGACGGTCGAGGGCATCTCCGATCTTCGTGACGAGAGCGACCGCGAGGGATTCCGCATCGTGATCGAGCTCAAGCGCGACGCGACGGCGGAGGTGGTGCTGAACCAGCTCTTCCGCTTCACGCAGCTGCAGACGAGCTTCGGCGTGAACATGCTGGCACTCGACCGCGGCCAGCCGCGACTGATGGGGTTGCGCGAAGCGCTTCGCCTCTTCCTCGAGTTCCGCGAGGAGGTGGTGCTGCGCAGAAGCCGCTTCGAGCTCAGGCGCGCGCGCGAGCGCGGGCATCTGCTCGTCGGGCTTGCGATCGCGATCGGCGATATCGACGCGGTGATCGCGCTGATCCGCGGCGCGCGCGACGCGGCGGGGGCGCGGGAGGCGTTGATGGGACGCGCATGGCCGGCTTCCGGGCTCGAGGGGCTGCTTTCGCTGATCGAGGACGCGACCAATGCGATCGCGGCGGACGGCACGGTGCGGCTGACGGAGGCGCAGGCGCGCGGCATCCTGGAGCTCCGCCTGCAGCGGCTGACCGGGCTCGAGCGGGAGAAGATCCAGGAGGAGCTTCAGGAAGTTTCGGCGCGTATCGCCGAGCTTCTCGGGATCCTCGCCTCGCGGCCGCGCCGGCTCGAGGTGGTGCGCGAGGAGCTGGCGGCGGTGCGCACCGAGATCGCGACGAAGCGACTGACCTCGATCGTCGAGGCGGAAGCGGACGCGGACGACGAAAGCCTGATCGAGCCCGGGCTGATGGTGGTGACAATCACGCGCGACGGCTTTATCAAGCGCACGCCGCTCGAGACGTTCCGGGCGCAGAACCGCGGCGGGCGCGGGCGCTCGGCTGCGGCGACGCGCGGGGACGATATCGTCACCCGGAGCTTCAACGCGCACACCCACCAATGGGTGCTGTTCTTCTCAAGCGGCGGCAAGGTTTTCCGCCAGAAGGTCTGGCGGCTGCCGGAAGCGGGACCGGGCGCGAAGGGGCGCGCGCTCGTCAATTTGCTGCCGGAGCTCGGCGCTGATGGGGTGACGGCGGTGCTGCCGCTGCCGCAGGAGGAGGCGCTCTGGGACAGCCTGCATCTCGTGTTCGCGACCGCGAGCGGCTACGTGCGGCGCAACCGGCTCTCCGATTTCCGCAATGTGCGCGCGAGCGGGCTGATCGCGATGAAGCTCGACGCGGGAGACCGGCTGATCGGGGTCGCGACCTCGGGCAGGGACACGGACGTGCTGCTGGCGAGCCGGCTCGGCCGTTGCGTGCGCTTCGCGATCAACGAGGAGACGCTGCGCGTCTTCGCCGGACGAGAGAGCGCGGGCGTGCGGGGGATTCGGCTCGCCGAGGGCGACGAGGTGATGAGCCTCTCCGTGCTCCGGCACGTCGTCGTGGATAACGAGGAGCGCGGTGCCTATCTGCGCATGGCGGCCATGCGCCGGCACGCCGGCGCGGCGGAGGCGATCGAGGAGGAAGGGGGCGAGGCGGAGGAGGGCACGCGCGAGATTGCGCTCTCGCCCGAGCGGTTCGCAGAGCTTGTGGCGGTTGAGGAATTCCTCCTCACGGTCACCGACGGCGGGTTCGGCAAGCGGAGCTCGGCGTACGAGTACCGTGCCACCGGGCGGGGCGGGCAGGGGATCGTGAACATCACGCTTTCCCCGCGCAGCGGCCACGCAGTAGTAGCGAGCTTTCCGGTCAGGCAAGGCGAGGATGTGATGCTGGTGACGGATGCGGGCCGGCTTATCCGCGTGCCGGCGGACCAGGTGCGCATCACCGGGCGGGCGGCGATGGGCGTGCGGTTGTTCCGCCTCGAAAACGGGGAGCGCGTGACGAGCGTGTTCCCGGTACTCGAATCGGTTGCGGAAGAGTTGGGGGATGGCTGAAATGGATGCCGCGGCGAAGGCCGGCGTCTATCCCGGCACCTTCGATCCGGTGACCAACGGGCATATCGACATCATCGCCCGCGCCGCGCGCATACTGCCGCGCCTGGTCGTCGGTGTTGCGACAAATATCGGCAAGGCGCCCATCTTCCCGCTCGAGGAGCGCGCGGAACTGGTGCGCGGCGAGACCGACGCGATCGCGCGGCGGACGGGCGGGCGGATCGAGGTGCGCCCGTTCGATGGGCTCCTGGTCTCGTTCGTGCGCGCCGTGCATGCGAGCGTGATCGTACGCGGCCTGCGCGTCGTGGCCGATTTCGACTATGAGTTCCAGATGGCTGGTATGAATTCCCGTCTCGATCCGGGGATCGAGACGGTGTTCCTGATGGCCAGCGAGCGCCACCAGTTCATCTCTTCGCGCTTTGTTCGTGAAATCGCCGCATTGGGCGGCGACATTTCTTCCTTCGTCCCCCCGCCCGTGCTCGAGCGCATGCTCGAGCGGCTAAGGGGGAGACAGGGATCATCGGGGAACGAAGGATCATGCGACGACGCGCGTTGATGATTGCAACGACGATTGCAGCTCTGGGGGGAAGCATGCTTGCCAGCTCGGCCGACGCGGCACAGCCCGACCTCGCGAATACGGTGTACATGGACTTGAAGTACGGGCGGGTGGTGATCGTGCTGAGACCGGACCTTGCGCCGAAGAACGTGGCGCAGGTGGAGAGACTGGTGCGCGAGCACTTCTATGACGGCACGCCGTTCTGGCGGGTGATCGCCGGGTTCATGGCGCAAGGCGGCGATCCGACCGGAACCGGGACCGGCGGCAGCAGCCTGCCTGACCTGCCGGCGGAATTCACCGACCGCGCCGAGTTCCTTCGCGGCACGGTAGGGATGGCGCGCACCAGCGATCCGAACAGCGCGAACAGCCAGTTCTTCATCTGCCTCGCGCCGGCGACCTTCCTCGACGGCAAATACACGATCATCGGCCAGGTCGTGCAGGGCATGCAGTACGTGGACGAGATCAAGAAAGGAACCGGGCAGAACGGCGCGGTGACCGATCCCGACCGCATCATCCACATGACCATGGCCAGCGACGCGAAGGACTGAGAGACCGATTGGAAATGCTACTGCGATGGTCGTCCGACGCGTCTTTCTGCGCTTCCGGTGCTCACGGCCCCAAAAGGCCGCTCCGCTCCGGTTCTCGAAAGCCGCGCCGGCCGGCGCCTGCGGCGCCTCCGACTCATCGCAGCGCATTTTCAATCGGTCTCTGAGCGGGCGCCCGAGCCCGGCTGCCGGCCCATCCCGATGATTTTATAGTGAAGGCTGCATATTCCTGTGCTAGCCCACACTTCCTGCGGGATTGCGCCGAGCAGACCGTGAAAGGGAGGGGGCCAGGCGTGGCTTGGCTGTCGTCGGGCAGACGCTGGGGGAAGAGGGGTGCCAAGCCGATCAAAGGCCCGTGCGGTTGCCTCGCCGGGCAAGGGGTTGGCCGCGGAGCCGGTGCACGCAAGGCGCTTCGGGGCGGCCCGCTCCGCACGCTCGAGCGCGCTCTTGGAGGATTACACCGAGCTCATCTCCGATCTTCTGGCCGCGCACGGCGAGGCGCGGGCGACCGACATCGCGCGGCATCTCGGGGTCGCGCATCCGACGGCAACCAAGACCATCGGGCGGCTGAAGCGGGAGGGGCTGGCGACCGCGCGGCCCTATCGCGGGGTGTTTCTCACCGAGTCGGGCCAGGCGATGGCGGCGCGGGCGCGAGCACGGCATCGGCTGGTGGTGGAGATGCTGCTGGCGATCGGGGTCCCGCCGGAAGCGGCCGAGGCGGACGCCGAGGGGATCGAGCATTATGTGTCGGACACGACGCTCGCGGCGTTCGACCGATTCCTCCGCCGCGAGCGGACGTGAGGCGCGCTTGACGCTAGCGCCCCGGCGGCGTTGAAGGCGCGGGGGAGCCCGTAGCTCAGTCGGTAGAGCACGAGACTTTTAATCTTGGGGTCGTGGGTTCGATTCCCACCGGGCTCACCAGCCAAAATCAAGCATTTACAGGACGAAACACACATGCGCCGGTAGGGTCAACTTTCTGCTGGGGCTTCATCGGGGCTTCATCGGCGGCATGACATCCCGGGACGCACCGGGACACTGAGCGCCGGGCGGCCGGTATCACGGTTGCGTGTGTTGGGACGGTCCGGCGGAGCGGCGACGGGCCGACGGCCGGCGGCCCGGTGAGGCGTGGTGTTCTTGCTTCGTTCCCGAACCTGGCCTAGCCTTCGGGCATGCCCGCCGATGCCGAGGCTCTCAGGCCAGCGATGGCCGAGGAAGTGATCGAGACGCTTTCCCTTGCGCTCCGATTTGAGGGGTGGAAGCCGGTGCACCATGCGGACTCGTTCATGGCCCGGATCGCGGCCGAGCGGCTACTCGAATACCTTGAGCGCGCCGGATTCGTGGTGATGAAGAGGCCGCCGGCGGTTGCTCCCCGTGTCAGCCTCCCGGCATGCCGCCCACCATCCGAGTGAACTGCACCCCGGTCCTCGCCCTATGGGGCGCCGTCGTGGCTGATCAGTTGCTCGTGGTCGTCGTGACACCATCGACGGTGGTGGTGGTTGTCGTGTGACCGTTGACGGTGGTGGTGGATTGCGTCACGCCATTGCCGCCGGTCGCCGTGAAGGTTTTGGTGCCGGCGGCGCCGCTGACATTGTTGCTCACTGTCGCCCCGCCGCCGCCGGTGTTGGTCACCGTGCCCGAGAGATGGCCGCCCGCACGCGAGGTGACGCCGTGGTTACTGCCCGCACAGGCAGGGCCGTGTACGGCAAACGCCGCAGCCGCTACGACAGCCGCCGCGCCCAAAATCCTCTTCATCCCGCTCACCCTTTCCTCTCCTCTCGCCCTTGCTTTCGACGCTGCCTCGTCACGATTGCCGTGCGGTTCACTTGGCGTACATTTGAATCAACCGTCACCTTTCGGCAGTCATCGTCTCTCCTGCCCGCACCGCGGCTTCAGTGTAATGCAGAAAAGATTACGCTACGAATACATTCCGCGGAGCAGGGAGGCGACCCAAGATTTGGAGCGAATCAAGCGGCGACCCGGGGAGGGGGTGCAGTGAGTGCCCGAGGGAAAGTGAGCCGGGAGCGAAGGGCCTCCCGGCGGGGTGTCGCCGGGAGGCAGACGGCTACTAGGCCCTGGGCTTTGAGCCGCCGAGGTCGGAGAGGATGGTCTCCACCAAGTCCACCACGTCGGTCCTGAGGATCTGGAGAGGCGAGCGCGTCGGTTCTGCAAGACCAGCCGAGACCGCATCAAGTTCGGCGTCAGCAAGCTCGACCGGCTGCGCAATTACGTTGTCACTCATGTTCATTTTTTTCTCCGGTAGATGCTTCACAAAGCGCTCGACCCCGCCCCACGGGAGCGGGGCCGTCGCCAGGCAGGACCCGGTCTTATCCCACCGCCGATACCATGCCGAAGCCATACCGCGAGTGCAAGCGGGGAGGGCGCCCACCGCCCGCTGCGCCTCCGTCCGGTCGATCCTGAGCTCGCGGACCGCGGCGTTGATGCCGCCTTGCGGGCGATGCCCCCGGCCGTCTGCTCGCTTGCTTTCATTCGGCGCAACTTGCGCCGTTTGAACTTTCTCCTCCGTGAGCCTGATCCACTCGCGATATGCTCGGCGCGCTCGGCGACCGTCAGCTCGGCCCGGTGCAGGTTCTCGGCGATCTCCCAAAGCCCCCCGCGCGCGAAGACTAGAGGCGAGGCATTTCTTTCGCGCGCTATATGCGGCAACATTTCGGCCACAGTTAGAGTCGAGGGGGCGGTTAAAATGCCAGGGAAAGGAAAGCAAGAAACAAAAGGTGCTCGCACGATCGATCATGCAATTGAGAAGTCAATGCCGAGGCCGCTACCCCCGAGGCTGCCACCCCCGAAGGAGCCCACTACCAAGAAACCCAATACGCGGAAGAAGTGAGTAGCCAGAGCAGAAAGCCAGCAGCCGGCGCGATTATCCCTAAGATCGCACCCCACTGGAACCGCTGCGCATTCTTCGCAACAACACTTCGATTCTCTGCGATTTTTGATTGAATATGCTCCGCCTCTTCACAGAGCGCGGCGTCAAGTTCCTTCGCGGCAGCAACGTCCCCAAACCAGGACTCCGGCTCGTTACCCGGGAGCCAAAAGCCCACAGGGAAAATTGCCGCGATGCACAAGGCTGCGCCCACCAGGAAGCAAATGACCATCGCCTCGCCCCAACGTAGATCGGGTAACGATGCCCAGATGTGGTCGCGCCGCTGGCGCCGAGTGCGATCAACCCACCCAAGATCGCTGAGGCCGCCGCCGTAAAGACGCGTGCCAGCACGGAAGCCCGTTGATCCGCTGATGTGGCGAGCTTCAATTGACCGTCGAGGTATGCTTCACCCTCCCGCACGATTCGATCAACGACGCCCGGTTTCGCTTTTGACCAATCCACCGTAGGACCGCATCCTTCCTTCTAAATTCGTCCGATGTCGAGTGGCATGGCGGCCGTGCAACCGCCCTCTGTCGCCGACCAAACCTACCAAGGGACTCGGGCTCGGGCACTGCTGCAATCGGGGACGGCCGGCGGTGTGTCATCAGGCCGCCGCCGCGCGCGCCGGTGCCGAGGGCTTGGGCGCTTCGAGGATGATCGGATCGCGCCAGCGCTCGGCGAGCGCGCGCTCGCCACCGGCGCCTTCATAGCCGGGCAGCGCAACGCCGTGCTCGTCGGCGGCACCGGAACCGGCAAGAGCCATGTATCGACAGCGGCGCCGGATCCGCGGCCGAGAGGAAGAGAGTTGGAGGAGCTTAGCTCGCGACCAGGCGAAGTGATCACGGCTCGGGTCCGGCACCCCACGGGCCGCCAAGGAAGGCTCGCCGATCTCGCCATGCGCCTCGATTTCCTCGTGCTCGACGAACTCGGCTATCTGCCCTTCGCCCAGGCCGGCGGCCAGCTCCTCTTCCACCTCATCAGCCGGCTCTATGAACGAACCTCGATCATCGTCACCACCAATCTTGCCTTCGGCGAATGGCTGAGCGTCTTCGGCGACTCGACGCTTTCATGATGCCTCTCCGGCGAATCGAGTGGTACGTCGGGCGCGTGCTCGGAGCACCACGGCCTGATCTGGGGATAGCGAGATTTGCCATGGCATACCCTTGGTGAGTTGCCTACCTGTCAGCCATCCCTT
>DATJTV010000084.1:0-12669 GCA_035503055.1 Acetobacteraceae bacterium
TTACAATCTTGTTCGGCTGCCCCGCCTGCTCGCAACGCGATGAGTCTGTCCAAAGATCGCCCGACATGCCCCGGGCGGGGGTCTTGAGCCAACAAAACCGAGGGAAAGCTCCGGGAACGTCAAGAACCCCAGAAACCAGGAGCAAAAGTCAGAAAGATCAGGGGGATTTTCAACAGCCTGCTAGAGCGTGATGACCGGAGGCGGAATCGGGGCGCCCTGCGAACTCGTTCGCGAGGACCGCGGCGCCGTAGGTCTGAGTCACGCGATAAAGCAATGACCTGGAGCAGGACGGGTGAGCGTGAGCGATCCCATCCCGCTCTGGAGCGTGATCGCCGAAAGTGGAATCACCGAAGGCATGAATCACGTGGGAAAACAAAGACCTAGAGCGGGATGCGTGAGCCGAAGCGAACGCATCCCGCTCTAGCCGATCTCCTCGAAGGCCGCGCGGGCGGCTTCATGGAATCGGCGCACGCGCCCGAGATCCTTCGCATCCGAGCCGTCCCGATCGGTCTTGGTCTTGGAATCGACGCCGGCAGGGCGCACGGCACGTATCGCATCCCCGACATTGTCGGGCCCGAGACCGCCGGCGAGGATGACCGGTATGCCAACCGATTCAACGATCCGCCGGCTGATACCCCAATCGTGCGTCACCCCGAGCGCACCGACCTGGCGATCCGCGGCGCGATAACTGTCGAGCAGGAGATAATCGGCGATGCCGTCATAGGTTTGAGCAACGCTCACACTGCCCTCACCAAATACCGGCACGCTCCGCATGATCATGCTCTCCGGCACCCCTTCCTTGATCATCGCCACCTGCGCAGGAGTGAGCAGATCGGGACTTGCCCCCAGGTGCATGATCGGCGGACGAAGCTCGCGCGCCCATGCCTTGATGAGCGAGGGGTCTGCCGCCAGGAACAGAGCCACGAACTTTGCGGGCGGCGCAATGGCAGCAGCAATCTCCTGCGCCGCCGCGATCGGCAGCTCGCGCGGAAAACGCCCATCGCCGACAAGCACGCCCACGTGATCGACGCCGACCGCAGAGATGGCGCGAGCCTCTTCCGCAGTGGAGATCTCATAGATCTGGGTCAGCATGGGCGCCCCCGGCAGTTCGCCGCACGGCTATCTTGGCATCGAGCCGGAAGTCGTGCAGCGCGTGGCGGGGCGGATCCGGGCGGTCGCCGGCAGCTGACCCTTCCCCCGATGTCCGAACATTGCATATCATAATCCCATCCCTCGAGGCCTGAGGGGCCGGACTCCACCATGCCGCTTCGCCGCAACCTGGGCCTGATCGAGGCCATCGGCCTCTCCCTCTCGATCATCGCGCCCACCATGGCCATGGCCTTCAACGTCACGCTCGCCGTGGGCGCGGCCGGCACGGCCGCCCCCCTCGCCTTCGCCATCGGCACCGCGGCGCTCGCCGTCGTCGGGCTCTCCTTCGTCGCCTTCGCCCGCCGCATCGCCCACGCCGGCTCCGCCTTCGCCTACATCGCCGCCGAGTTCGGCCCGCGCGCCGGCTTCGTCGCGGGCTGGGCCCTGATGCTCACCTACCTCGTCTACGGCGCCGGCACCGCCGTGCTCGTCGGCAACTTCATCGACGCCGCGCTCGCGAACTACCGCCTCGCCGTCCCCAATCTCTGGGTCTGGGAAAGCCTCGCCGCGATCCTCGTGGCCACCCTCCTCGCCTATCGCAACATGCGCCTCGCCGCCCGCCTCATGCTCGCCCTCGAAGCCGTCTCCGTCCTCGCGATCATCGTCCTCGGCGTCATCGTCCTCGCCGCCGTCGGCGCCCGCGCCGGCCTCACCGCCGCCCCCTTCGTCCCGGACGCCGGCTTCGGCTGGTCCGGCATCGGCTACGCGATGGTCTTCGCGGTCCTCTCCTTCGCCGGCTTCGAAGGCGCGGCCACGCTCGGCGAGGAAACCGGCGATCCCAACCGCGCCATCCCCATCGCCGTCCTCGGCACCGTGATCCTCGCCGGCCTCTTCTACGTCTTCGCCTCCTACGTCCAGGTCGTCGGTTTCGGCATCGCCAACATGAAGGCGCTCGCCGCCGCGAGCGCGCCCCTCAACACGCTCGCGCTCAAGTTCGGCTCGCGCGAATTCGCAACCGCGCTCGATCTCGCCGCCGCGATCTCCGCATTCTCCTGCGTTCTCGGCTGCCTCAGCGCCGCCGCCCGCATGCTCTTCGCGCTGGCCCGCGCCGGCCTCGCCCCTGCGCTCGGCAAGGCGCACCCAACCCACGGCACGCCGGGCGCGGCCGTCCTCACCCTCGCCACCCTGATGCTCGCCGGTATCGTCCTCTGGGCGCCCTTCGCCGGCGCCACCAACTACTACGGCGATATGGGAACGATCGGCACGCTCGCGCTGATCCTGGTCTATATGGCGGTCACCGGCGCCGAAGCCGCCAACGCCGCCCGTGCCGCCAAGTCAGACCGCACCGCGCTCGGCGTGCTCGGCACGCTCATCCTGCTCTGGCCGCTCTACAATTCCGTCTATCCGCCGCCCGCCTACCCGGGCAATCTCTGGCCGTACCTGGTCGCGGCCTATCTTCTGCTGGGCATCGTCTTCCTCTTCGCCCACCCGGGCCTCGCCCGCTCAGCCGAAATCCCCCTGCAATTAGATTGAGCCCGGCCCTACGCCGCCCGCACCGCGCGCCGCGAGTCCGGCCCGAGATAGTCCGCCATCGTATCGGCGTACCATTCCACGAACTTCGCGACATGCCCCTCCCGCACTTCCGAATAGGGGCCCGGCTGGTAGCCGAGGCTCGCGATCCCTTCCTGGTTGCGCTCGCAGAGGTCGCGGTCCTGGTCGTTCGTCAGCGACCACAGCTTGCTCAGCGTCTTCGTCTCATAGTCCCGCCCCTCTTCCGCCGCCGCGCTCACGTACCAGTTGGAGGTGACGAGCGTGCGGTCCACGCCCAGCGGCAGCAGCCGGAAGAAGAACGCATAGTCGCTCAGCACGTGCGCGAACATGCTCGGGAACTGGAACCAGCGCATCGAGCCGATATCCGCGTCCGGCACATTGCCGAGCCGCTTCGCGCACACCGCCGTCCCATCCATGCTGAGCGTCCGCGCGCCCCCCGTCAGCGGCATGCGGCTCAGCTGGAAGTCATCGCCCATCGCCTGCCCGGTCTTGAGCCCGGCCTCCCGGCACGTCCGCGCATGCTCGATCACCGCCGCGTCCGTCGATGTCGCATCGAAGCGCGTGTAGAACGTGCGCACCAGCTCGGGATGCCGCGCGTCGCAATGGTAGCATTCCCGCGAGTTCTCGACGACGAGCTTCCAGTTCGCGTTGATCACGATATCCTCTGACCACGCGAGCTTCGCACCCGTCAGATCGTGCGGCACGAGGAACGGCCCGAGCGTGTCGCTGAACTCCGCGAAATCCGGCGGGTCCTCGCAGAGGCAGACGAACACCATTCCCGCGAAAGTCGCAACCGATACCGGCTTCAGCGCAATCCCCTTGGGGTCGAACTCCGCGTGCATCTCGCCGGCATAGACGAGCTTCCCCTTCAGGTCGTACGTCCATTGGTGATAGGGGCAGGTCAGCGCCCCCACCGCGCCATGCCCCGGCGGGCAGATCGTCGAGCCGCGATGGCGGCAGGTGTTGAAGAACGCCGCGATCGTCTCGTCATCGTCGCGCAGCACGACGACCGAGCTCCGCGCGATCGAGAGCGTGAGATAGTCCCCCGGCTCCTTCAGCTCGCATTCCAGCCCGGCAAAGATCCATCGCCGCTCGAACACGCCCTTGAGGTCGAGCTCGTAGAACGCAGGATCCGTGTAGAACTTCTGCGGCAGCGAGTAGTGCCGCCTGCGCCCGCCAAGCAGCGCCCGCATCTCCGAGCCTTCCGTCATCTCATCGCTCCCGGGAACCGATTCCCCAACTTAACCCTCGAATATGGCCCCCGCGCCCGCCCCCTGTCGAGGGGCCGCCTCACACCGCCAGCGCCAGCTTGTTCCCGAACAGGTAGTTCGCGGTCGGATGCATCGAGAACCCCTTCACCTTCTTGTCCATGAAGGTGAAGGATTCGGCAAACACCGGCTGCGCCATCGGCCCGTCCGTCTGCAACATCTCCTCGAGCTTCGCCATCACCACGGCCCGCTTGCTCGCCTCGAGAATCCCGCCCGCCTGGTTCAAAAGCTGGTCGAACTCCGGGTTCGAATAGCCGCTCTCGTTCCACGGCACGCCGGTGCGGTAGGCAAGGTTGAGCAGCATCACCCCGAGCGGCCGGTGCGCCCAGCTCGTGCAGCCGAACGGCACCTTCGTCCACACGTTCCAGTATTCCGCGCCCGGCATCAGGTTGAGCTTCACATTGACGCCGATATCCTTCCACTGCTGGATCGCCCCCTGGCATTGCGCGCTGATCCAGTCGATATCGGTCGGCACCGCGAGCTCGGTCTCGAACCCGTTCGGGAACCCCGCCTCGCTCAGCAGCTGCTTCGCCTTCGCGACGTTCCGCTCGACGTTCGGCACCTTCCCATAGTCCGGCAGCACTTGCGCCACATGGCAGTCCTGGCCGAGCGTGCCGAGCCCGCGCAGCGCGATCTCGATGAAGCTCGCATTGTCGAGCCCGAGCCGCATCGCCATCCGCACCTTGGGGTCCGTCCACGGCTTCAGATCGACATGGAATCTGAGCACCGCGCATTGCGCGCTCGCGACCGTATAGAGCTGAAGGAACGGCATCGCCTTCAGCGCCGGTTCCTGGCTCGGATAGGTCACCACCAGCCCGTCCACCTGGTGCGAGGCCATCGCCGAGACGCTCGTCGCCGGATTGTCGCCGAGATCGATGAACTCGATCGCGTCGAGATAGGGCCCGCCCGCCCAGGGGCTGTCCACCGTCCGCCCCCAATAATCCTTGAACGCCCGCACCGTCGCGATCTTGCCGATCTGGAACTCGGTGAGCGTGAAGGCGCCCGTCCCCTGCGAGCCGATGCCGAACACGCCCTTGTCGCCCGGATACAGCATCAGCGCCGGGTAGTGGAACAGGTACTCCGGGATAGCGACCTGCGGCACCTTCCCGTTCAGCCGCACCGTGTGCGAATCGACCTTCTCGATCGCACTCGCATCCCACCACACGAGCTTGGCCTTCGCCTTGCCGCCCGGGTCCGTCCCGGCCGGCACCTTCTTGAGCATGAAGTCTTCCATCAGCCCGAGGAAGGAGGAGCCCACCGCAGGGTCGGTCAGCCGCGTCAGGTTCCACACCACGTCGTCGGCCGTGAAGTCCTCGCCGTTGTGCCACTTCACGCCCTTGCGCACGCTCAGCGTCCAGGTCTTCAGGTCCGGGCTCGGCTCCCATTTCTCGAGCAGGTAGGGGTAGGTGACGTTGTTGCGGTCGGTGAGCGTCAGGTACTCGCAGACCTGCCGCGTGACGTTGGAGTCATACCCTCCCCAGGAATAGGTCGCGGGGTCGGCGAGCGACTTCACCTGCGTCCCGAGCCGGAGCGTCCCGCCCGTCGGCATCGCGGCCTCCGCGGCCCGCGTCAGGCCGCCCGTCAACGGCACGCCCGCGAAGGCGTATGCCGCCGGCGCCGCCATCCCCATCAGGACGGCAAAGCGGAGGAATTCGCGCCGGTCGATCTGCCCGTCCGCAAGCTCCTTCTTCAGAAGCTTGATATTCGGATTCTCCCTCTCCGAAGCCATGCCGTCCCCCTTTTTGGTTGTTCGCCGGCCGCCGAGGCCATCGGCAGCCCCATCTCGCCGCCGCAATGGTATGTGCAACCGCGGCATACTGCACGTGAAACCCGCCTCCCGACGCGCGTTTTACCCCCCCCTGGCTACCCCTCCGGCAGCTCCCCCGGCGGCCCCGCCACCTCGGCCGCCGCGCCCTTTGGCGCCGTCCCCTCCGCCGCCGGCTCCGGCTCCGCCCGCACCCGCGCGACGCGCCGCCCGTCCATCTCCGCCACCGCGAACCGCCAGCCCCCGAACTCGATCCGATCGCCCGCCTGCGGCACCCGCCGCAGCAGCGCCAGCAGCAGCCCGCCCAGCGTGTGGTAGCTCCCCTCGGCCGGCAGATCCGGCAGCCCCAGCCGCGCCTTCACCTCGTCCACCGGCATCAGCCCGTCGAACAGCAGCACGCCTTCCGCACGCTTCGCGCCCGCCACGCTCGGCGGCTCGAGGATGTCCGCGGGCTCGCCCACGATCGCCTCGAGAAGGTCGCTCGCCGTCACCACCCCCTCGAAGCTGCCGTACTCGTCCATCACCAGCGCCATCCCCACCCGGTCGGCGCGCAGCCGCTCCAGCGCATCGAGCGCCGAGACCGTGTCCGGCACCACGATCGGCTGGCGCAGCACCGGGCTCACCGCCAGCGCCGCGCCCTCGATCAGCCGGTCGAGCAAATCCTTCGCCAGCACCACCCCCACCACATTGTCCACCGTCCCGTCGCACACCACGAACCGCGCGTGCGGGCTCGCCCTCAGCACCGCCTTCAGCTCCGCCGGCGGGTCGGTCCGGTCGAGCCAGGTCACCTCCGTCCGCGGCGTCATGATCGCGCGGACCTTCTTATCCGCGAGCCTGAGCACCCGCTCGATCATCTGCCGCTCCTCGGCCTCCAGCACGCCCGCCTGCGCGCCCTCCGCCAGCAGCGCCTTCAGCTCCTCCTCGCTCACCGCCGGCGCCGCGACCCGCGGCACCCGCAGCACCCGCAGCACCAGCCCCGTCGAGGCCCCGAGCAGCCACACCACCGGGTTCGCCGCGCGCGCCAGCCCGGCGAGCGGCCCCGCCACGCGCGCCGCGATCGGCTCGGCGTAGCGCAACGCCAGCTGCTTCGGCACCAGCTCCCCAAGCACGAGGGTGAAAAAGGTGATCGCGAGCACCACCAGCGCCACCGAAAGCGGCCCCGCCATCGGCCTCAGCGCCGGCACGGCCCTGAGCCCGATCGCCAGCTTCTCGGCGAGCTGCGCGCCCCCGAACACGCCCGCGATCATCGCCACCAGCGTCATCCCCGCCTGCACCGTCGGCAGGAACCGCTGCGGCTGCTCGATCAACCGCCGCGCCAGCGCCGCCCCCTTCCTTCCTGCCTGGGCGAGCACGGCGAGCCGCGCCCGCCGCGCCGAAACCAGCGCCATCTCGCTCATCGAGAAGAGGCCGTTGATCAGGATCAGGACCAGCACGACGAGGATCTCGATCACGGTCAGCATCGTCTCTTCCCCACCTCCGCAAATACCCTGATTAGGCCACATTGAAGCCGGAGCGATGCCCGACTGGAACGTTTACTTTCGGTCCCATTCGGCCGTCCCATCCGGCCGTCCCATCCGGCCGCCCCGTCCGGACCGTCGTCCGCGTGGAACCCTGCCCCGATGCTCCCCAAGGTCTCGATCCTCGTCCCCGTCCGCAACGAGCCGCCCGCGCTCGCCTGCCGCACCCTCGACGCGCTCGCCCGCCTCGACTACCCCGCCTTCGAGGTCCTGGTGATCGAGAGCAACACCGAAGACCCCGCCCTCTGGGAGCCGCTCGCGCGCCATTGCGCCCGCCTCGGCCCCCGCTTCCGCTTCTTCCATCTCGGCCCCTGGCCCGGCTTCCGCGCCGGCGCGCTCGATTACGCGCTCGGCGAAATTGCCCCCGATTCCGCGATCATCGGCGTCATAAACGCCGATTGTCTCGTCTCGCCCCATTGGCTTGGCACCCTGGTCCCCGCCTTCGCGGACCCCAAGCTCGGCCTCATCCGCTCCCGGCTCGATGACGGATCGCCCTCCAACCCCCTGATATCCTCCGAAAATGCCGGCACGATGATCCTCGTCCGCGCCTCCGCCCTCACGCGCGCAGGCGGGCGCGCCCTATATCCCACCGATCCCCGGCTCGCCCTCGGCCTGGCGCGGCAGGGCCTGAATTCGCCCCTCGCTTCCGAAATATTTGGCAAATCACTGACACAAAAAGATTTTTCTTCCAATCTCCGGCGGCGCTTCCGCACGGCCTATGACGCGACCGAGGCCCTCCGCGCCCATGCGCCCGCCCTCCTCTCGCCCGTCTCCTTCCGCCGCTCTCTCCCCTTCCTCGCCGCCTGGCTGCCCTGGCTCGCCGACGCGCTCGGCCTGCTCTTCCTTGCAACCGGCCTCGCCTGGTCGGCCGGCCTCATCCTCGCGCCGGCGCGGTTCGCCTTTCCGCCCCTCGTCCTCATGCTGCCCGCGCTCGGCCTCGCGCTCCTCAATCTCGCCGGGCCTCTCCTCCGTGAGCGCAACCGCCCGCTCGCCCGCCTCGCGCTTTCGCACGCGAGCGGCAAGGGCGTGCTGCTGGGGCTGCTCGCGCGCCGGATGCCGGCTCAGCCTCCCGCCGTGGGGCGCGAGGAATTCTCTTTCCTTCTCCTCGCCTTCGCGGCAATCCTCGGCATCGCCCTCGTCCACGGGCTCGCGAGCGGAAAAGCCGCCCTCTGGTGCCTCATCCTCCTCGCCCTTTCGCTGCCCTCTTTCGCCGCGGTCTCGGTCTCTTGCCTTGCCGCGCTCCCGCCGGCACGAAAGCGTCCCGCGCTGCTGCCGGGCCAGGGCGCGACGCTCTGATCCGGCAATCGAGCGTCAGGAATTGTTGACCGCGCCCTCGTCGGGGAGCAGGGCGGTGAGCTTGGAGAGCGACTTGACGATGATCCGTCCGGGGCTCAGCGTGACCACGCCCTCTTTTTCCCAGCTGCGAAGCTTCTTGTTCACCGTCTCGCGAGCCGCGCCGACGATCTCGCCGAGCTGACTTTGCGTGAGATCCACCCGCGCGCCCTCGCGCCCTCCCGAAAGCTGAAGCAGGGCAGCCGCCAATCTCGTTCCGCTGTCATGGAACAGCATCGCCTCGAGCGCCGAGGAGGTCGCCCGGAGCCGATTGCAGAGCAGGCGCATCAGCGCCAGCGCGAATTCGCCATTGTGGGCGATCTCGTTCAGCACGGAGCGCCGATCCACGACGAGCAGGCGCACGCGCGTGACCGCAACCGCATCGGCCGAACGCGACCGCCCGTCGAGGAGCGCGATCTCGCCCACCACGTCTCCCGGCCCGAGGCTCCGCAGGATCTGCTCGCGCCCATCGACGCCCGAAACGCTGACCCGCAGCTCGCCCGCCAGGACCACGAGCAGGTAGTCCCCGGGATCGCCGCGGCGGAACAGCCACTCGCCATGCGCCGCGGTGCGCTCGCGCGCCAGCCGCGCCAGCGCCTCGAGCTCCGCCGCGGGAAGCGGGGCAAGCAGCGGAACGGCCGCAAGCGCGCGCACGCGCGCCACCATGCCCGAGCGGTTGGGGTCGGATGGCTCTTCCAGCGACGGTCTCCCTTTCGTTCGCCGCGAGCGGGCCCCGAGTCGCCCGCCCGCGATCTTGGTCGGCAATCGAACCGACCCGCAAGGGCGCCGCAACACGCTCCGGCCCCAACCTTCGCCCGGCCGAGGAAGGACCCATGAACCGAACCCCCTTGCTCGTGACGCTGCTCGGCCTCGCCGGGTTGCTCCCCTTCCTCTTCTGCGGCTTCGAGAGCCTCACCCGCGCCGCGGCCTGGGCGCTGCCCGCCCTCGTCGGCTACGGCGCGGTGACGCTCGCGTTCCTCGGCGCCGTGCACTGGGGCTTCGCCCTCGCCCCGAACGCCGCCCCCTCTGGCCCCACCGCCCCGCCGCCCGAGGCCGAGCGATTGCGGCTCGCGCTCGGCGCCGCTCCCGCGCTCGCCGGCTGGATAGCCCTGCTCCTCCCTTCATGGGCCGGCCTCCTTCTGCTCATCGCCGGCTTCATCGCAACCGCCGTCGTCGAGGCAGCCGGACAGCGCCGCACGCTGGTGCCTCACGGTTACATGTGGCTCCGCTGGGCGCATTCGGTAATCGTCGTGGCAATCCTCACCACCGTGCTGGTGCTGCGGCTCATCGGCGCCACCATCGTGCTTTAGCGGCACGTGCCCATGCAGCCGGACACCGGCCCGGACATCAGCGAAGACCGCGAGCACGCCGAGCTCGCCTCTCGCCTCGAATGCCTGCTCCGCTTCGCCGCGCTGATGCTCCGCAGCGGCGACGCCGCCTTCCGCGTCCGGCAATGGATGGGAACCCTCGCGCGCGCCATGGGCGTCGAGCCCATCGCCGCCCGCATCGCGCTCGGCACCATGACGGTGACGGCGCGCCGCGGCGAGGCCGAGCTCACGCGCCTGGCCGAGATCGCCCCGATCGGCGTCAACGCCGCCCGCATCCGCGCGCTCGAGCATCTCGCCCGTTCGGCCGAGCCGGGCGTTGCCCCGCCCGCGGTCGCGGCGCGGCTCGATGCGATCGAACGCACCAGGCCGCTGCATCCTCTCCTGGTAACCGCCGCCTTCGTCGGCGCCGCCTCCGGCGCCTTCTCCTATCTCAACGACGGCGGCCTGATCGAGATTCTCGCCAGCGCCCTGGCCGGTGCAACCGGACAGGCCGCGCGCTCGCTCCTGCTCGGGCGGCGGATCAACCAGTACGCAACCACCGCGCTCTGCGCCATGCTCGCCTCCGGCCTCTATTGCCTGCTGGTCGCGCTCCTCGCCCGCCTCGGCGTCGCGGCGCCGGCCCACGAAGCAGGCTTCATCTCTTCGGCGCTCTTCCTGGTGCCGGGATTCCCGCTGGTCGCCTCACTGCTCGATCTCATGCAGCACCAGACCGAGGCCGCCGTCACGCGCTTCGCCTACGCCGCGATGATCCTGCTCGCCGGCGCCTTCGGCCTCGGCATGATCGCAAGCCTCGCCGGCCTGGCCGCCACCCCGCCGCCCTCGCCCGCGACGAGCGAAGCGACCCGCCTCCTCCTTCGTGCGCTGGCAAGTGCTGCCGGCGGCTGCGGCTTCGCCATCCTCTACAACAGCGCCTGGCGAACCGCGTTCGCCGTCGCGGGCCTCGCACTCGTCGGCAACGAATTGCGGCTCGGCCTTTACGACGCGGGCCTGGCGCTGGCGCCCGCGACGCTCGCGGGCGCGCTCGCCGTGGGCCTTCTCGCATCGCTCGTGCAATGGTGCCGTCGCCCTCGGCAGCTTGCCGAGCCCGCCCCGCGCATCGCGCTCACCGTCCCCGGCATCATCATCATGGTCCCGGGCACCTTCGCCTTCCAGACGGTGGTCTTCTTCGAGCAGGGAAGGGTGATCGCAGCCTTGCACGCGGGCGTGCTCGGTGGCTTCGTCGTCGGCGCGATGGCGCTCGGCCTCGCGGCGGCACGATTCGCCACGGAATGGAAATGGCTCGTCGAAAGCTGATGCGCGTTCAGGCCGCCGAGATACGCCTTGGCCTTCGCCTCCCGGAGCGGCAGGCGGTGCTCGCGCGCCGCTTCCGGCGCGGCCGGGAAGGAGCGGATGCGCACCTCGAGAAGGGCGGCGTCGCGGAGCGCGCGAAGGAGCGTCGCGCGCCCCGGGCCGGCGAAGCGGCATGAGCTCCGCCCCGCCCCGCCCGCTCCGGATCGATCCCGCGAGGCTGCTCGCCGATCTCCGCGCGCTCTCGGCGATCGGCGCCTACCGGACGGGCGTGCACCGTCCGACCTTCTCCCCCGACGATCTCGCCGCGCGCGCCTGGTTGGCCGAGCGGCTGGCCGATGCCGGCCTCGCCCCGGAGATCGACGGCATCGGCAACGTCATCGGCCGCTCGCCGGCCGCGCGCGTCCTGCTGGCGGGCTCTCATCTCGAATCCCAGCCGTACGCCGGCCGGCTCGACGGGCCGCTCGGCGTCCTCTACGGGCTCGAGGCCGCGCGCGCGCTCGCCGATGCGGGGGAAACGGCCGCCCTCGACGTCGCCGCCTGGGCCGACGAGGAAGGCTGGTTCGGCCAGTTCCTCGGCAGCCGCTCGTTCTGCGGAAAGGTCACCGAAGCGGAGATCGACGCCGCCCGCCACCGCACGGACTTCACGCCCTTGCGCGCCGCCCTCGCTGAAGCGGGCTATCAAGGCCGCCCGCGCGCCGTGCTGCCCCCCGGCCGCTATATCGGCTACGCCGAGGCGCATATCGAGCAGGGCGACTGGCTCTTCTCCCAGGGGCTCCGCATCGGCATCGTCACCGCCATCGTGGGCGCGCACAATCTCCGCATCGCCGCCGAAGGCGTGCAGAACCACGCCGGCACCACGCGCATGGCGATCCGCAAGGATGCGGGCCTGGCACTCTGCAAGCTCTGCGTCGCGATCGACCAGGCCTTCCCCGCCGTCGCCGGCCCGCGGAGCGTCTGGACCACCGGCCGCATGCGCTTCGAGCCCGGCGAGCCCAGCGTCATTCCCGGCCGCGCCGAAATGCACTTCCAGTTCCGCGACACCGATCCCGCCGCGCTCACCCGAATGGACGAGACGCTCGCCGCCCTCGTCGCCGCGGCGAACGAAGCCGGTCCCTGCACGCTTTCCATCGAACGGCGCACGAACACGCGCCCGGTCCCGATGACGCCGGCGCTCGCCGATGAATTCGCCGCCGCCGCCCAATCGCTCGCCCCGGGAGCCTGGACCCGCATGCCGAGTGCCGCCGGCCACGACGCACAGAACTTCGCCGCCGCCATGCCCACCGCCATGCTCTTCGTCCCCAGCATCGGCGGGATCAGCCATCACTGGGCCGAGGACACGAAGGACGAGGATATCGTCCTCGGCGCCCAGGTCTTCGCCGAAGGCATCGCCCGCATCCTCGCCGTCTAGATGTCATTGCCAAGGAGGTTGTCCCTGGGGATGCGGCTGATGGGTGGCTTTCCGCCGAGAGCGGAATGGGGCCTGAGGCTGTTGTAGTCGCGGAGCCAGGTTGGCATGGCGGCGGCACGCT
>DATJTV010000085.1:0-3261 GCA_035503055.1 Acetobacteraceae bacterium
GCGCCGGCAGGCGCGCAGCATCTCCTCCACCGCCGCCTCCTCGCCCGCCACCAGCGCCTCGACCAGCCCGTCCCCGCGGTTCCGCACCCAGCCCGCGACGCCGAGCCGCCGCGCCCGCACCACCATCCAGTCGCGGTAGCCCACGCCCTGCACGCGCCCGGCGATGATGAGCAGCCGCGCCCTCACGCCAGCTCCCCGGCGAGCGCCACGAAGCGTGCCGCAAGTGCGATTTCCGCGCCGACCGCTTCCCGCCGCCCCGCCGCCTCCTTGTCCTCGCCCCATTGCTCCGCCTGGAAGCTTTCATCGAGAAGCGCAGCTTTCGCCGCCTCCGCCGGGCCGAGCCGCCCGCGGACCAGCGCGAGCCCAAGCACGAGGCTGCCGAGCGCCGGCACGGCGAGCCCGAGTGCGGCGAGGCAAGGCACGCTGGCCGCTGCGACGGCACGGTCGAGCGCGCCCAGCGCCGCCGGGTCCTGCTCGACCGGCATCACGCCTCGGGTCACCTTGAGCCGCGCCTCCAGCTCGCGCGCCGCCCAGTCGAGCCAGGGCTGCCACGCCGCCTCCTGCCGTTGCACCAGCGCTTCCGGCGCCGCCGCGCGATAGCAGAGCAGGTCGGTCCGGCCGTACGCCGCCACCGCAGCCGCCGTCGGCCCCTTCTCCGGCGCGATCCGCTCCTGCGCCGTCGCCGCGAGCCGGGTGAGCGGGATGTCCTCGGCGCGGATCGCCTCGCCCACGGGCCGGCTCTCCCATTCCCGGGCGATCGCCTCGGCGAGCTCCCGCCTCGCCGTCGCGAGCGTCGCCCCGCCCGGCAATCGGACCGGCCGCCCGTCCAGAAGCACCGAGAATCCGCCCGCCCCCGGCACCGCGCGCGCCTCCCGCCAAAGGCGCCGCGTCCCTTTCATTGATGGAGGAGCCCGCGCAGGAGATTGAGCGGGCTATTCGGCGTGCCGCTCTTCCCGCTCGGGGCCGAAGGCGCCGGCGCGGCCGGCGGCGGGGCGGGCCCGGGCTGGCCAAACCGGGCGAGCGCGAGCGCGGGCTCGCAGGCCGGAACGGCGGCGGCCGGCGCGCCGCGCAGCGCGCCCAGGAGCTGCGCCAGCGCGCCCTCCGGCTTGGCGGCGGTGGCAACCGCGCCGGCCACGTCGGGCCCGACCTTGGGTGCGAGGAACGTCCCGCCGACGCGCACCGGCAGCGAGATCGCGTTGGCCCCGTACTGGTAGGAAGGATCGAGCCTGAGCGCCAGCGTCTCCGGCCCAAGGGCCAAGCTCCCCCCGCCGGTCAGCGTCAGCCGCGACGCCTCGAGCAGCAGCGTCCCCAGGGTCCCGGTCCCTCCGGCGAAATCGAGCCGGCCGGCGAAGCAGCGGACTTGGCTCTGCCCCGAACCCAGCAGCTCGGGAGGCACACGTGCCGCGCTGAGCACCGAGCCGAGCAGGGCGGTGACGACCCGGTTGTCCACGCTCCCGCCCGCCATCGCCACGCCCATCGCGCCGTTGAGCCCGGCCGCGATCGCCTGCGGCGATGTGCCGGCGCCGCTCAGCCGTGCCTGTACCTGGATTGTCCCGCTCGCCTCCGCCGGCAGCCCGAAGGCGGCGAGCAGCGGGCTCAGCGCCAGCGCCGGCGCGTTCAGGGTCATTCCGACCTGCGGCGGAGCGTTCGCCGCCGGCGCGCTCGCCGAGGCGGTGAGCGCCACGTGCCCGCCCGGCCCCTGGAAGCTGAACGGATCGAGCGTGAGATGCCCGTCCTTGAGCGCGAGCTTCCCGGCGACGTTGCCGTAGGTCGCCCGGCCTACCGTCAGGCTCTGGATGCCGAGCGTGAGGTCGGCGTCGGCGGCATCGAGCAGCGCGAAGGGGATCGGCGTCGCCGGGATGAGGCCGGGCGGCCCTTCCGCCACGCCTGGCGGCGGAACCGGCGGCGGCGCGGGCGGTGCAACCGGCGTCGCCCCCGGCGCAGGTCCGGGGGTGGCGAACGCCTCCTTGAGCGCATCGAGGTCGAGCTTGCTCGAGGTCAGCGCCGCGCTCACCGAAGGCCGCGCACCGGCGAGCGCCAGCGTCGCCTCGCCGGAAAGATCGCCTTGCGGCACCGTGAGCGAGAAGTCCGAGATTTTGACCCATTGCCGCCAGCCCGTCTCCGCGTCCGCGATCTGGCCCGAAAGCACGATCTGGGAGAGCGAAGGCAGTGGCCGGCCGGCAAGCGGGGCGAGTGCTGCGACGTCGGGCACTTGCAGCGAGACGGCGAGGCTCGCGCCCGCCAGCCGCGCCGGCTCCGTCATCGTCCCCGAGATCGCGAGGTCGGCGCCGGCGGCGGCGGCGTGGATCGCGACCGGCCAGGGCGTGGCCGGCGGCGGCGGCCCGAACCCGGCCGGGAGCAGCGCCGCCGGCGGGCCCAGGGTCGCGTCCAACGAGAACGGTGCCTTGCCGACCGCGCCTGCGAGCGTGAGCTTGCAGGGCTGGTCAAGCGCCGGGGCGGTGAAGGAGAGCCCGGTGAGCGTGAGGCCGGGCTCGAGCGTGCCGAGATCCGACGCGCCCACGTCGAGCGAGAGGTCGCTGATCGCGGGCCGCCCGGAGCCAGAATCGGCGAGATCGGCGGCGAGCGTCACGTCGTGCAGCGCGGGCAGCTTGCGGCCGGGAAGGAGCGGCGCCAGCGCCTCGAGCGCTGGCAGCGTGGCCTGGAGGCCGAAGCGGTAGCCACGCCCCGCGGCAGGGTCCGCGACGCTCCCATCGAGGCTGAGCGTCGCCTGGCCCACCGCGAAGGCCAGCCGCAGCGGCCAGGGTGGCCCGGCACCGCGGGCCGCCAGGCGCGAGAGCGGGCCGGTCTGGCCGCGCAGCGTGAAAGGCAGCCCGGCATAGCGCGCGTCGGCCGCGAGCACGACCGGCGCCGTGTCGCTCGCCGCGGTCGCCGTGAAGGAGCCGAGCGAAAGCGTCCCGTGCCGCCCGGTGCGGTCGTCCTGCCAGGAGAGCGTCCCGTCCGTGATCCGGATCGCGCGCACGTCCACCGCCACGGGGCGAGAAGGCCCGGAAGCCGCCGGCGGCGCACCCGTGCCTCGCGCCGCGGCCGGCGGCGCCACGAAGGAAAGATTGCTCTCGCCCGCTCGGTCGATCTCGAGCGCGATCACCGGCTGCACCAGGACGACGCGCCGAATCGCGAGCCTGCCGCCGAGCAGCGGGAGCAGTGCTGCCTGGATGTCGAGCCGCTTGAGCGTCGCCATCTCGGGGCGGGAGAAGCCCGGGGGATTGGCCAGTGCCACGTCCTCGGCCGAGATCGTCGGCG
>DATJTV010000086.1:0-10274 GCA_035503055.1 Acetobacteraceae bacterium
GGGGATGCGCACGCCCGAGGTGGTGCCGTTCCAGGTCAGCACGACGTCGTGGGAGAAATCGACCGCGGTGAGGTCGGGCAGCTTTCCGTAGGGCGCTTCGAGAAGGCGGGCGTTCGGGAGCTTGAGCTGCTTGGCGATGTCGGTCGCCCAGCCGGCGCCGAAGCTCTCGAAGGAGAGCACATCCACGAAGCGCGCGCCGAGCAGCGACCAGAGCGCCATCTCGACCGCGCCGGTGTCGGAGGCGGGCACGATGCCGAGCCGCCAGTCCGCCGGCATCCCGAGCAGCGCGCGCGATCGCGTGATCACCTCGAGGAGGCGCGCTTTCGGCTCCTTGGCGCGGTGGCTGCGGCCGAGCAGCGCGCCGGCGAGGGCCGCCACGGCGAAGCCGGGGCGCTTGGCGCAGGGACCGGAGGAAAAATCGGGATTCGCCGGACGCACGTCCGGCCGCGGGGCGATGAACGCCATATCGGCTCTCCCTTTCAGAAGAGAAGCGCCCCGGTGGGGGGGCGTGGCCCGGACGGAGCCTTAGCCGAAATGGGGCCGTTTTGCAATCGTTGCGGCGCTCGCCGCCGGCCGGGCGACCCGGCTAAGAGAGGGCGGCCGAAGCTTCTTCGGGGTGGGACGTGGTGGACTCAGTTCGTTCCTGGCCGGCCGCGGCGAGGCTCGCGCGCGCCATCGCCGGCGGTTTCGGCTGCGGCAGCGCGCCGGGGGCGCAGGGCACGGTCGCCTCGGCCGCCGCCACGCTCGTCGCGGCCGGGCTGCTCGCGATCGCACCCGTTCTGCTTCCTCTCTTCGCGGGTCTCGCGCTGATCGCCGGCCTTTGGGCCATCCGCCGCCTCGACGTCAGGGACGATCCGGGCTGGGTGGTGATCGATGAGATCGCCGGGCAATGGATCGCCCTCCTCGGCGCCATTGGCGGCGGCCCGCTCCTGCTGGTCGCGGGATTCGTCCTTTTTCGTGCCTTCGACATCCTCAAGCCGGGGCCCATCCGCTGGGCCGAGCGCCTGCCGGGTGCGGTCGGCGTCTTGGCGGACGATGTCCTCGCCGGGGTCGCGGCCGCGCTGTTGCTGCTGGCCGCCCGGCTGGCCTTGCGCCTCTGAGCCGGCCCGATTGCCCGGGTCCCCGGGCTTGGCTATACCCCGCGAACCCACTGGTCCCGGATAGCTCAGTTGGTAGAGCAAGCGGCTGTTAACCGCTGGGTCGTAGGTTCGAGTCCTACTCCGGGAGCCAGCCAGCCGCCGGCGGGCGGCACCGACCTCCGCGTCAGCTTGCTTCGGCGCGCTCCTCCAGCCGCTCCCATCGCCTGAGGCATTCGGACGAGTGAAAGAGACGAACGCGCTTGCGCACGCCGCGATGCGTGAGCACGGTTTCGACGCGGGCGATGTCGCAGAGGATGTTCACCCGCTTTCCGCAGCCGCACGAGCAGTCGCGGATCTGCGACAGATCGTAGAAATTCATTGGAAGCTCCCGCTATCACGCACTACGCGCACGTTCCCGATGCCGCGCTGGACCCGGCAGCGGCGACGTTGCCCGCTCGCGATGTCGATCCACGGTGCGCCCAGGCGGGGAAACCGGGCGGTGCCGACGGCGGCAGGAAGCCGCCCTCGCGCTGGGCCGCGCGCATGCGGTGGCAGCCGGCCTTCTGCCCCGTCATTGCCTGCTGCAGCTTGCCGAAAGCCTGGACCTCGATCTGGCGCACCCGCTCGCGCGAGATGCCGTAGCGATGCGCGAGGTCGTCGAGCGTGGGCGGATTCTCCTTGAGCCAGCGCTCGCCGAGAATGTCCCGCTCGCGGACCTTGAGCGTCGTGAGCGCGCCGGCGAGGAGCGCCTTGCGTCCGTCCATCTCCTCGCGCTCGGCGATCGCCGTTTCCTGGCTCTCGGTCTCGTCGACCAGCCGATCCTGCCACTCGTCGGCGCTGTCCCCGCCGGGCGGCGCGTTCAGGCTGTGGTCGGGTGCGGCCAGGCGGCGGTCCATGTTGATCACGTCGTGCTCGGACACCGCGAGCATCTTGGCGATCCGGGTGACCTGCTCGGGGGCGAGGTCGCCGTCGTCGATCGCCTGCATGCGTCCTTTCAGCCAGCGCAGGTTGAAGAAAAGCTTCTTCTGCGCTCCGGTGGTGCCCATCTTCACCAGCGACCAGCTGTGCAGGATATATTCCTGGATGGCGGCGCGGATCAGCCAGATCGCGTAGGTCGCGAGCCGGAACCCGCGATCGGGGTCGAACCGGTGCAATGCCTGCATCATCCCCAGAGTGCCCTCGCTGATCAGGTCTCCTACCGGCAGCCCGTAGCGGCGATAGCTCAGCGCAATCTTGGCCACGAGCCGAAGATGCGAGGTGACGAGCTTGTGCGCCGCCTCGCGGTCCTGCCGGTCGCGCCATCGCCGCGCCAGTGCGATCTCCTCTTCCGCGGAGAGCAGGGGGAATTTGTGAATCTGCCGAAGATAGGAGGAGAGATTGGTGGTGGCGGGGATGCTGAGGACGGTGGAGGCCATGATCGGCTGCTTTCATTGGAGCGGCGGACCGCCTGCTCGAGGTGAAGAAAACGGCAACGGCGTGACCCGGACGCTAGCGTTTCGCCGCGCGGCTGCTCAATTGGACATGGGTCGGAATTGCCCCGCAGTACGGAAGGGGGCGCTAATACTTTCGTCGATGATCGTGAGCGTTTCGCGGATGCCGCGAGATCGATCGTAAGGCGGCGTCTCGCTACTTCTCCCGCCTGATCTCCAGACTGTCCGCCATCCGCGTCAGCTCGGGCAGGGATGCGGCGCGCATCTTCCGCATCACCTGGCCGCGATGGACTTTCACGGTGATCTCGCTGATGCCGAGATCGCCGGCGATCTGCTTGTTGAGCCGGCCAGTCACCACCAGCGCCATCACGTTGCGTTCGCGCGGGGTCAGGGTCTCGAACCGCGCACGGAGCCCTGCCAGCGTTTCCGCCGCCGCGAGCCAGGCGCGGTCGCGCGCGAGGCCGACTCTGATCGCGTCGAGCAGGTCCTGGTCGCGGAACGGCTTGGTCAGGAATTCGACGGCCCCTCCCTTCATCGCCTGGACGGACATCGGAATGTCGCCATGTCCGGTCACGAAGACGATCGGAAGGTGGACGTTGGCGGAAGCGAGCTCGCGCTGGAAATCGAGGCCGCTGCGTCCGCGCAGCCTGACATCGAGCACCAGGCAGGTGGGCCCCTTGGGGCGTCCGGCAGCGATGAACTCGGGAACCGAGGAGAGCAGTTTCACCTGCCAGCCGACGGAGCGGAGCAGGGCGCCGAGAGCCTCCAGAATGTCCGGATCGTCGTCGATGACGACGATCGTCGGCTCGTCTTCGCTCATCGCGGGCATGCGCCGCTCAAGCGCATCCATACCGAGTACGCTGGGGCGAGGGGAAGGTCCAGCAGTCGTACGCATCCGACACCATGACGTACCGAATCCCGCAGGGCGTCTGTCCTATAGATTAGCGCGACACGCGATCATCGGTCCACCCGACATTAGCCCCTCGCCGAGGAGAACGGGCCAGCCTACTAAAGGCGAAGGCGGCTAAACCAAGGTATAAGGTGGTCGCCGCCCCCGTATTGTCCCAGTCTGGAATATTAGTGGAGAATCCACCGGGTTATGGCCCGGCTCCGCCAACCGCACGGCTTCGCAAGTCCGGGGCCCGGGAGTACCGCGTGCCGAACCGACCGCTGATTGTCATCGTTGACGACGACGAATCCGTGCGCACCGCATTGGGAAGCCTCGTGCGGGCGGTGGGGTTCGGCGCCCAGGCGTTCGCCTCGGCCGAGGAGTTCCTGGTGTCGCGTCATCAGGAAAGCGCCGCCTGCCTCATTCTCGACGTCAACATGCCCGGGATGTCCGGCTCGGAGCTTCACCGCCGGCTTGTGAAGTCGGGCCGGGCCATCCCGACAATCCTCATCACCGGGACACCCGACGACGAGGCGCGCAAAAGCGCGGTGCGCGAGGGCGTCGTCTGCTACCTCGGCAAGCCGGTTCCGGCGGAAGACCTTCTTGCCTGCGTCCATTCTGCCTTGGGCCGTTCACATCGGGCCCCGGCAAGCCGCGAATAGGAGCGCCCGGCTCGCCGCGGCGCTCTAGGTCTTTGTTTTCCCGCGTGATTCACGCCTTCGGTTCATCCACCTTCGGCGATCACGCTCTAACTTTGCATGACGAGCTCGTACATCTTCTGCCGATATCGGATGAGTCCCTGGTTCACCCGCTCCATATCGGATTTCAGCTCCGGATAATTCGGGAACTCGGACTGTATCTGCTGCGGATCGAGCACTTGCGCGCCGGCCGGATCGCTGTCGTAGCGCTTCGTCTGCCGCTCGTACCAATGGCGGAAGCGTGCCTGCCAGCGGGTGAGATGCGGTCGCATCCCTTGGTTCAGAACCTCGATCGAGAGCGTTATGATCGCCTGGGTGCTCTCTCGCCGGATCTGGGAAACCGGAATTCCCTTGATGAGGTCGCGGGTCACGGAGAAGTAGCTGTACCATGAATCGTAGATCTCGGAGATCACGTCGTTGTCGAAATCGAGCGGCAGTCCGATCTTGCGCGTGCTCAGCTCGACCCAGATCGCGTAGGCGATCTGCCGATCGGCGAGGTTCGGCTTGAAGGTGAGCTTCTGGTTGCCGATGCCGATCTCCGCCTGGTCGATCTCGAACGTCTTCAGCGAAAGGCCCCAGACCCGCCATCGCAGGAGGATGAGGAGCACGATCGCGGCGGCGAAGGCGGCCACCAGCCAGGGGCTGAACTGAAGCGAGAGCGACCAGCTTCCGGGGCCCCACGAAAGGCTGAACAGGGAGACGGGAGACGGCGCGCCGGCGGCCGCGGTCACGGCCGGCTCGTGCCTTCGATGATGTCCTGGAGCATCGCCTTCCCGGTCTCAACCGCGGGCGACGGTAGCACCGGGAATGTTCCCGCTCAAAAACATCCCGCCGCGCGTGGGATGGCGCCGTCGCCCCCGGGCTCAGCTGTTGGGGATCGTCTTGGGCGGCAATGGCGGAGGCTGGCGGGCGTAGAATCGCACCTCGCCGCGCGCTTGGCTGGTGAGCCCCGTACGGCCCGGGATCGCGCCGACCTGCAGAGGCTGGCCACGCTTCTTCGCCTGCTCCGCCGCTTCCTGAAGCTGGGCCGCCTGGCGCTCCGACCACGGCAGCTTGAGCGAGGCGGGAACGGTGCCGCGCGGCGGTGTCACCCAGAGATAGATCGCCCGCGGTTCGTCGAGGTGATAGCTGACCACCGTGCCGGTCGGCGCCGCGAGCAGCACAGGCCGTGGCAGGCCGAGGCTGAGCTGCCAAAGCGCCGCCGAGACCCCGAGCGAGACGGAAAAGGCGGCGGCCCGGACCCACGGACCGCGGGCGGAGATCGCGCAGGCGCCAACCGTGACGGCGAGCAGGGCGAAAAGCACGGGCAGCGCGGTGCTCACGATCCGCCTCCCCAAAGCTGCATTGGCAGATGGTTCACGCTTCCCGCCACCAGCTTGCCGTGGTCGAGGGTGAAGCGGAACGCGGTCTCTTCATCGCCCTCATGGGTGAGCATGACGGTGCGCCGCGCGATCTCGCTCGTGCCCGAACCGTTGCCGACGAAGGCGGTGACCGTCGCGGAAACCGGCAGCTTGCCGTCGCGGTCGGCATAGAGCGCGGCATTCGCGATCCACTCGCCGTTCGGCGTGCCGCGGCAGACGGTGAGCTCGGTGTTGCGCGATTCGGGATCGATGGGCCGGCCGAGATCGTCGCGCAGCAGGTTGCAGTGCCGGCCGGCCGGATGGGAGTAGCCGACCGGCTGGTCCCCCGGCGCGCGAACCCAGAGATCGACATCCGCTTCGCGCCGCATGTTCCACGTCAGTTGGAACATCACGTTCCCCGGAGCGGCGATCGCTGAACGCGCCTTGGTCGCGGCGATCAGCGCTAGCGCGGCCATGGCCATGTAGACGACGACGAGCGCGGTCAGGAGGTCGCGGTAGGACCACTCGAAACCTCTAGACTTCTGCACGGTCGCACCACCAGGCGACCTCGCGCAGCCACGCCATCAATGCGACGCCCACGATGTTCGGCACGATCGCGAAAGCGAGGTTGCGGAACACGGCCGCCATCGCCTGCGGCGTCAAAGTGTGGAGGTCCGAGACGGCAAGGATGAGGCCAAGGCCGGTGAAGGCCAGTGCCCACATCGGCAGACTATTGGCGATGTGCGCGCAGGCGCGCCAATCGCCGAGGAGCGCCGCGCCGGCGCCGAACGCCGCATAGAGTGCCAGGAAGCCGAGCATCACGCATTCGAGCGGCCCGAGCCGCGGGAGCCCGGCGAAAAGACCGAGCCGCCAGCCGGCATAGAGCAGTGCCAGCACGACGAGATTGGTAACGACGAAGCGTGGCCGCATGATGAAGCCCCTGCAACGTGACGAGACCTTCATCCGAAACGTCGCAGCCGTGGCGCGGCACTGCAACGTCGCCTTGGCGTGGTACGCCCTATCCGAAAGGAGTAGAAATCCTGCGCGCGGATCAGGCGAGATCGGCGAGCAGGCTCGGTGCGGGCGAGCGCAGCAGCCGCTTCTGCGCCCGCCACTGCGTTGCGGCGTCGAGTTCAGTCAGGAACTGCACCTCGCCGCCGGCGAGCGAGGCGATCGGCAGCCCATCGCGGAAGAGGAGGCGGTTGCCGGTCAGCGCCGCGAGCCTCAGCCCCGGGGTGAGGATGCCGGCGAGGTTGAGCGGGTCCGCGCCCGAGACCGCGATCCATTCGCCCGTGGCCGGCCGCCGCCGCGTCTCGCGCAAGAGCCCGATCGCGTCGGGCAGCGCGTACTGCTCGCCCGAGAAACCGGCGACGAAGCGCCCACCCCTGATCTCCCCGCGCGCCTCCAGCCGGCGCAGGACGCGGATGAGGTCCCGCCAGGGAGGCAGCCACTCGGCCTCGCGCGCGAGCAGCCGCCAGAAGACGACGCCGTAGCGGGCGAGCAGCGTCCGCGCCGCGTGCTCGACGGCTTCCGCCCTCGCCTCCGGATCGACCACGCCCGGCTGCGCCCGCCGTGTCAGCGCCCAGCGGCCCGCCGCCTCCATCCCGAAGGCGGAAGCGCGCCGCCGCCGCGTCCCGCCGCCGAGCGGCCGGCGCCGGTCCTCCGGCACGAGCAGCGCGCGCAGCCCGCCGAAACTGTCCGAAGCGACGAGGCCGAGCGAAACGAGCTCGCCGAGCGCTTCCTCGAGCTGCGGGCGGAGGAGGCCGCTCGCCTCGACCAGCTCGTCGAAGAACGAGGCGCCCTGCGCGCCGAGCGCCTTGAGCACCGCCTCGGCCCTCGGACTCGGCCGCGCGGCATCCGGTGCGCCCGCGAGCAGCGTCCAGAAGGCGCGATGCCGGCGCGCCAGGAGCGCGATCGGCGTCGTCCGCACCGGCGCGGCAGCGCGGTCGCGGCCCGCCCCCGCGCACGGCCCGAGCCGCGCCCAGGCGATGCGTCCGGCGAGGCATTGATCGTCGAGCCAAGCTGTCTCGTAGGCGCCGATCCGCGCGGGCAGAATCTCCGTCTCCCAGGCTCCAGCCGGCGCCTCGAAGCCTTCGAGCTGCGCAACCGCGGCAGCCACCGACTCCGGCCCCTCCAGCCGCGTCTCTTCCGTCAGATGCTGCCAGGCGCAGAGGAAACGGAGGAAGCCCACCGCGGCGACGGGCTCGATCTCCGCGCGCAGCCGCCGCACCGTGTAGTGGTGGATGCGCGCAAGGAGCCGCCGGTCGCACCACTCCTCCTCGTTGCCGCCCGGCGTGAATTGTCCGCGGAGCGCGAACCCCTCGACCTCGAGCGCGGCAAGCGCCGCACCGATCGCCGCCGCGGCCAAACCGATTGGTCCGCCAAGCGCGCTCGGACTGACCGGCCCGAGCCCTTCGAGCCGCCCGCGGAGGATTTCGGCTAGAGCCTCCTCCGCCGTCCAGGCGCGCTCCTCAGCCGCCACGAGCTCTGGCGTGGCCCGCGCGCCGGGCCACACGGCCCGAAACTGCGCGAGCCGCTCGGCCGCGACCCAGAGCACAGCCCCCGGAACCTCGAGCCGCGTCACGCGCCCCTCTCCCGCAAGGCCGCCGAGCCAGCCGCGCCATTCCGCCACCGCTTCGGCCTCGTCAGCCGAAAGACAGCCGAGCCAGAGCAGCGCGTCGTGCAGCTCCTCCGCATTGGCCGGATCCGGCCAGGCCTCCAGCCGCACGCGCGCGATCGCGTCTTCATCGAGCCTTCCGAGCTCGGCCGCGCTCTCGGGCGCGAGCCAGCGCCGGCCCATTACCGCCTGCGTCCGCCGCTCCTCGAGCGGCGCGCCGTCGAGGAAGGCGTAAGGACGGGCCGAGAGCACCTCCTGCGCGAGCGGCGAAGGCTCCGTCAGGTCGCGGGCGACAACGACGATCTCTCCCGCCTCGATCCGCCGCAGCAGACGCTCGAGCCCCGCGATGTCCATCGCCTCGCCGAGGCAGTCGGCGATCGTCTGGTTGTTGAGAGGATGGTCGGGAATTTCCCGCTCGCCCACGAGATTCTCGGCGCACGCGATCTGGTCGGGGAAGACCGCGGCGATCAGGTCCTCCGCCTGCATCCGCGCGATCTGCGGCGGCACCTTCTTTCCGCCCACAAAGCGCGGCAGCGCGAGTGCGACGCCGGCGACCCAGCGAAAGCGCGTGGCGAACATCGGCGCATCGAGCAGCGCCTGGATCAAAAGCGCGCGCACGCTCGCGGAATGAAGATAGCGCGCGACCTCGGCCAGCTCGAAGCTGTGCGACGTGGTGAGCGAGAGCACGATATTGTCCTCGGTCGCCGCCGCCTGCAGCTCGAAATTGAATTTCCGGCAGAAGCGCTTGCGAAGAGCGAGCCCCCAGGCGCGGTTGATCCGGCTGCCGTAGGGCGAATGGATGACGAGCTGCATGCCGCCCGCCTCGTCGAAGAAGCGCTCGAAGACGAGCCGCTCCATGGTGGGCAGCACGCCGAGGGCGGCGAAGGCGGCGGCGAGATAGTCGAGGAGCTGCTCGGAGGCCGGCTCGGCAAGACCCACCTCCTCCGCCAGCCACTGCCGCACATCCGCGCCGTTCGCGAGCATTTCGGCGATCCCGGCGCGCAACCGCGAGACCGCGGCGGAAAGCTCGTCGGTGCGCCCCGGCGCCTCGCCGAGCCAGAACGGAATGGTCGGCGGCTGGCCATGCGCGTTCTCCACCCGCACCGTCCCGCGCTCGACGCGGAGGATGCGATAGGCCGTGTTGCCGAGCTGGAACACATCGCCCGCCATGCTCTCGACGGCGAAATCCTCGTTGACGCTGCCGATGGTCGTGTTCTCGGGCTCGAGCAGCACCTGATAGTCCGCGGTATCGGGGATCGTGCCGCCGGAGGTGAGCGCGGTGAGGCGCGCGCCGCGCCGCCCGCGCAGCACATGGTTGACCGCATCATGATGGATCAGCGCCCCGCGGCGCCCGCGGCGGGTGGAAAAACCCTCGCCCAGCATGCGCACGACGGCAGTGAAATCCTCGCGCGCCAGCCCGCGATAAGGCCAGGCCTGCCGCAACCGCTCGTATAGATCCAGCTCCGGCCAATCCCGGGCCGCGACCTCGGCGACAATCTGCTGCGCCAGCACGTCGAGCGGCTGATGCGGAATCGCGAGCCGGTCGAGCTCACCGCGCCGCACGGAATCGAGCAACGCTGCGCACTCCACCAGATCATCGCGCGAGAGCGGGAAAAGCCGCCCTTTCGGCATCGCGCCGACCGCATGCCCCGAGCGCCCGACCCGTTGCAGGAAGCTCGCGATCGCGCGTGGCGAGCCGAGCTGGCAGACGAGATCGACGTCGCCGATATCGATGCCGAGCTCAAGCGAGGTGGTCGCCACCAACGCCTTCAGCTCCCCCTGCTTCAACCGCTGCTCCGCCTTGAGCCGCCACTCCTTGGCGAGGCTTCCGTGATGGGCGGTGACGGCCTCCTCTCCCAGCCGTTCGGAGAGCTCGCGAGAAACGCGCTCGGCCATCCGCCGCGTGTTGACGAAGACGAGCGTGGTGCGATGCGCCCCGATCAGCTCGGCAAGCCGGTCATAGACCTGCTGCCAGACATCGGCCGACATCACCGCCTCGAGCGGCGAGGGCGGCATCTCGAGCGCAAGGTCGCGCGGGCGGTGATGGCCGGTATCGACGGTCACCGGCGGTTCGCGGTCCACGCCTACCAGCAGCCGCCCGATCGCCTCGATCGGGTTCTGCGTCGCCGAGAGGCCGATCCGCAGCAGCTTCCCCTCGCAGAGCGCGGCCAGCCGCTCGAGCGAAAGGGCGAGATGCGCGCCGCGCTTGCTCGCCGCGATC
>DATJTV010000087.1:0-5191 GCA_035503055.1 Acetobacteraceae bacterium
GCCCATGAGCGCCACATACTGGCCGAGCAGGGCGACATCGGAGACGGGGACGGCGACCGGGGTCGCGCCGAAGCCGAGAAACCCGCCGCGATTGATGACGAAGAGCAGTTTGCCGTCCTGGCGCACGATCGCGGCCACATGGCCGAGGATGGGCTGCGGCTCGATCGGCTGCAGGACGTCGCGGCCGGGCAGCAGGCCGACGCGGACCGGCTGCGGAAAGCGCGCCGCCTGCAGCGCCGAGACGTCTTCCCCGTGCGCGGTGCCTGCGAGGAGCAGGAGGGCAAGGATCAAAGCCCGTTGAACCAATTGAACCCCCTCTTCTCCCAATAGCCGGGCTTGTATTCGTTGGTGACCTCGATCGAGGTCAGCCATTTCGCGTTCTTGTAGCCGATCTTGGTCGAAGTGCGCAGCCGGACCGGATAGCCGAACGGATCAGCCAGGGTTTGCCTTGCATAGGTCATTGCGAGCAGCGTCTGCGGATGGCGCGCCGACGGCATGTCGATGGAAGTCGGGTAATCGTCCGCGGTGGTGAAATAGAGATAGCGGGCACGCGTGTCCGCGCCGACACGGTCGAGAAAATCGCTCAGGCGCGGCCCGGACCATTCGCCGATATAGCTCCAGCCTTCGGTGCAGATATGCTGGATGATCTCGTCATATTGCGGCAGGGCCGCCAGCCGCTCGATCGTCCAGGGCGAGCGATCGGCGACCCGGCCGCTCACCTCGAGCTTCCAGTCCCTGCCGTCCACCGGCTTGACATGCTCGATGTCGTAATAGGCGTTGAATCGAGGCGGCTTCTGCACCATCGAGGCCGGATAGGTGGGTGCGAGCTTCTTCGGATCGAAGAGCCAGGCCTGGACCTTGTCGTTCCAGGCCGAGACGGCCCTGAGCGCGGATTGGACGGAGGCGTCGTTCGACACGTCGCACCCGGTGAGTGCCACGAGCGCGCCGAGCGAGAACGTGCCGCGAAAGAGGCCGCGCCGCGAGAGCGAACGGATGAGCGGGCGGTGATTGTCGAGGATGGCCAGATCGGGTGGTGAAGCGGGACGGAAGAGAGACATCATCATTTCTGCCCTCCCACGCGCGGGCCGCCGGTCAGCATCGCGAGCAATGTGCGGGGCACGAGAAGCGATAGCGCCACGTGCACGACGAGAAATCCGACGATGACGGACATGCCGAGGAAATGGATCAGGCGGGCCGACTGGAAGCCCCCGAGGAGCGCGGTCAATCCCGAGAACTGGACGGGCTTCCAGATCGCCAGCCCCGAGACGACCTGGGATATGCCGGCGAGGATCACGACGATGTAGAGCAGCTTCTGGACGGCGTTGTAGGTGGTGAGGTCTTCGTGCGCCAGATGGAGATGGACCGTCTCGCGGACGGTGGTTACGAGGTCGCGCAGGCGGATCGGCAGCAGGCGCATGTAGAGCCGCCCGGTGACGATGCCATAGGCGAGATAGGCGGCGCCGTTCAGCGCGAGCAGCCACATCCCGGCGAAATGCCATTGCTGGCTCTGCGCCGCCCAGGTGCCGAGGCGGATCCAGTGGGGAAAGTAGATGAAATGGAAGATGACGGAATCATCGTAGATGCCCCAGCCGGAGCCGATCATGATCAGCATCGCGAGCGCGTTCAGCCAATGCATCACCCGGATGGGCAAGGGATGCAGCTTGCGGGCGCGCGGGGGTGCGAGAGTCGGCTTCTGCCTCTCCGGGAGGATCTCAGGAACGGGTTGCGTCAGGCTCATGAGGTGGCCTCTTCGGCTCTTGCGTGGAGGTTGCCGTCTCGAAACGGCTATGTTTTTAGGGTGGGGATGACCGGCGCTACAAGCTCCAGCGCATCCCGCAGTTGCGGCAAGGAGACGGCGGCGTGTCGGAGAGGAGTGAGGTGCGGAAGTCCCGGTAGGCCGGACTGTTCCAGATCTCCCTAAGATCCTGCTGCGTCGCATCGCCGAGAGTGTAGTTGGAATAGCCGCGCACGGAGAAAGGGGCGATGCAGCACGGCAACGCCCGCCCATGGGCGGTGAAATACATGAGCGACCACGGCCTGCGACAGGTCGACCAGGCGCGGTCGTCCTGGCGCTTGAGGCTGAGGCCGGGCTCGGTGGCGCCGGAGGCGTCGAGCGTCACGCCGAGCGCCGCGCCGATCGCCTGCGCTGCCTCGATGGCGGCGCGCTCCTCGGCCTGCGTGTTCTCGAAGAGGGACTGATCGGCGCTCGCCATGCCGTAGCCATCCTCGTCGAAAACGAGGCGCTGGAGATGCACCTCGGCGATACCCATCTCGGCTGCCAGGCGCACGAAGGCGGGCAGCTCGGCGACCGTCTCCTTGAGGCCGGTGAGCCAGAGCGAGACGCGCGGCGAGACCGCGCCGGTTTCTCTCTGGTAGGTGGTGAAGGCGCCGAGATTGCGGACGATGCGGTTGAAGAAATCCTTGCCGCGGACCTTGAGATAGGAAGAGCGGTCGGCGGCGTCGAGCGAGACGCGGAGCTCGTCGAGGCCGGTGTCGATCCATTCCTGGAAGCGCTTGGGCTGCATCAGCGTGCCATTGGTGTTGAACAGCACGTAAATGCCGCGGTCCTTGAGGTAGCGGATCATCGCCGGCAGGTTCTTCACCAGCATGGGCTCGCCCACGCCATGCAGAACCACGCGGGCGACGTTGGGCACCTGATCAACGATGCGCGTGAAGAGCTCCCAGCTCATGTCCGCCGGCGGCTCGAGCGTTTCGAAGGTGCGCGGGCAGGTCTCGCAGAGGAGGTTGCAGCGGTTCGTGGTCTCGAGATAGAGGCAGACGGGCGGGGCGTCGGCGTAAGCGTGACGGTCCGCGGCGACGCCCTCGAAATAGCGGCGCGGGTCTTTCAGGGTTGCCGCATGGGACATTCCTGGTCTCCTTTCGGGGCGAGGGAGAAGCGCGGGCTGCGGAAGCTGCGGCGGAGAAGATCGGCGGCGAGGAAAGCTGCCGCCGGAAGGTAGATGAGGCCGCGCCAGAGGAACTCCCCGTGCGGCCAGGGCGCGATATAGAGGAGCAGCGGCGCGGCCGAGAGCCAGAGCACGGCGCGCGTCGGCGCGACGATCGCGGGCAAGGCGAGCCAGGCGAAATACCAGGGATAATGCGGGCTGAGGGCGACCATGGTGCAGGCAGCGAGGATTGCGGTGTCGCGACAGAGGAGCGTGATGTCGCCCGCACTCTCGGGGTTATGGCGGCGAAGGATGAAGAGTGCCAGTGCTCCGAGGGAAGAAGCGGCGAGGACGAGATAGGCGAGCGTTGCCCAGCTTGGGAGTGCGACGAGCTTGGCGAGGCCTTCGAGCAGCCAGAAGCCGCTGCCGGCGTCGTAGCCTTCCTGCGCGCCATACGCGGGCAGGAAGCCCAGCACATGGCGGCCGGCGGAGCTGTAGAGCAGGTAGAGTGCGGCGATGACGGCGGCACCGGCGAGGGCGGGACGCCAGAACCGGCCGCCGCGCACGAAGGCGGGTGCGACGACGACGGGCAGGAATTTCACCAGCGTGGCAGCGCCGAGCACGGCGCCCGCCCAACCGTCGCGATGACGCGCCCTGAGCAGAAGGGCGAGGCCGAGCAGCCCGATGGCCAGTGCATCGGCATGGCCGCCCGCGGCGAAGGACCAGAGTGCGAGCGGATTCCAGGCATAGATGAGGATCCGTTCGCGCGGCAGGCCGGCCAGAAGGAGCAGCTTCAGCATGCAGGCGACGCCAAGGACCTCGAAGCCCACCATGGCGAGCTTCATCGCCGTCACGCTGTCGCGGATGCGGCCGACCGCGGCGAAGACGAGCTCCGCCATCGGCGGATAGATCGTCCGAGCGTAGTTGCGCCGGTTGATGTGGGGATAGACGCGCCGGTCGCGCAGGAAGGAAAGGGCGGGATCGGCGGGAATGTAGCGGTAGGGATTGATGAAGGCGGCCTGGACGCGGCCATCCCAGACATAGCGGTAGACATCGCTCGAGAGGAAGGGCGGCGCAGCGACGAGCAGCGCGCGGAGTGCTACGGCGATGAAGATCACGGCCCAGAAAGTGTGCTTAGGGAAAGAGTGGCGGAGGACCAGGCGAACGGCGAGGAAATAGACCGCGGCCGCGGCCATCATCAGGACGACGATGTCGTTCTGGCGCGTGATGCGATCTTCCGTGTCCAGGCGTGGCACGTGCAGGGCAAGCGTTGCGAGCGTGAGTACCGCGAGGAGCGCGCCGAGGCCGAGGAGGGCGAGGAAGGATCGCCTCATGACGAAGCGAGCGCCGCACGGAGGCCGAGACGCTCGATTGCGGCCGCGGTGCTCGGGGCCGCGTAGCCGGCGCGCTCCTCGAGCAGCGTCGTGAGCGAGTCCGCATCATCCACGTCGTACCAGGGCTCGAGCTCGAACACTTCGAGGCCAAGGGCGCGGGCGCGGGCGCGGGTTGCCTCAGCGACGGAAGCGGTGCTCCAGGCGATGTCCGCGAAGAGAGAGGCGTGCGGTGCCTTCATGCCGAGGAGATAATAGCCGCCATCGTCGCAGGCGCCGAGGACGATCCTTCCCGCGGCGGACCGTGGCGAGGCCATCGAGGCAAGCGCCGCCTGCACCAGATGATGCGTGGGGAGGGTCGGGATGTCGGAGCTCAGCACGCAGGCTGCCTCGTGCCCTTCGGCCAGCATTCCCTGGATGGCGTGCAGCAGGCAACGGCCGAACCCTTCCACGCCCGGCGTCGGCGGGATGCTGCCGTCCGCCGGGATGAGCCTTGTGCCCGCGGCGAGATGCTCGCGGAGAATGTACTCGGTGCCGACCGGCGCGTACGCCGCGTAGCGCGCGATCGGTGCATCGCGTGCCGCCGCGCGCAGATTTTCGGTCGTATCGCGAAGGAAGGCAGCGCCCAGCGTGGCGGCCTGCTCGGGCCTGAGCGGCGGGCAGAGCCTCGTTTTCGAGCGGCCGACCTCGGGGGTTTTGGCCATGACGGCGATCGCGCACGTTCCGTCACCGGTCCTTGTCACGTCACCCATTGGCGCCCCGGCGCTAGAGCGTGATGACCGAAGGCGGAATCGGGGTCCCCCGCGAACTCGTTCGCAGGGACCCCGGCGCCGCAGGTCTGAATCACGCGGGAAAAACAAAGACCTAGAGCGGGATAAGCGAGCGTGAGCGAAAGCATCCCGCTCTAGGAGGGGGCTGCCGAGAGGCGGGCGGCGCCGATGATGGAACCGTCATCCGCTTGCAGCAGGACCGCGA
>DATJTV010000088.1:0-4137 GCA_035503055.1 Acetobacteraceae bacterium
TGCCGCAGCCGGCGCCGACCGGCGGCGCGGGGGCGCTCATGGTCCTCGGCGCCAACGGAATCGGCCCGCTGCCTTCGGTCATCGCCGAGGAAGACGCCGCCGGGCTTCTCTTCGGCCCCGGCGAGATCACGCTCTCCACCGGCCTCCCGCTCGCGGCCGGCGCCGAACAGGTCCTCATCCTCACCGGCCGCAACCGCCATCTCGGGATCACCCTCCCGCCGGCTCCGCCCGCCGTTTCGCTCCAGGGAGGGTTCTGATCCGCCCTTTTCTCCCCCGCACGCGCCCCCTCCTGGCGGCGCTGCTCGCCACTCTCCTGCCCGCGCTGGCGCACGCCCAGGCCTATCAGCGGATCGCCCCGCGCGTTCCCGCCCCCGCCGCGCCGCCCACCGTCGCGCCGCCCGCGCCGCCGCCGCCGGTGCCTTCGTCGAACCAGGTCATCCTCCCCGCGCTCAAGGGGCTGGTCTTCCTCCCCGCGGAATCGGCGCTCCGCCCCGCGGGCCTGGCCCCCGGCAGCGCCGGGCCAAGCGGAATCGCCGCCCCCGGCCTCGCGCTGCTCGCCAAGCCCGGCTTCAGCCGCACGCTCGTCCCCTTCATCGGCCGGCCGCTCACCTTCGCCGATCTCCAGGCGATCACCCGCCTCACCGGCGACTGGTATCGCAAGCACGGCCGGCCCTTCGTCTCGGTCACCGTCCCGCCACAGAACGTCTCCTCCGGCATCGTCCAGGTCGTCGTGACCGAGTATCGCGTCGGCACGGTCACGGTCTCCGGCAATCGCTGGTTCTCGAGCGCCCTGCTCCGCAACGAGAGCGGGCTCGCGCCCGGCCAGACCCTCACCCTGCCCGGCGTGCAGTCGGACCTCGATTGGCTCAACGCCAACCCCTTCCGCAGCGTCAACGCGATGTTCGAGCCCGGAGCCGCGCCCGGCACCACCAACGTCGTGCTCGCCACCAAAGACCGCCTGCCGGTCCATCTCTACGCCGCCTACGACAATGCGGGCGTTCCCTCGCTCGGCCTCGGCGAGTGGAGCATCGGCGGCACCTGGGGCAATGTCGCGGGCCTCGACCAGCTCCTCTCCTATCAGTTCACCCGCAGCATCTCCGGCGCCTACAGCGCCCACGCGCTCAGCTGGTCGATCCCGCTGCCCTGGCGCGACCGGCTCCTCGTCTTCGGCTCCTACGCCACCGAGAACCCGGATATCGGCTCCGATTTCACGGAGCCCGGCCGCAGCGGCCAGGCGAGCCTGCGCTACGTCCACACGCTCCCTCGTCTCGCCCTGCCGGGCGGGCTCGGCCTCACCGAGGACGTCCAGCTCGGCTACGACTTCAAGACCACCAACAACGATCTCGAGTTCGGCGGCGTGAGCGTCTTCACCGGCCAGGCCGAGATCGACCAGTTCCCCCTGATCTACGACGCCACGCTCACCGACCCGTACGGCCAGACGGTGTTCCAGAACCAGCTCGTGCTGAGCCCGGGCGGCATGACCGGGGCGAACAACGACGAGGCCTTCCAGACCCTGGTCCCCGGCTCGGCGGCCAATTACGTCTATGACCGCGCCGGCCTGACGCGGGTCACCTTCCTCCCCGCCGGCTTCTCCTGGATCGGCCGCGCCCTCGGCCAGGTCTCCAACCGCAACCTGCTCTATAGCGAGCAGCTCGGCGCCGGCGGCCCCGACAGCGTCCGCGGCTACTATACGGACACCGCACTCGGCAGCCAGGGCGTGCTCCTCAGCAACGAGATCCGCGGCCCCGCCTTCAGCTTTTCCCGACTTCTCGATCTTTCCACCCCGGTGCGAGATCAGGAGCAGGCCGGAATTTTCTGGGACTATGCGCTGGTCTCGCAGGTCGAGCCGATTCCCGATGAAGTCAACAAGGCCAACCTCTCGAGCGTGGGCGTGGCTCTGCACGCCACTCTCGGCCGTTACGCCGATCTCAACTTCGATCTCGGCTGGCAGCTCGTCCCCGCACCAGGCACCGACAAGCGCGGCGTCTTCGGCGATGTCGCCGTCGTCGTCGGATATTGATCAGAGCAGGCTCAGCTCTCGAGTTCGCTGTCCCAATAGAGATAGTCGCGCCAGCTCTCGTGCAGATAGTTCGGCGGAAATCCCCGCCCGCGCTCCTGCAGCTCCCACGTCGTCGGCCGCTCCGGCGGCTGCATCGGGTACATCCGGCACTCGCGCGGCAGCCGCGCGCCTTTCCGCAGATTGCACACCCCGCACGCCGTCACGACGTTCTCCCACACCGTCCGCCCGCCGCGCGAGCGCGGAATGATATGGTCGAAGGTGAGGTCCGGCGCCGGATGCCGCACCGCGCAGTACTGGCAGGTGAACCCGTCGCGCAGAAACACGTTGAACCGGGTGAAGGCCGGCCGCCGCGCCGTCGTCACGTAATCCTTGAGCGCGATGACGCTCGGCAGCCGCATCGCCAGCGACGGCGAGCGCACCTCCACCTCGTATTCGTTGAGCACCGAGACGCGGTCGAGGAACACGGCCCGCACCGCATCCTGCCAGGACCACAACGAGAGGGGAAAATAGGAGAGGGGACGGAAATCCGCGTTCAGCACCAGCGCGGGGAACTGTTGGCCACCGTCCGGCAACCGCCGCTCCTATATCGGCGAGGAAGGTGGGACAAGCACTGGTAGGTCGAATGCTCAACAACCGCGAGCGCTTGTGTGCCACCGAAATCGGCTGACCTTATCGCAGAGCCGCGCCGGTCCCGCAAGCCACCCCTCAGCCTCGCGCGAAGACACGTTGAAGAAAAAGCGCCCCCGCCGAGAGCCCCGAATCGTCGATCCCGTGCCCGAGGCGCGGCACATAGAGCGCCTCGACCTCCACCCCCGCTTCCTCGAGCTGCTGCTCCGCCTGGCGCGAGAGGAACACCGGCAGCACCGCGTCCTCCTCGCCGTGCACGATCAGCACCGGCGCCTCGTTCGCCCGCTCCGCCGCGAGCCTCTCCGGCGCAATCAGCGCGCCCGAGAAGGCGAGGATGCCCCGTGGCCCCGGGTTCCGCCTGAGCCCGGTGAAGAGCGCCGTCATCGCCCCCTGGCTGAACCCCATCAGCGCATAGGCGTTCCCCGCCAGCCCGAGCCGCGCCAGCTCGGCATCGATGAACGCATCGAGCTGCTGGGCCGCCCGCCGCACCCCCGCCTCGAGATGCGCCGGCGTCCGGTCCGCGAGGTCGAACCATTGCCGCCCGAACGGCCCCATCCCGTTCCGCTCCGGCGCATCCGGTGCCACGAAGCAGGCGCCCGGCAGCGATTTCTCCCAATAGGGCGCGAGGTCGATCAAATCGTGCCCGTCCGCCCCGAGCCCGTGGCACAGCACCACCAGCGCCTCCGCCTTCCGCCCGCCCTTCGGCCCATAGCGCGGCCCGTCGAGCAGCGCCGGCGCATCAGCCATCGGCGAAGAAGCGCCGCGCCGCCGCCGGCCGGGCAGCCGGTGCCGCCACCTCGGACAGCAGCCAGCGGCGGAAGAACTCCTGCCCGGCCTGCAGCGCCGGCCCGCCCATGTTGTGCCCCGCCCCCGGCAGATAGACCCCCTGCGCCGGCACCCCGGCCGCCCTCAGCGCCCGCTCCGCGTCGCGCGAATAGAAGGCGGGCACCACCGGGTCGGCGAGCCCGTGCGCCAGCATCACCGGCGCCCGGTTCGCCAGCTCCTCGGCCAGCGTCTCCGGCGCGATCAGCGCCCCGGCATAGCAGAAGATCGCCCGCGGTCCCGGGTTGCGCCTGAGCCCCGCGAAGAGCGCCGTCATCGCCCCCTGGCTGTAGCCCGCGAGCGCATAGGCGTCCCGCGCCAGCCCCGCCCGCTCGAGCTCGAAGTCGATCACCGCGTCGAGCGCCGCGGCCGCGCGCCGCACCCCTGCCTCCAGCACCGCCGGCCTGCGGTCGCGCGCATCGAACCAGGCGTGCCCGTCGCCGCCCCGCGGCGCCTCCTCCGGCCCGCTCGGTGCGACGAACAGCGCCCGCGGCAGCAACCGGCCGAACTTGGGCGCGATCTCGAGGATGCTCTCGCCGTTCGAGCCCATGCCGTGGCAGAGGACCATGAGCAGATCGGCCGCATGCCCGCCCTCCGGGCCCCACCGGCAGACCCTGAGAAGCTCGGCCGGCGCGGGCGGCGGCGGCGGTGCCGCCCCCTTGGCCGCC
>DATJTV010000089.1:0-5432 GCA_035503055.1 Acetobacteraceae bacterium
CGCGCGATGTTCTCCACCCGCTCGAGATAGCGGGCCATCCAGAAGAGGCTTTCCGCGTAGCGCGCGAGCAGCGGCGGCGCGAGATTCACCCCGGCGCCCCGGCCGCCAGGACCCACGTATCCTTCGAGCCGCCGCCCTGCGAGGAATTGACGATCAGGCTGCCGGGCTTGAGCGCGACGCGCGTGAGGCCGCCCGGCAGGACCCAGCTCTCGCGGCCAGTGACGGCGAAGGGACGAAGATCGAGATGGCGGGCCCGGATTCCCTCCTCGCAGAGGGTAGGCCCGACCGAGAGCCCGACCACCGGCTGGCTGATCCAGTTGGCGGGATCGGCGGCGAGTGCGGCGCGCGCCCGCTCGAGCTCGGCGGCCGACGCCCGCGGCCCGATGGTGATGCCGTAGCCGCCCGACTCGCCGACCGGCTTGACGACCAGCTCGTCGAGATGATCGAGCGTGTACTGAAGGCCCGCCGCCTCGCGGCAGATATGCGTCTCGACGTTCGGCAGGATCGCTTCCTCGCCGAGATAGTAGCGGATGATCCGCGGCATGTAGGCATAGATCGCCTTGTCGTCGGCGACGCCGGTCCCGACCGCGTTGGCGAGTGCCACATGCCCCCGCCGCCAGGCGCCGAGCAGCCCCGCGACGCCGAGCAGGCTGTCTGCGCGGAAGACCGTGGGGTCAAGGAACTCGTCCCCGATGCGCCGGTAGATCGTGTGCACCGGGCGCAGCCCGGCGGTGGTCAGCATGAAGACCCGCTCGTTCTCGACGCAGAGATCGCTTCCCTCGACCAGCGGCACGCCCATCTCGCGGGCGAGGAACACGTGCTCGAAATAGGCCGAATTGTAGATGCCGGGCGAGAGTAGCACGACTTGGGGATCGAGCACCCCCTCAGGCGCGATCTCGGTGAGTGCCGCGCGCAGCCGCTGGCCGTAGTCATCGACCGGTTGAAGCCGCATCCCGGACATCACGTCGGGGAAGGCGCGCAGCATAAGATGCCGGTTCTCGACCACGTACGAGACGCCCGAGGGCGTGCGGGCGTTGTCCTCCAGGACGCGGAACTCGCCCTCCTGGTCGCGCACGATATCGATTCCGGCGATATGCACGTAAGTTCCGAAGCGGACCGGGAAATCCTCCATCTCGCTTCGGTAGTTCGCGTTGCCGAGCACGAGGTCGGCCGGCACGACGCCGTCCTTCAGGATCTGCCGCGCGTGATAGATATCATCGAGGAAGGCGTTGAGGGCAGCCACCCGCTGGCGCACGCCGCGATCGAGCCGCTCCCACTCGGCGGCGGTGATCACCCGCGGGATGCAGTCGAAGGGCAGGATGCGGTCGATCGCGTTGGCCTCGGAATAGACGGTGAAGGTGATGCCGAGGTTGAAAAGGTCGGTCTCCGCCGCTCGCGCCCGGCTTCTGAGCGCGGCGAGGCCCAGGGCGGCGATGCGGTGCCGGATCGTCGCCGCGGCACCGCCATCGCCTCCGCGCGCCGCGTCAAGCTCGCAAAAAAAGGGGCCGGGATCATAGCCGCGGAACGGATCTTCGGCTGCCACGTCCATTCTGTTGCTTCCCTGTTGCGGCAGCTTGCCACCACGCGACAAGCCTACACGCTTCGGTGAACCCGAAGGAAGCCGCATTCCCTCTCGCCCAGCCTGCCGCGTTTATGCACAATCCCTGCCCCCTTCCCGCCGGACCGAGCCCAGCCAGATGTCGATCCACGTCGCCCTGACCCACCGCACGACCTACCGCTACGACCGGCTGGTCTCGCTCGGACCGCAGGTGATCCGTCTGCGCCCTGCTCCGCACACCCGCACGCCGATCCTCTCCTACGCGCTCGCGGTGGCGCCTGATCCGCACTTCCTCAACTGGCAGCAGGACCCGCAAGGGAACTTCCTCGCCCGCGTCGTCTTCCCCGAGCGCGTGCAGGAATTCTCGGTCACGGTCGATCTGATCGCCGACATGGCGACGATCAACCCGTTCGATTTCTTCCTCGAGCCGGACGCGGAGACCTGGCCCTTCGCCTACGATCCGCTGCTCGAGCACGAGCTCTTTCCCTATCGCGACCGGGCGCCACCGGGCCCGCTGCTCGCCGATTTGCTTGCCGCGACGCCACCAGGCCCCGCCCGCACGGTCGATATGCTGGTCGCGCTCAACGGGCGGGTCGCCGAGCGTATCGCCTACATCGTGCGGCCCGAGCCCGGCATCTGGCCGGTCGAGGAGACGCTCGGCAAGGCGCGCGGTTCCTGCCGCGATTCCGCCTGGGTGATGGTCCAGGCGCTGCGGGGCTTAGGCTTCGCCGCCCGCTTCGTCTCGGGCTACCTGATCCAGCTCGTGGCGGACGAGAAGCCGCTCGACGGCCCGCCCGGCCCGGCGGCGGACTTCACCGATCTACACGCCTGGGCGGAGGTCTATCTGCCCGGCGCCGGCTGGGTCGGCCTCGACGCCACGTCCGGACTGCTGGCGGGCGAAGGCCACATTCCGCTCGCCGCGAGCCCGGATCCGATCTCCGCAGCACCCATCACGGGCATGGTCGAGCGCAGCGAAGTCTCCTTCGCCCATGAGATGGAGGTGCGGCGGATCCGCGAGACGCCGCGCGTGACCAAACCCTATGCCGAGTCGGTCTGGCGCGAGATCGTGGCCGGCGGCGAACGTCTCGACCGCATCATGGATCGGCAAGGGATCAGGCTCACGATGGGCGGCGAGCCGACCTTCGTCGCCGCCACCGACCGCGATGCTCCGGAATGGAACACGACCGCGCTCGGCCCCACCAAATCGCGCTATGCCGGGCGGCTGCTTCGCCGCCTCGCACCGCTCTGGATGCCCGGCGCGGCCCTGCAATACACGATGGGCAAGCAATATCCCGGCGAACCGCTGCCGCGCTGGGCGTTCTACGCGCATGGGCGCGCCGACGGCGAGCCGGTATGGCGCCGCGCCGAGCTCTTCGCCGCCGAGGAAGAGAGCGGCGGCGCCACCGCCGCCGACGCGCAGCATTTCGCGGCGATGCTTGCCGAGCGGCTGCAGATCGATCCCGCCTTTCTTATCGCCGCGCACGAGGACGTGCACTATTACCTCTGGCGCGAAGGACGCCTGCCCGCGAACGTGCTTGCGGAGGCGAGCCGGCTCGCCGATCCGCTCGAGCGCGAGCGCCTCGCCCGGATATTCGGCCGGGGCCTTGCGGAATCGGCGGGCAGCGTGCTGCCGCTCCGCCGCGTCGCCGCCGACGGCACGCGGCGCTGGCAATCGGGGAAATGGTTCTTTCGCGCGGGCGAGATGTTCCTCGTTCCCGGCGATTCCCCGATCGGGCTCCGGCTGCCGCTGGAGAGCCTGCCGTGGGTGTCGCCGGAGCGGCTGGAGCAGGAGGCTGAGCCCGATCCATTCGCGCCGCGCCCGCCGCTTCCGCCGGCGCAATTCTTTCGCCGTGTCGCCGCGCGCACCCCGAGCCCCGGCGGCGAGAGTGGGCTCTTCCGCCCAGTGGCTCAGCCTGCGCCCGAGATCGGCCGCGAGGAGCCCGACATCGTCCGCACCGCGCTCACGATCGAGCCGCGGGAAGGCAGGATCCACGTTTTCTTTCCTCCGCTCTTCGCCGCCGAGGACTGGCTCGACCTCGCCGCCGCGGTCGAGGACACGGCCGCGAGCCTCGACTGCAAAGTGGTGCTCGAAGGCTATTTGCCGCCGCGCGACCCGCGGCTCACGCACTTCTCGGTCACCCCCGATCCGGGCGTGCTCGAGGTCAACATTCCGCCGGCCAGGAGCTTTTCCGAACAGGTCCGGCGCACGACGGAGCTCTACGACGCGGCGCGCGCGGAAGGGTTGGCTGCCGAAAAATTCATGCTCGATGGCCGACATGTCGGCACCGGCGGGGGCAACCATGTCGTGATGGGGGCGGCCGAGCCGGCGGCAAGCCCCTTTCTCCGCCGCCCCGATCTGCTCAAGTCGCTGATCGGCTTCTGGCACAACCACCCTTCCCTCTCCTACCTCTTCAGCGGCCTTTTCATCGGCCCGACGAGCCAGCATCCGCGGCTCGACGAGGCGCGCGGCGACCAGCTCCACGAGATCGAGATCGCCTTCTCGCGCATCCATCCGAAAGCCGAGACCTCGCCCTGGCTGGTGGACCGCATCTTCCGCAACCTGCTCGTCGACGTGACCGGCAACACGCACCGGACGGAGTTCTGCATCGACAAGCTCTACGCGCCGGACGGACCTGCCGGCCGGCAGGGGCTGGTTGAGTTCCGCGCCTTCGAGATGCCGCCCCACGCCGAGCTTTCGGCGGTGCAGATGCTGCTGATGCGGTCCGCGCTCGCCGCCTTCTGGGAGATCCCCTACGAGCGCCCGCTGATCCGCTGGGGCACCCGCCTCGCCGATGACTTCATGCTGCGCCACTATGTCGAGGCCGATTTCACTGAGGCGCTCGCAACCCTGGCGGAGCGCGGGTTCCGCCTGGATCCCGCGTGGTTCGCGCCCCATCTCGAGTTCCGTTTCCCCGAGATCGGCGCCGTCACCGTGCACGACATGACACTCTCGCTGCGGCACGCGCTCGAGCCCTGGCACGTGCTCGGTGAGGAGGCGGCCGCCGCGGGCACGGTGCGCTACGTGGACAGCTCGGTCGAACGGGTCGAGGCGCGGGTCGAGGGATTCGCGGGCGAGCGCTTCACGCTTGCCTGCAACGGCGTCGCCGTGCCGCTCGCGCCCACGGCGACCGCGGGCCTTTACGTCGCGGGCGTGCGCTTCAAGGCGTGGGCGCCGGCGGCGGCGCTGCATCCGACGATCGGTATCGAGACACCGCTCGTCTTCGACCTCTACGACCGCTGGAACGGGCGCAGCCTGGGCGGCCTCACCTACCATGCCGCCCACCCGGGCGGCCGCGCGTACGAGCGCTTCCCGGTGAACGCGAACGAGGCGGAGGCGCGGCGCCGCGCCCGCTTCTTCCCCTTCGGCCACACGCCCGGCCCAATGGCCGAACCACACGCCGCGGCGCGTGAAAGGATGCCGCGCGAGCACCCCCGCACGCTCGATCTGCGCGCCTTCGCATGAACGACGCGGCCCTCGCCACCGGCATCGACGAGATGGTCGACGGGCAGGGACGGCTGCGCCCGCATTGGCGGCCGGTGCTCGGCGGGGTCGCGAATTTGGGCGAGGGCGGGCTTGCCGAGCGGGCGCGCCGCCTCGACCTCGCCTTCGAGGAGGAGGGCGTGGCGGCCGTGCTGCCAGCCGCCGGCGAGCCGGGAAAGTTCGAGACCGCGAACATCTGGCGCTGCGACCCGGTGCCGCTGCCGCTCGCCGGGGCCGAGTTCGCGGCACTCGAGGCCGGGCTCGCGCAGCGCGCGCGGCTGATGGCGGCGATCCTCGCCGACCTCTACGGCCCGCAGCGCCTGCTCGCCGAGGGAAAGCTTCCGCCGGCGCTCGTCTTCGCCAACCCGGGATTTCTCCGGCCCTGCCACAGCC
>DATJTV010000090.1:0-18906 GCA_035503055.1 Acetobacteraceae bacterium
TGGGTGAGCTTCGCGTAGTCCATCCGGCTCGGGGCGCGGCCGACACCGTCGAGATCGAAGAGCCGGATCGCCTCCTCGCGCGAGAGGATCTCCGCGTCCCCATGCCCCCAGCCGAGCCGCAGCAGGTAGTTGCAGAGCGCCTCCGGAAGGAACCCCTGCTCGCGGAACTCGACGACGCTCTGCGCCCCGTGGCGCTTCGAGAGCTTGGCCCCGTCGGGCCCGTGGATCAGCGGGATATGGGCGAAGCGGGGCGGGTCCCAGCCCATCGCCTGGTAGATCTGCATCTGGCGGAAGGTGTTGGTGAGATGGTCGTCGCCGCGGATCACGTGGGTGATCGCCATGTCGTGGTCGTCCACCACGACCGCGTGCTGGTAGGTGGGCGTGCCGTCCCCGCGCAGGATGATCATGTCGTCGAGCTCGGCGTTCGCCACGCGCACGATGCCCTGGACGAGGTCGTGGACGATTGTCTCGCCTTCGCGCGGCGCCTTGAGACGGATCGCGGGCGCGACGCCGGGGGGAGCCTCGGCCGGATCGCGGTCGCGCCAGCGCCCGTCGTAGCGGGGCGGCCGCCCCTCGGCCAACGCCTTCTCGCGCATCGCGGCGAGCTCTTCGGGCGTGCAGAAGCAGAGATAGGCGCGGCCGGCGGCGAGCAGCGCGCGCGCCACCTCCTGGTGGCGGGAAGCGCGGGTGGACTGAAAGAGCGGCGGCTCGTCGGGGCGGAGGTCGAGCCATGCGAGCCCGTCGAGGATGGCGCGGATCGCGGCTTCGGTGTTGCGCGCCTGGTCGGTGTCTTCGATCCGGAGCAGGTAGGTGCCGCCGTGATGGCGGCTGAAGAGGTAGTTGAAGAGGGCGGTGCGCGCGCTGCCGATATGCAGCATGCCGGTCGGGCTTGGGGCGAAGCGGGTGCGGACGGTCACGGCGAGGGCTTCTAGCCCATGCGCGTCAGCCGTGCGAGGCAGCGCCCGCCGGCCTCGTTCCGAACCCGAGGAGGCGGGCGGAGAGGGCGACCGTCGAGCCCTGGACGATGAGCGAGAGGATGACGACGATGAAGATGCTGGCGAACAGGCTCCCGCCGCGCCCGGGATCGCCGAGGGCGGGGATGATGCTGAGATAGATCGGGACCGCGCCGCGCAGCCCCACCCAGGAGGCGAAGGCGGCCTCGCGCCAGGGCAGCCGGAAGGGTAGCAGCGTGCCGAAGACGGCCGCCGGGCGGGCGAGGAAGATCAGCGCGGCGGCGCCGCCGATCGCGCCCGGAAGGTATTGCGGCAGAAGATGTGGGGTGGCGAGGAGGCCCAGCATGAGAAAGAGGACGATTTGGGAGACCCAGGCCATGCCCTCGAAGAAGGGGGCAATCCCCTCGCGCATGCGGCTGCTCGTGGCGCGGGTGACGATGCCGGCCAGATAGACGGCGAGGAAGCCGCTCGCGCCCACGAGCTGGGCGATGCCGAAGAGGCCGAGCGCGGCGCTGAGGAGGAAGACGGTCGCCAGCGCCGGCTCCAACGGGAGGCGTTGCATCCCCCAGCCGAGCAGCCGGCCGCCGACGAGCCCGAGCACGGCGCCGCCGGCCATCGCCTCGAGCAGAAGAGCCGCAGCACCGCCCACGCCGAGCGAGCCGGGCGCGACGATGAGATGGATCAGGAGAAGCGTGAGGAACACGGACATCGGGTCGTTGAGGCCGGACTCCACCTCGAGGAGGGCCGCGAGCCGCTCCGGCAGCGCCGCGCCCGAGGTGCGGAGCAGGACCGCGACCGCCGCCGCGTCGGTCGGCGCAACGACGGCGCCCACGAGGAATGCCGGCAGGAGCGCCAGCCGGTCGAGCACGGCGACGACGCCGCCGACGATGCCGGCGGTCACGGCGACGCCCACCGTGGCGAGCACCAGCGCGGGCCAGAAGGCCAGCCGCAGCATCGAGACCGGCGTCTTGAGGCCGCCCTCGAAGAGGATCACCGCCAGGGCCACGCTGCCGATGAGGTAGGAGGTCGCGTAATCGCCGAAATGGATGCCGAGCAGGCCGTCCTCGCCGGCCAGCATGCCGAGAGCGAGGAAGGCGAGCAGCATCGGCGCACCGATTCGGCGCGAGACGATGCCGGCGAGGATGCTGAGCACCCCGAGGCCGCCGCCGAGCAGGATGGCCTGGTGCGCGTTGTGCAGCGCCGCGTGCCCGGCTGCGATCATTGCCTCAGGGGCCATTCCACCGTTCTCCGGCTGTCCTGCCCCTCGCTTCGGCGGCCACGCGCGCGATCGAGGCTCTTTCCCGTATCGTCATGGATGCTATTCCTGGCCCTCCTTCGGCGTCCGCCCGGACGGTCACCCTCGGGGAAATGCGGCATGAAGCTTCGCCTACTGGCGCCAATCGCTGCCTTGCTGCTCGCTGCCTGTAGCGGTGGCGGCGACAATTCGCCCGAGGCCGTCTGCCGCCGCCAAGCGTATAACGATCCCCAGGTGCACGCGCTCAGGATCCAAATGATGCAGATCCCGAGCGCCTCGCTGGGCTCGCAAGGCCAGCTCCAGTACCTGTTGAACCAGGCGACGCTCCGCTGCCTGCAGGACAAGGGGCTCGCCGTGCCGGGCGGCGTCGAGCCGGTGCGGCCCGCGGGTCCCTGACTTTGCGGGAGCGGGGCTACTCGGGATCCGCCGCGTTGCGCCTCGCGGCGGTTGCGTAGACACCGAGCACGCGCGTCTCGCGCGAGAAGAACGAGAGCTCCTCGAGCGCGTTGCGCAGGCTTGGCTGTTCCGGGTGGCCTTCGACGTCGCAAAGGAACTGCGTCGCGGTGAACTGCCCGTTCAGCATGTAGCTCTCCAGCTTCGTCATGTTGACGCCGTTGGTCGCGAATCCGCCGAGCGCCTTGTAGAGCGCGGCAGGCACGTTGCGCACGCGGAACACGAACGTCGTCATCACCGCCTTGGCGTCCACCGGCGGCGTCTCGGGGCGCGGGGCCATCACATAGAACCGCGTGGTGTTGTGCGGCGCGTCCTCGACGTTCCGGCGCAGAATTTCGAGACCATAGATCTCGGCCGCCAGCGCCGAGGCGATCGCCGCGTCCTCGCTGCGGTTCCATTCGGCGACCAGCGCCGCCGAGCCCGCGGTGTCCGCCTCGATTACCGGCTCGACACCCATCTCCTTGAGCAGAAGGCGGACCTGGCCGAGGGCCACCGCGTGCGAATGCACGCGCCGGACATCGGACAAGCGGGCGCCCTTGGGCGCGAGGAGGCAATGCTCGACCCTCTGGAAGTGCTCGCCCACCACGAAGAGCCCGCTCTGGGGCAGGAGATGGTGGATGTCGGGCACGCGCCCGGCGAGGCTGTTCTCGCAGGGAAGCATGGCGAGATCGGCGCGGTGCTCGCGCACCGCCTCGATCGTTGCCTCGAAGCTTTCGCACGGCAGCGTGCGAAGGCCGGGATAGGCGGTGCGGCAGGCGAGATCGGAGTAGGCGCCGGGGCGCCCCTGGAAAGCGATGGTGCGGGTCATTCTGCGATCGTCGCGCCGCCGTTCGGCCGCAGGAAGGGCGCGGGTTGAAGCAAGCCGGCGGTTTCCCTATGGTGCGCGGCACCTTAGGGGGGTGCTGGCGGGGGCGCAATGTTGCTCGCGAGCCGTCCCAATTCGGTGGGCAACAAGATCGGACGGGAAGCGCCGCATGGACAGCCTGGAGGTCAACAAGCTCATCGCCGCCGTGCTGGTGGCCGGGATTGCCTTCATGCTCGCCGGCTTCATCGCGGATAGGGTGGTGAGCCCGACGGAACTCGCCAAGCCCGTCCTCCAGATCGCGATGCAGGCGCAGCAGGCGGGCCAGCCGGCCGCCGCCAAGCCGGCGCCGGTCCCGGCGATCGCGCCGCTGCTCGCCAAGGCGGACGTGAAGGCCGGCCAGCAGTTCGTCGAGTCCGTCTGCGCCGCGTGCCACAACTATACGGCCGGCGCCGGCGCCAAAATCGGCCCCGATCTCTACGGCGTGGTCGGCCGGCCGCGCGCCTCGGTTGCCGGGTTCAACTATTCCTCTGCGCTCAAGGGCCTCGGCGGCACCTGGACGTACCACAACCTCAATCTGTGGCTGCACGATCCGCAATCGGTGGCACCAGGCACGCTCATGACTTTCGCGGGGATTCCGCAAACGCAAACCCGCGCGGATGTAATCGCCTTCCTCCGCACGCTCTCCACGCACCCGGTGCCGCTGCCCGCGGCGACGCCGGCCAAGCCTGCGCCCTCTTCCGCAAAGCCTGCCGCCGCCCCGGCCGCGGCCAAGCCCGCCGCCGCGAAGCCGTAACTGGCGGCGCGTTGGACGTTCCTCCTGCGGAGGCGCTGCTCGCGGCCGGCGAGGCCGCGGCGGCCGCGGCGGCCGCTGCCGTCAGGCCCTGGTTCCGCGCGCCGCTCGCGGTCGAGCAAAAATCGGACCTGAGCCCGGTTACCCGGGCCGACCGCGCCGCCGAGCGCGCGATGCGCGCGGTGCTCGCCGAACGCTTCCCCGACCACGGCCTGCTCGGCGAGGAGTTCGACCATGAGCGGCCCGATGCGCGCTTCTGCTGGGTGCTCGACCCGATCGACGGCACGCGCGCCTTCATCACCGGCCGCCCGCTCTTCGGCACGCTGGTAGCACTCCTGGACGCGGGGCGCCCGATCCTCGGCCTCATCGACCAGCCGATCACCGGCGAACGCTGGCTCGGATTCGCCGGCCGCCCGACGCGGTTCTCGGGCCCGCTCGGCGGCCGCGCCGGCTGCCGGCCTTGCGCGGGCCTCGGCGCGGCCGAACTCTCCTGCACGCTGCCCGAGATGTTCGGCGCCGCCGAGACCGCGCGGTTCGCCCGCCTGAAATCGGCCTGCCGGCGCATCACCTGGGGCGGCGATTGCTACGCCTACGGCCTGCTCGCTCTGGGCCAGATCGACGTGATCGCGGAAGCCTCGCTCAAGCTCTGGGATTGGGCGGCGCTCGTCCCTATCGTCGAAGGCGCGGGCGGGCGGCTGACCGACTGGCAGGGCAGGGCGCTCGCCCCCGATGCCTCGGGGGAAGTGCTGGCGGTTGGCGACCCCGCGCTGCTCGAGCCGGCGCTCGCCTTGCTCGGCGAGTAAGCTGCAAAGGCGGCCGCCGGCGCACGGGGGCTCGCCCATATCCGGAGACGCGCTCCAGCAACGGAGGACATCATGCGGCGTCGCTCGCTTCTTCTCGGTGTCTCGGGGGGCCTTGCCGGAGGTACGCTCGCCCGCGCCGCGACGCCGCCCGCGCGCACCGACGCGATCTCCCTCCTCGGCCCGCCCGCGCTCCCGCCCGGCTTCACCGCCTTCCCCTACGTCAACCCCGACGCGCCGAAGGGCGGCAGCGTCGCGCTCTTCGCGCTCGGCAGCTTCGACAGCTTCAACCCCTACATCATTCGCGGCACGCCGGCTGACGGCCTCTCGCGGCTCTGGGACACGCTCCTCGTCGCCTCGGCCGACGAACCCGGCACCGCGTACGCGCACCTCGCCCAAAGCGTCGAGATCAGCGCGGACCGTGCCACCATCACCTTCACCCTCAATCAAGCCGCGCATTTCCACGACGGCACCGACGTCACCGCTGCCGACGTGGTGTTCACCTTCAACGCCCTGGTCAACGAGGGACAGCCGTTCTACCGGGCCTACTACAGCGCGGTGGACAAGGTCACGCCGCTCTCGCCGCGCGCCGTGCGCTTCCACCTCCGCTCCACGCAAAGCCGCGAGCTGCCGCTCATTCTGGGCGAGCTTCCCGTCCTGCCCGCCGCCTTCTTCGCGCATCGCGATTTCTCGCGCCCGCTCGCCACGCCGCCGCTCGGCTCCGGGCCCTACCGCATCGCCTCCTTCGCCTTCGACCGTACGATCACCTATCAGCGCAACCCAAATTACTGGGCCGCCAACCTTCCCACCGCGCGCGGCCTCTACAACTTCGACACCATCCGCACCGAATATTTCTCCGACGACACGGTCGCCTTCCAGGCATTCAAGGCCGGCAGCATCGACTTCCGCAACGAGAACATCTCGAAGAACTGGGCGACCGGCTACGACTTCCCCGCCGTCAAGCGGGGCCTCGTCAAGCTTCGCCGCGTCCGCTACCACCTGCCGACCGGGATGCAAGGCTTCGCGATGAACACGCGCCGCGCCGTCTTCGCCGACCGGCGCGTGCGCCAGGCAATGGCCTGGGCCTTCGACTTCCAATGGGAGAACAAGAATCTCTTCTACGGTCTCTACACACGCTCGCTGAGCTACTTCTCCAACAGCGATCTCGCCAGCTCGGGCATTCCCCAAGGCGCCGAGCTGGCTTTGCTCGAGCCCTACCGCAAGGAACTCCCGCCCGAGCTCTTCACCGAACCCTTCACCCTCCCGGTCACGGACGGCTCGGGCAACAACGGCAAGGAACTCCGCGCCGCCTTCCATATGCTGACGGAGGCAGGCTGGCACGTGCGCGGCGGCAGGCTAGTGAACCAAGCCGGCCAGCCCTTCGTCTTCGAGATCCTGCTCCCCGATCCTACCTTCGAACGCGTCTCGCTTCCCTACGCGACCTGGCTCAAGCGCCTCGGCATCACCGCCGCGGTGCGCGTGATCGATCCCGCGCAATATCAGGAGCGGATGAACAATTTCGATTTCGACATGACGATCACCGTCTTCCCGGAATCCGACACCCCCGGCAACGAACAGCGCAACTACTGGACCTGCGCCGCCGCCCATACACCCGGCAGCGAAAACCTGATGGGCGTCTGCAGCCCGGTCGTCGACGCGCTGGTGGAGAAGCTGATCGACGCGCCCGACCGCGCCACCCTCCTCACCACCGCCCACGCGCTCGACCGCGTGCTGCTCTGGGGCTGGTACCTCGTGCCGCAATGGCACTCGGACTACTTTAACCTTGCCTATTGGAACCGCTTCGGCTTCCCCACGCAGCCCGTGCGCTCGGGCTACGTCTTCGACGCCTGGTGGATCGACGAAAAACTGGCCCTCGCCACCGACGCCGCCCGCCGCGCCGGGCTTTAGACTCGATGCTGCCCGCGCTTTCGCTCCGAAAGAAAGGCCAGGGGGACGCCGTCCCCCTGGCCTTCCTTTGGGGCGAAAGCGCGGGCAGCGTCGGAGGCGAGTGATGGCGGGTTATCTGCTGCGGCGGATATTGCTGATCGTTCCGACGTTGTTCGGGATCATCGCCATCAATTTCGCGGTCGTGCAGTTGGCGCCGGGTGGTCCGGTTGAGGAGATGATCGCCCGTTTCAAGGGGCAGGGTCAGGTGTTGTCCGGCGTCACCGGCCAGGGGGCGCCGGAGGCCGCGGGGCCGGGGCTTTATCGGGGCGAGCAGGGGCTCGATCCGCAGCTGATCGCCCAGATTCGCAAGATGTTCGGCTTCGACAAGCCGCCGCTCACGCGGTTCGTGGACATGCTACGCAATTATGCAACGTTTCATCTCGGGCGGAGTTTCTTTCTCGATCAGCCGGTGCTGACCCTGGTGCTCAACCGGATGCCGATTTCGATCTCGCTCGGTCTATGGTCCACGCTCCTCATTTATCTGGTCTCGATTCCGCTTGGAATCGGCAAGGCTGTGCGTGACGGCAGCCGGTTCGACATCGCGACCACGACGGCGGTGCTGCTGGGCTATGCGGTGCCGGGGTTCCTGCTTGCGATTCTTCTGATCGTTCTGTTCGCGGGCGGGTCTTTCGTGCAGTGGTTTCCGCTGCGCGGCCTTGTCAGCGCGGACTGGGCGCAGCTTTCCTGGCCGGCGCGGATTGCGGATTATTTCTGGCACATGGTGCTGCCGATCACGGCGATGACGCTCGGCGGTTTTGCCAGCCTCACCATGCTCAGCAAGAACTGTTTCCTCGAGGAGATCGGCAAGCAGTACGTGGTCACGGCGCGGGCCAAGGGCGCCTCCGAGGGGCGGGTGCTTTACGGGCACGTCTTCCGCAACGCGATGCTGCTGGTGGTGGCGGGATTTCCTCAGGCGTTCGTTGGCATTCTTTTCACGAGCGCGCTTCTGATCGAGATCATCTTCTCGCTCAACGGGCTTGGGCTGCTCGGCTTCCAGGCGGCCGTGCAGCGCGACTATCCGGTGATGTTCGGCACGCTCTACATTTACACTCTGGTGGGCCTGGTGCTGCAGATTATCGGCGACTTCCTTTATACCGTGGTCGATCCGCGCATCGATTTCGAGGTCCGCCGGTGAGGCTTTCGCCGCTCACCCGCCGGCGGCTGGCCGCCTTCCGGGCCAACCGGCGGGGTGTCGTCTGCCTTTGGATATTTCTTGTTCTTTTTGTGGGATCGCTGTTCGCGGAGTTCGTCGCCAACGACCGACCGCTTGTCATGGAGTATCGCGGGCAGTGGTATTTTCCGGTGGTGGCGGACTATCCAGGGACCGTTTTCGGTCCCGATTTCCTGCCGACCGAGACCGACTATACCGATCCCGCGGTCAAGGCGGCGATCCGCGCCCATGGCTGGATGCTCTGGCCGCTCATTCCCTATCATTACGATACCATCGTCAACAACCTGCCCTCGCCGGCGCCGAGCCCGCCCACCTGGCAGAACTGGCTCGGCACGGACGATCAGGCGCGCGACGTGCTGGCGCGTGTCATCTACGGGTTCCGGATCTCGGTTTTGTTCGGGTTCACGCTGACCATTGTCTCGTCAGTGGTCGGCATCGCCGCCGGAGCCGTGCAGGGATTCTATGGCGGTCTTGTCGATCTCTTCGGGCAGCGGGGCATGGAGATCTGGTCGGGCATGCCGCAGCTTTTTCTGCTCATCATCCTTTCCAGCATCATCACGCCGTCCTTCTGGGTGCTGCTCGTCTTCCTGCTCCTGTTCAGCTGGATGACGCTGACGGGCCTTGTGCGCGCGGAATTCCTGCGCGGGCGCAATCTCGAATATGTCCGCGCGGCGCGGGCGCTCGGCGTTTCCGACGTGGTGGTGATGTGGCGGCACGTGCTGCCGAACGCGATGGTCGCCGTGCTGACCTTTCTGCCGTTCATCCTTTCCGGTTCGGTGACGCTGCTGGCGAGCCTCGATTTCCTCGGCTTCGGCCTCCCGCCGGGCTCGCCCTCGCTTGGCGAGCTGGTGACGGAGGCGAAGAACAACCTTCAGGCCCCCTGGCTCGGCGTCACGGCGTTCGTGGTGCTCGGCGGCACGCTTGCGCTCCTGATCTTCATCGGCGAGGCGGTGCGCGACGCGTTCGATCCGCGCAAGACGCGTTCATGAGCCTCATCGAGGTCACGGGCCTTTCGGTTGCGTTCGGCGCCCGCACCGTCGTCGAGGATGTCGGATTTACCCTCGAGCGCGGCGAGACTTTGGCGATCGTCGGCGAATCGGGCTCGGGCAAGACGCTGACGGCGCTTTCGCTCCTCAGGCTGCTGCCCGGCGCGGCCCGAGTGATGGCCGGACGCATCGTGCTGGACGGCGAAGACGTGGTTGGGGCCGATGCGTCCGCGCTGCAGCGGCTGCGCGGCGACGTCGCCGGCATGATCTTCCAGGAGCCGATGAGCAGCCTCAACCCGCTGCATCGTATCGGCCGACAGGTGGGCGAGGCGATCCTGCTGCACCGCCGGATGAGGCGGGGGCCCTTGCGCGCGCGGGTCGAGGCGCTGCTGAAGGCGGCCGGTTTCGCCGATGCCGCCGAGCGCATCGATGCGTTTCCCCACCAGCTCTCCGGCGGCCAGCGCCAGCGCGTGATGATCGCGATGGCGCTGGCCAACGATCCCGCCCTTCTTATCGCCGACGAGCCGACCACGGCGCTCGACGTGACCATCCAGGCGCAGATCCTCGAGCTCTTGCAAGCGGAGAAGAGGGCGCGCGGCCTCGCTCTTCTTTTGATCACGCACGATCTTGCCGTGGTCCGGCGCATGGCGGACCGGATCTGCGTGATGCAGGCGGGGCGCATCGTGGAGCAAGGCCGCGCCGCCGAGATTTTCGGGGCACCCCGCCACGATTACACGCGCGCGCTGCTTGCGGCGCGGCCGAAAGGGCGCCCCGCGAGCCGGCCGCACGGAGCGGCGCCGTTGGTCGAGGCGCGGGAGCTCCGCATCCATTTTCCGATTCGCGCCGGCCTGCTGCGCCGCCAGGTCGGCGCAGTGCGCGCGGTGGACGGCGTTTCGCTCGCGGTGCACGAGGGCGAAACGCTCGGCCTCGTGGGCGAATCCGGGTCGGGGAAGACGACGATCGGGCTCGCTTTGCTCGGGCTCGAAGCGGCGGAGGGCGAGGTCCTGTTCGAGGAGCGAGCGATCGGCCATCTCTCGCGCGAGAAGCTTCGGCCCTTGCGGGCGCGCATGCAGATCGTGTTTCAGGATCCGTTCGGCAGCCTCTCGCCACGGCTTTCGGTGGGCGAGATCGTGGCCGAGGGGCTCGCCGTGCACATGCGTGCGCTGCCGCGCGCGGAGCGCGAGGCGCGGGTTGCGGCCGCGCTCGAGGAGGTTGGCCTTTCCGCCGAAACGGCGGAGCGCTATCCGCACGAGTTCAGCGGCGGGCAGCGCCAGCGCATCGCAATTGCACGCGCGATGATCCTCAAGCCGCGTTTCGTCGTCCTCGACGAGCCCACGAGCGCACTCGATGCCTCGGTGCAGGCGGAGATCGTCGATCTCCTGCGCGCGCTCCAGGTGCGGCACGACCTCGCCTACCTCTTCATCAGCCACGACCTCGCGGTGGTGCGTGCGCTGGCGCACCGCCTCGTCGTGCTGCGGGCGGGGCGGGTGGTCGAGGAGGGGCGGGCGGAGGAGATTTTCGCCGCCCCGCGCGAAACCTATACCCAGGCGCTGATCGCGGCGGCGTTTCCCGAGGCCGTGTTGGAGCCGGCTTTACCTCCGCGTCCCGCTCGGGCAGCTTCCGCTGCGGCGGCGCATCCGCCGCAGGCAGGAGAGTCCGGATGATCGTTGATCTGCGCATCTACACCACCCGTCCCGGCAAGACCGCGGCGTTCGTCGCGCTCTACAAGGAATATGCTTGGGCGCTGCAACAGAAATACCTCGGGAACTGCCTCGGCTGGTTCGTCGCCGCGGAAGGCCCGCTCAACCAGGTGGTGCATCTCTGGGGCTATGAGAGCCAGGCCGACCGCGAAGCCCGGCGCGCTGCCATGGCGGCCGATCCCGCCTGGACCACCTATCTCAAGAAGTCCGAGGAGCTGGGCCTGCTGGTGGCACAGGAGAACCGCCTCCTCCGCCCGAGCGATTTCTCCCCGGTCAAATAGTCGCGGCGGCCGGGAGGCTTCGAACCGCTCCGGCGTGAGGGAAGCGATCCTCAGCCGATCGCGAAGCGGTTGCCGATCATCGCGAAGAGCTCGCGCCTTGTGGTGGGGTCGTCGCGGAACGCGCCCAGCATGTGGCTGGTCACCATGGCTGCACCGGGCTTGTGCACGCCGCGCGTCGACATGCACTGATGCTCCGCCTCGATCACGACGGCGACGCCGCGCGGCTGCAGCACCTCGTTGATCGTGTTGGCGATTTGCGCCGTCAGCTTCTCTTGAATCTGCAGGCGCCGCGCATAGGCCTCGGCGACGCGCGCGAGCTTGCTGATGCCGACGACGCGCCGGTGGGGCAGATAGGCGACGTGGGCGCGCCCGACGATCGGCAGCATGTGGTGCTCGCAATGGCTCTCGATGCGGATATCGCGCAAGAGCACGATCTCGTCGTAGCCATCGGTCTCCTCGAAGGTGCGGGCGAGCACGGCAACGGGATCGACCGCGTAGCCCGCGAAGAATTCCTCGTAGGCGCGCACCACGCGCGCGGGGGTCTCCGCGAGCCCTTCGCGCGAGGGATCGTCCCCCGCCCAGCGCAGGAGCAGGCGGACCGCTTCCTCCGCCTCCTCGCGTGTCGGGCGCGTCGGGGTTTCGGCAGGATGAACGAGAAGATCCACCGCGTCGGTTTCCTTGGCCTGGTTGCGGGACGGGACGTCGCCTGTCGCCCGATATTGGGCCTCTCCCGGGCGCTGGCAACCCGCCTGGCCTTCAGTGCACGCGGCGGTCCTGGTGGGGGCTGTCGAGGCTGAAGGGAGGAATTGCCACGTCGAACCGCTCGCCGGACGCGGCCACCACCATGTGATAGGCACCGGTCATGATGCCCGAGGGCGTCTCGAGCGGGGTTCCCGAGGTGTACTCGAAGGCCTCGCCGGGCTCGAGCACGGGCTGCTCGCCGACCACGCCCGCGCCCTGCACGTGCTGGACGCGCCCGTGCGCGTCGGTGATGTGCCAGGTGCGGCGCAGGAGCTGGACGACCTCGTGGCCGCGATTTTCGATCTTCACTCGATAGGCCCAGACGAAATGGTTCGTCTCGGGTTCCGACTGGTCCTCGAGATAGAAGGGTCGAACGCTGACCCGGATGTTGCGCGTGCTCTTCGAATAGTCCTCGGCCATCCGTGAGACCTCTGAGAGCACGCCCAGTGCCGGGGCGCGCGCTCCTTGTTCCTCCTGCCGTGCGGTTCGGCGCGGCCCAAGATTGCTTTGCGATTCCGGCCGCCCGCTCCGGGGCGGATGAAACTCCGGCCGCTTGGGCCTTGTCCAGATCAATCCTTATTCCGCGGCGTGCGCGAGCCTGCTGGCCGCGAGCGCCTGGGCGAGATCGGCCTCGAGATCGGCAGGATCCTCGAGCCCGACCGAGAGGCGAATGACGGAATCGGTAATGCCGAGGCGCGCGCGCTCCGCTTCCCCGATGCGCATGTGCGTCGTCGTGGCCGGATGGGTCGCGAGCGACTTGGTGTCGCCGAGATTGTTGGAGATCGCGATCAGGCGGAGCGCGTCGAGGGTGGCGAATGCTTCCGCCCGGCCGCCGCCGAGAGCGAAGCTCACGACCGTGCCGCCGCCCGTCATCTGCGCCTTCGCGAGCCGCTCCTGCGGATGGTCCCCGCGGAACGGATACCAGACCCGTTCGACCTCCGTCCGCCCGGCCAGGAAGTCCGCGATCCGGACCGCCGTGGCACTCGCGGCCGCGACGCGGAGCGCCAGCGTCTCCATCCCCTTGAGCAGCACCCAGGCATTGAACGGCGAGAGGGCAGGGCCGGTGTTGCGGATGAAGGGCTGGAGCGTGTTCTCGATCCAGGCTTTCGGTCCGAGCACGGCCCCGCCGAGCACGCGCCCCTGGCCGTCGAGGTGCTTGGTCGCCGAATAGACGACGATGTCGGCCCCGAGCGCGAGCGGCTTCTGCAAGAGCGGTGTGGCGAACACGTTGTCCACCACGACGAGCGCGCCGGCGCGGTGGGCAAGGTCTGAAACCGCCTTGAGATCGATGATCTCGAGCATCGGGTTGGAAGGTGTCTCGAGGAGGACGAGCGAAGCGGGCTCGCGGAGTGCGGCGTGCCATGCCGCAGGATCGGCGCCGTCCACGAACTCCGTTTTGATGCCGTAGCGGGGCAGGAGGGTCGAGACGATCCAGTGGCAGGAGCCGAAGAGGGCGCGCGCGGCGACGACCCGGTCGCCCGTCTTGAGATGGCAGAGCAGCGCGGCGTGCACCGCGGCCATGCCGCTGGCGGTGGCGCGGCAGGCCTCCGCGCCCTCGAGCGCGGCGAGCCGCGCCTCCAGCATCGCGATCGTCGGGTTGCCGAAGCGGCTGTACTGGTAGTGCTCGACGGTGCCGGCGAAGGTCGCGGCGGCCTGTTCGGCGCTGTCGTACACGAAGCCGGAGGTGAGGAAGAGCGCCTCGGCCGTTTCCGCGAACTGGCTGCGCGCGATCCCGCCATGGACGAGCAGCGTGGCGGGAGAGAGGGGGGAGCTTGGCATCTGAACGGGCCCTTTCTATCTGGCCCGGCCTGGAATGCCGCGATGCGCCGGAAATCCTCCTTCACGCACCGCGGGCCTCTTTAGCGCGCTTGTTTCACCTCGCCGCAAGCCGGCCGGACAAATCACGAGGGGCGGTGTCACGCCAAGCGGAGCCTTACGGCGAAGCGGTTGCGCCGTCAACACGCCTTTTCTATAAAGGCGGGCTTGCCTGCGGGCCTCTGCGGGAGGCGCCGGCGCGGGTGTAGTTCAATGGTAGAACAGCAGCTTCCCAAGCTGCATACGGGGGTTCGATTCCCCTCACCCGCTCCATCCGCTCATGCCGGGCGAGCGCATCCGGCCTATGATGATGCCACCGCCGAGTCCCGCGGCTTCGGTAAGAGGTGGCTGCCCGCAATGCGCTTCACCGCCGATCTTCACGTCCATTCGAAATATTCCCGCGCCACCAGCCGCGATCTCGATCTCGAGCATCTCGCGGCCGCGGCGCGGGTGAAGGGCGTCGATCTCGTCGCGACCGGCGATTTTACCCATCCCGCCTGGCGTGCGGAGCTTGGCGAGAAGCTCGTGCCCGCCGAGCCGGGCCTCTTCCGCCTGGCCGGCGGGATCGAGGACGACGTGGCGAGGCTTCTTCCCGGCGCGGCATCGGCGGCGGACGTGCGATTCATGCTCTCGGTCGAGATCTCGACCATCTACAAGAAGGGTGATCGCACGCGGAAGATCCACCACCTGATCTACGCGCCGGATTTCGCGACCGTCGATCGGATCTCGACGCGGCTCGCCCGCATCGGCAACATCGCCTCGGACGGCCGGCCGATTCTCGGCCTCGATTCCCGCGATCTGCTCGAGATCGTTCTGGAATCGGGCGAGGGCGCCTATCTCGTGCCGGCGCATATCTGGACGCCATGGTTCGCGGCGCTCGGCGCGCAGTCGGGATTCGATTCGATCGGCGAATGCTACGGCGACCTCGCACCCGAGATTTTCGCGGTCGAGACCGGGCTTTCCTCGGATCCGGCGATGAACTGGCGGCTCTCGGCGCTCGATCGTTACCGCCTCGTCTCCAACTCGGACGCGCATTCGCCGGGAAAGCTCGGCCGCGAGGCGACGATCTTCGAGGGTCCGCTCGACTACATGGCGATCCGCGGCGCGCTCGAGACGGGCGAGGGCTATGTCGGCACCGTCGAGTTCTTTCCCGAGGAGGGAAAATACCATCTCGACGGGCACCGCGCCTGCAAGGCGCGCCTTCGGCCCGCCGAGACGCTGCTCAATGGCGGGCGCTGCCCGGTGTGCGGGGGGAAGATCACGATCGGCGTGCTCCATCGCATCGAGGGGCTCGCCGACCGCAGCGAGGCCGAAGCCCTCCCGCCGGCGACGGCGGGCGAGATCGCGAGCCTCGTGCCGCTGCCCGAGGTCCTGGGCGAGCTTGCCGGCACCGGCCCGGGCAGCAAGCGGGTGGCGGCGAGCTACGACCGGCTCACCGCGTCGCTCGGGCCGGAGCTTGCGATCCTCCAATCGGCCCCGCTCGAGGAGATTGCGCGCGCGCACTCCTCGCTGCTCGCCGAGGGTATTGCCCGCATGCGGCGCGGGGAGGTGATCCGCGAGGCGGGCTATGACGGCGAATACGGCGTGATCCGGCTCTTCGCGCCTTCCGAGCTGGCGGACCGCGAAGCCGGCTCGTTTCTCTTCACCGTCGCGGCCTCGCCTGCCGCCGCGCCGCCGGAGGAAGTGCGGGCGCTGCCCCCGGCCGCGCCGGCTTGCGATCGGAAGGCGCGCGATCTGCCCGCCGTTGCCGAGGGGCTCGATGCCGCTCAGCGCGACGCGGTCACCGCGCCGGCGGGCCCGCTCCTCATCGTCGCGGGGCCGGGCTCGGGCAAGACGCGCACGCTCACGCGCCGGATCGCCCATCTCGTCGCGGCCGGCGCCGTGCCGGCGTCTGCCGTGCTCGCCATCACCTTCACCCGCCGCGCCGCCGGCGAGATGCGCGAGCGGCTCGGGCCCCTGCTCGGCCCGCTCGCCCACTCCGTGCACATCCACACGTTCCACTCGCTCGGCCTGGCGATCCTGCGCGCGCACCCCGAGGCGGCCGGCCTGGAGCCCGGGTTTCGCATCGCCGCGGAAGCGGAGCAGCTTGCGATCGTCGCGGAAGCCGCCGGCGTCGCGTCGGGCAAGGCAGCGAGCCTTGTTGCGATGCTTTCGCGGGCCAAGCGCAGCGGTGCCGCGCCCGATGCGGAAGCCGCCGCACTGCTCGCGCGCTATCAGGAGGCGCTGGCGGCGCGGAACGCGGTCGATTTCGACGATCTCGTCGGGCGCGCGCTCGGCGCGCTCGAAAAAGACCGGGGTCTTGCCGAGGCGTATCGCACGCGCTTTCGCTTCATTGCGGTGGACGAGTTCCAGGATCTCGACGAGGCCCAGTACCGGCTGCTGCTTCTGCTCGCTCCGCCAGGCAGCAACGTGCTCGCGATTGGCGATCCGGACCAGGCCATCTACGGATTCCGCGGGGCCGACGCGGCCGCTTTCGATCGCTTCCGCGCGGATCATTCCGGGGCGCGCGCATTCGCGCTGCGGCGCAATTACCGCTCGAGCGAGACGATCGTCGCTGCCGCCGCGCGGCTGCTCGCGCGCCCCCTGTCAGGCGTTGCGGCGCCACTTCCGGCGGGCGAGCGCATCACGCTTCATCGGGCGAGCTCGGAACGCGCGGAGGCCGAGTTCGTCGTCCGCACGATCGAGGAATCGCTTGGCGGGCACAGCTTCTTCTCGATCGACAGCGGACGCGGCGGCGCCGCTTCCGCGGGTGCGGCGGCGGAGCGCGGGATCGGGTTCTCCGACTTCGCCGTGCTCTACCGGACGGGCCGCCAGGCGGCCGCACTCGCCGAGGCGTTTTCGCGTGCCGGCATTCCGTATCGGACGTCCTCGGCGGATCCGCTCGGCACCGTGCCCGGGTTGAAGGCGCTGCTCGCCGGACTCGAAGCGGCCGGCGATGTTCCGGCGGCACTGCGTGCGGAAGCGGCGCGGCTTGCCGCGAAAGGCGCGGAGCCGCAGCAGCAGGCGGCGCTCGCATCGCTGCTGCCGGCGCTGCTCGGGCTCGCCGAGCGCGCGCTCGCCGATGGCGTGCGGCCGGTCGATGCGCTTTCCATTGCGCGCGAGACGGATCTTTGGGATCCGCGCGCGGACCGCGTGCTGCTCTCGACGCTCCACGCGGCGAAGGGGCTCGAGTTTGCGGTGGTCTTTATCGTCGGGCTGGAGGACGGGTTGCTGCCGCTCGTCGATCACGAGGGCGCGGCTCCGGCGGAGGAGCGGCGGCTATTCTATGTCGGCGTCACCCGCGCGCGGGAGCGATTGGTGCTGAGCCGTGCGGCCGAGCGGATGTGGCGCGGCCGCGTGCAGCGCCTTCCCCCGTCGCGCTTCCTCGACGACATCGAGGAGGCGCTAATCGAGCATGAGGGCGAGGCGGTGCCGGCCCGTCGCAGCTCCGGCCGGCAGCTTCGCCTGCTTTAGCTGCTCGAGCCGTTCGGATAGGAGTCCGGCGGCGCGGCGCCGATCGGGATGTCGCGCGATTCGCTCGCACCCGGCTGATCGCCGAGACCGGCCGGCAAGGGCTCGGCCTCCTCGCCGTCCATCTCCATCGGCCGGCGTGGCGGCGGGCCGTTCGGCGGGATCATCGGGCCCTGCTGCGCCGCCTGGTTCATCGCGTTCATGATGCGGAAATAGTGCTCCGCGTGCTGGAAGTAGCTTTCCGCCATGACGCGGTCGCCGCCGCTCGTCGCATCGCGGCCGAGCTGGAGGTATTTCTCGAACAGCTGCTGGGCGGTGCCGCGGATCCGAAGATCCGGCCCGTTGCTGTCGAACACGTGATTGCGATTGAGCGGGATTCCGCCGCCGTGGTGGCGTATGCCTCCGCCCCCGGCGCCACCTCCGCGGTGACCCCTGCCGCGCATCCGTTTGATGTTCATGCTTATGCCGTTGCGCTTTCCTGTTCGCACTCTGCGAGGGCCGTGGCACGGTAATCTAGCCTCCGGCAACGCCCTCTGGCAGCCGATAAACTTCGCTCGACCGTGGCTTCGGTGCAGTGCCCGGCCGGAAGATCCGAGCGCCGATGAAGCCGATCAGGCGCGCCGATCATTCTGGCCGAAGCTCGCGGGAGCCACCGCTTCACGGCGATTCCTGCTGCCCGCGCAAACTACCCGCCTTACCCGCCGCTGCCAAACGGTTTTTTGGGCGGAGGCCAAGGGCGAGCGCGCGCGGACTGCCTGCGAGATCGGGTCGCGCTTCCCGTACTGCAAGGCCTGCCGCCTCGGCAAGACCTGCCACGCCGTGCGCGCCGATCTCGAGAATGGCGAGGCCGTTTTCCGCCAGCAGGCGCGGAAGGACGGGCATGAGGCGGCGATATTCGTCGAGCCCGTCCGCCCCGCCGTCGAGCGCCGTGCGGGGCTCGAAACGGGCGACCTCGGGCATGAGGTCGGGGAGTGCCGCCCGTTCGATGTAGGGCGGGTTCACAAGTACGAGATCGAAGGTGGCCTCGATGGCGGCGGCCCAGTCGCCCGCCAGGAAGGCGGCGCGGGCGGCGAGGCCGAGGGCGGTGGCGTTCGCGCGGGCGAGCAGCGCCGCTTCCGCCACGAGGTCGATCCCGACCCCGAAGGCGGCGGGGAATTCGCTGAGCGCGGCGAGGAGGAGGCAGCCGGTGCCGGTGCCGAGGTCGAGGACGCGGCGCACCGCGCGCCGGTCGGGGAAGGCGGCGAGGGCTGACTCGAGCAGCGTCTCGCTCTCGGGGCGGGGAATGAGCGTCGCGGGCGAGACGGCGAAGGAGAGGCTCCAGAATTCGCGGCGGCCGAGGATGAAGGCGAGCGGCTCGCGGGCGGCACGGCGCGCGATCAGGGCGGCGAAGCCCAAGGGCGGCGGCGGCTGCTCGCCGATCAGGCTCTCGGGGGTGCGGCCGAGCGCGTGGGCGAGCAGGAGCCGCGCCTCGCGCGCGGGGGCCTCGATGCCGGCGGCGGCGAGGCGCACGACTGCCTCGCGGAAGGAGATTTCAGGGCTCATCTGCCTAATTATTCGGCACAAATTTTCAACGCATTGATTCGGTTCATGTTTCACGTGAAACATCGTGACAAGTCCGGACCGGCCCTTGTCCCCCCTCGGCGCCGGCGGCGATGACGAGACGGACCAGCTCGGGAAGGCTGCGCGCGTGGAGCTTCTCGAAGACCCGCGCGCGATGAACCTCGATCGTGCGCGGGCTGGCGCCGAGCGCGTTGGCGAT
>DATJTV010000091.1:0-2597 GCA_035503055.1 Acetobacteraceae bacterium
GCGGTGGGCGACATCGCCGATCCGGCCGGGATCGGGCCGCGCTATTTCACCCATGTCGGCAGCTACCATGCGGGCATCGTCATCCGCCGGGCGCTCTTCCGGCTGCCCGCCCGCATCGATTATCGGGCGCTTCCCCGCGTCCTCTATACCGACCCCGAGCTTGCCCAGGTCGGGCTCACGGAGGACGAGGCGCGCGCGGCCGGCCGGGAGGTGCGGGTCGTGCGCTGGAAGCTCGCCGAGAACGACCGCGCGATCGCCGAGGGTGAGACGCGCGGCATGGTCAAGCTCGTCGCCACAAAGCGCGGACGGCTCCTCGGTGCCGGAATCCTCTCACGTGCCGCCGGCGAGATGACGGGCACTTTCACCCTGGCGATCGAGCGGCGGCTCAAGCTTTCGGCGCTCGCCGCGATGATCGTGCCCTATCCGACGCGTGCCGAGGCAGGCAAGCGGGCGGCCGGCGCCTTCTATGTCGGTGCGCTTTTCTCCACCCGGACGAAGCGGCTGGTCCGCCTCCTCGCCCGCCTCCCCTGACGAAGCGGGCCGGCGGCGACACCCGCTAAGATCTAATCGGCGGCGTCCGCGAGCGGCTTGCCGGCGGCGAGGTTTTCCATCGCGTGCTCGACATGGCGGCGGAACACGTATTCCGCCGGACGCTGGTTCTCGAGCGGGATCTCGGGGGCCATCGGGCCATCGATGCGCGGGCCGCGCAATGCCACCTTGAGCGTCTTCAGCGGGTGGGAGACCGCGTCGATCACGGCGGTCGCCTCATAGCCGGAATGGACCATGCAGTCGGCGCATTTTTCGTAATTGCCGGTGCCGTAGCGGTCCCAGTCGGTGGTCTCCATCAGCTCCCGGTAGCTGCGGGCGTAGCCCTCGCCCAAGAGGTAGCACGGGCGCTGCCAGCCGAAGACGTTGCGCGTGGGCTTGCCCCAGGGCGTGCACACATAGCTCTGGTTGCCGGCGAGGAAGTCGAGGAAGAGGGCGGACTGGTTGAACTTCCAGCCCTTGCCCCGCCCGCGGCGGAAGATGTCGCGGAAGAGCTGCTTCGATTTCTGCCGGTTGAGGAAGTGCTGCTGGTCCGGCGCGCGCTCATAGGCGTAGCCGGGCGAGATCATCACCCCGTCGAGGCCGATCGTCTTCACGTAATCGAGGAAGGCGGCAACCCGCGCGGCATCCGTGCCGTCGAAGAGGGTGGTGTTGATGCAGACGCGGAAGCCTTTGGCCTTCGCCGCCTTGATCGCGGCGACCGCACGGTCGAACACGCCTTCCTGGCTCACCGAGCGGTCGTGCATCTCCTGATCGCCGTCGAGATGCACGTCGAAGGCGAAGTTCTTGTGCGGGCGGAAGCGGTCGAGCCGCTTCTCCATCAGGAGCGCGTTGGTGCAGAGATAGACGAACTTGCCGCGCGCGAGGATGCCCTCCGCGATCTCGGGCATCTCCTTGTGGAGCAGCGGCTCCCCGCCGGCGATCGCGACCACCGGCGCCCCGCACTCCTCGACCGCCTCGAAGCATTGGGCGGGGGTGAGGCGCTGGTTCAGGATCGGCGCCGGGTAGTCGATCTTGCCGCAGCCGGCGCAGGCGAGGTTGCAGCGGAACAGCGGCTCGAGCATCAGGACGAGCGGATAGCGCCGCCGCCCGGCCATATGCTGGCGGACGACATAGGCGCCTACCCGGACCATCTGGTTCAGCGGCACGCCCATGGCGAATTTTTCCCCGTTTTTCGTGGCTTAGAGGGTCGGCGAAGTCAAGCGACTTCGGCCGGGAAGCGGAAGCGGACATCCTCGGCGACGCCGTCCAGCGTGGTCACCTCGATCTCGTCGAACTCGCGCAACCCGTCGAGCACGCCCTGGACGAGCATCTCCGGGGCCGAGGCGCCGGCGGTGACCCCCACCGAGCCCACGCCCTCGAACCAGGCCGGGTCGAGGTCGGCCGCATCGTCGATCAGGTAGCTCGGCTTGCCGAGCTCGGCGCCGATCTCGCGGAGCCGGTTCGAGTTCGAGCTGTTGCGCGAGCCGACGACGAGGATGAGATCGACCCGGCGGCCCAGGTCGCGCACCGCCTGCTGGCGGTTCTGCGTCGCGTAGCAGATATCCCGAACGTCCGGCCCGACGATCCCTGGGAAGCGCGCCTCGAGGGCGGCGATGATCCCGCGCGTGTCATCGACCGAGAGGGTGGTCTGGGTGACATAGGCGAGCTTCGTCGGATCGGTGACTTCGAGCTTGGCGACGTCCGCGACGGTCTGCACAAGGTGCACCTTGCCGGGGACCTGGCCGATCGTCCCCTCCACCTCGGCGTGGCCGGCGTGGCCGATCAGCACCACCTCGCGGCCCTGGGAGGCGTAGCGGCGGCCCTGGTTGTGGACCTTGGCGACGAGAGGGCAGGTGGCGTCGATCACCGGCAGCTCGCGCTCGGCCGCCGCCTCCTCGACGCGCCGGGCGACCCCATGGGCGCTGAAGATCGTCCGCCCGCCCGGCGGCACCTCGGCCAGCTCGTCGACGAAGATGGCGCCCCGCTGCCGCAGGTCCTCGACCACCGAGCGGTTGTGGACGATCTCGTGGCGGACATAGATCGGCGGGCCGAACTTGCGGAGCGCCCGC
>DATJTV010000092.1:0-25667 GCA_035503055.1 Acetobacteraceae bacterium
CTTCGCGTAGGTGGTGTTGTCGTTGATCACCGCCGCGCGCTTCGCGTGCAGCGCGTTGGCGATGAAGCTGGCGGCGAAGGGTCCCTGCTCGTCATCCCGCCCGATCGTGCGGAAGACGTCGTTGTAGCCCATCTCGGTAAGCCGCGGATTGGTCGAGGCGTCGAGGATGTAGGGAATGTCCTGCCGATGCAGAGTCGAGAGCTCGGGAAGCGCCGCGCCCGAGCAATAGCCTCCGGCGACCGCAACGACGCCGCTGTCGATCATCTTCTGCGCCGCCTGGACGGCGGTCGTCGGATCGCAGGCGTCATCCTCCGGAACGATCTCGAGCGGACGGCCGAGAACGCCACCCTTGGCATTGATCTGGTCGGCCGCGAGCTTGGCCGCGTTGACGATGTCGATCCCGGCGTTGGCGTAAGGGCCCGAGAGCGGGCCCGGCACACCAACCTTGATCGGCTCGGCGGCGCCCGCCGAAACCGCCCCGCCCGCCATGGCAAAGGCGAGAACGAGCGCCGCAAGGCCCCCCGCTCCCCGCATTCCGTTCAGACGCATTGCAAGCCCCCTTGGTTGCTATTCAGAACGTGCTTGGCCGGTATGCTACGGCAACCAGGGTAAGTGTCAAACGAGGCGCCCGGGCGGCCCCGGGGTGCCGTGTGTCGCTCTACCTACGGAGGAGTGCGAGTGGTGCCTGCGAGAGCGGCTCCGGTGCGCCCGCGGTCAGGATGTACGTCCGGCCGAGCGTCATCGCCGCGCCGCTGGAACTGTCCATCAGAATCATATGCAGGAACATCACCATCCCTGGTACCAGCGCCTCGCGATTGCCGCGGTAGAACATCGGCGGGTCCATCCAGCTCGGCGTGAATTTTGCGCCGAGGCTATACCCGCAGGCGTTGAGGCGCGCCGCCGCCATCCCCTGCGCGTCCATCACGCGCGCGTGAGCATCGAACACCTCACCTGCCACGTGCCCCGGACGCAGCATTGCCTCGCAGGCTTCGAGCGCCTCGGCGCAGGCTTCGTGCATCCGCTCGTGCGCATCGCGCGGCCGCCCGATCACGACGGTGCGCATCAGCGCCGCGTGGTAGTGGCGGAAGACGCCAGCGAATTCGAGCGTGAGTTGATCGTCCGCGGAAAGGTGCCGACGGCCGGAATGGTAGCGGCAGAGCAGCGCATCCTCGCCCGAGCCGATGATGAACTCGTTGGCCGGATAATCGCCGCCGCCGGCGAAGATCGCGCCCTGCATCGCGGCCAGGATGCGCCCTTCGTCGGCGCCCTGCTTTGTTTCAGCGAGCGCGGCATCGAGGGCGGCGTCGGCGAGCGCGCCGGCGCGCCGTACATAGTGAAGTTCTGCCTCCGATTTGACCGCACGCAGGCGATCGATGATCCCGGCCGCCGGCTCGAGCGTGCAGAAGCCGGCGAGCGCGGCCTCGACCTTGCGCCCGTTGGCATAAGTGAGTCCGTAGCTCGCCGTTTCGATGCCGAGCCGAAGTCCCCGCGCGCCGAGATCGTCAAGCATGGCGCGAAGCTGCACAGCGGGATCCGCGCCCTCCTCGTCGGTCCAGATCCGGATATCGCCGATGATCGAGGTATGTTGTGCTTGGCGGAGATCGGCCGAGCGGGTGATGAGCGCGAACCGCCCGTCCAACCCGAGATAGAGGCACTGGAAGAAGCAGAAGCCGAAGCTGTCATAGCCGGTGAGGTAGTACATGCTCTCCTGCTGGAAGATGAGCAGGCCGGCGAGCCCGCTTGCCTCCATCGCCGCCTCGGCCAGCCTGCGGCGCACGGCGAATTCTCCGGTGGTGAAATGGAGCGCCACTCGTTCTAGCCCTCCCCGAGGCGGATCAGCGTGCGGGCGAGGAACTCGATGCCCCAAGGAATGTCCGCTTCGTCGATATCGAAGCGCGGCGTATGGTGCCCCGAGGCAAGGTCCGAGCCGATGACGGTGTAGGCGGCCTTCCCGCCCCGCTCCTGCACGCGGCGCATGAAATAGGTCGCATCCTCGCTCCCGCCGGCACTGTGCGGCCCGGCCGAGATCGAGATCCCCGGCATCCGGGCTCCGGCTTCGGCGATCAGGCGGGCAAGCTCGGGATCGGAATTGGCGGTCGTCGTCCGCCCGACGGCCCTGATTTCGGCCTCGACTTCCTGCATCGAAGCCGCGCCGCGCAGCACGGCGTCGGCGCGGCGGAGCATGTAATCGGCGATTTCCTCAGTCTCGCCGCGCACCTCGACCTGCAGGAAGGCGCGATCGGCGATCACGTTGCGCCCGGATCCCGCCGTGAGCGTCCCGACGTTGACGCGCGAGCGGCCGGCGCGATGGCGCGAGATTCCATAGAGCGCTTGGACCGCCTCGGCCGCCGCGAGCAGCGCATTGCGCCCTTCGTCGGGCTGCCCGCCGGCATGCGCCGCCCGGCCGCGATAGGTGACGTCGAGCTTAATGCTGGCGAGGTGCCCATCCACGGCGGCGCATGCGCTGCGGCTCGCGACCCCGGTCCCGACATGGATCGCAACGAAACGGTCGACATCGTCCACGACGCCCGCCTTCACCATCGGGGCGGCGCCGCGCCCGCCTTCCTCGGCCGGCTGGAAGACGAATTTCACGGTCCCCTTGAGCTGCTCGCGGACGCCGCTCAAAACTTCCGCCGCGGCGAGGCCGAGGGCCGTGTGAACGTCGTGCGCGCAGGCATGCATGACGCCGGCATGGGCGGAGACGAAGCCCTCGCGGGCAGGAAGATGCGCCTGGGTCGTATCCTCATGGATCGGCAGCGCATCCATGTCCACCCGGAGCGCCACCACAGGCCCCGGCCTGCTGCCCTCGAGCGTGCCGACGACCGCGGTATGCCCGCCTGCGAGCGCGGGCAGGTACGCGGCCGGCGCTCCTTCCGCGGCGGCGCGGCGATAGCAGCGCTCAAGCTCCTCCTCGTCCGGAAGCCCGACCCGACTTGCCGAATCCATGACCTCCCGCCCGAGCTTCACCGCGAGCCCGAGCTTCGCGAGCCGCTCCGCGACCAGGCTTGCGGTGCGGAACTCGGTGAGCCCAAGCTCGGGATGCCGGTGGAGATCGCGCCGCAGCGCAACGGCGCGCCGGGCGGCCTGGGCGAGAAGATCTGCCGGAGGAGAGAAGGTCATGCTCTGCCGTCCTTCGCCAGGGATCACTCGGTCCCGCCGCCCGCCCGGCCGCCGTGCACGACGTGCGAGCGGTATTGGGGGTCGAGCGCGTCGCGCGCCCAGTCGCCGATCAGGTTCTCGGCCAGAACCAGGAGAACGAGCGCCAGCCCCGGAACCACCGAGGGCCACCAGGCTCCGCCGAAGAGATACTGGTAGCCTTGCGCGACCCTGAGGCCAAGCGAGGGGGTGGTCACCGCCACGCCGAGCCCGAGAAAGGAGAGCGAGGCCTCCAGCTCCACCGCGCGCGGCACGTCGACGGAAGCCTGGACCAGCAAGGCGCCGAGCACGTTCGGCAGCAGGTGGCGGAACAGCACGCGCGCTTCCGAGGCGCCGATCAGCCGCGCGGCGGTGACGTAGTCGCGCTCGCGCTCGGCGAGAACGCTTGCACGCATGAGCCGCGCGTAGGGCGCCCAGCCGACGATCCCGATGACGAGGATCAGCTTGCCGAGGCCGCGGCCGCTCATCGCCATGACCGCGAGCGCGATCAGCACCGCGGGGATGGAAAGCTGGAGATCGACAAGCGGCATCACCAAGCGATCGAACCAGCCGCCGCTCCGGTATCCCGCGACCAGCCCGGCGGTGGCGCCGAGTGCGATCGCGATCGCCACCGAGACGAAGCCCACAAGCAGCGAGACCCTGAGCCCGTAGAGAACGCTCGAGGCGATATCCCGCCCGAGCCCATCGGTACCGAGGGGATAGCGCCAGCTGCCGCCGGCGAGCCAGACCGGAGGGGTGAGCCGCGCGAGCAGATCCTGCTGCTCGGGGTCATGGAGGGCGATCCAGGGCGCGAAAACAGCGCCAAAGAGCAGCACAACGAAGACTGCGAGCGGAAGTTTCGGCATGGATCCGAACCGGGAGGGATATGATCTCCGGCGCTCACGCCCTCGTCTCCGTTCGGCGACCGACGTCATAGCCCGCGTAGAGCGCCTTCTGCCGGACGCCCCGATCCCGCCGGGAGCCCAATCCATCCCGTGCCTGATCGCAGACCTTCGTGGGAAGCGGAGCGATCACGAAACGCCGCTTGAATAAGGCACTTGGACGAAGACCTCTGTGCCAGCTTTCCACGAAAGTTGGCACTAGCGCGCATGGCGCACGCGAGGATCGATCACGCCATAGAGAACGTCGGTCGCGAAGTTGAGTGCAACGAACATCGAGGCGGCCACCAACACGTACGAAAGAATGATCGGGTAGTCGAGGCGAAAGAGCGCTTCGAGCGCCAGGCGGTTCATCCCTGGCAGGGCAAAGATCGTCTCGGTGATTACCGTGCCGGCAAAGAGCTGCCCGAACTGCAGGCCGAACACCGTAACCAGCGGCAAGGCGGCGGGCCTGAGCGCGTGCTTCAGCACCACGACCGCTTCGCTCAAGCCCTTGGCGCGGGCAGTTCGCACGTAGGGCTGTGCGAGCGATTCGAGTAGCGCACTCCGCACCAGGCGGGTGAAGAAGGCGATGCGGAAGAAGGCGAGCGTGAAGGCCGGCATGATGAAATGCCGGAGCCCACCGGCACCGGAGGCCGGGAGGAGATTGGTCTCGACGCTGAAGAAGAAGATCAGCACGATCCCGAGGAAGAAGGTCGGCACCGACGCGCCGAGCACGGAGAGGCCGCGTAGCGCACGATCGGCGACGCTCTCGGGCCGCAAGGCAGCGGCGATGCCGAGCGGCACGCCGACCGCGACGGCAATAAGAATCGCCAGCGCCACCAGCTCCAGCGTCACCGGCACGCGTGCGGCGAGGAGCGGCAGCGCCGGCACGCCGCTGTAGTAGGAGAACCCGAGATTGCCGTGTAGCACGCCCACGATGAAGCGGAGATATTGAACGAGGAGCGGCCGGTCGAGGCCGAGGGAAGCGGCGAGCGCCGCCCGCTCGGCCGCGTTCATCTGTTCCGGCGCCAGCACAGCAATCGGATCGCCGGTCGCATGGATCAGTACGAAGACGAGTGTCAGCACGGCCCAGAGAGTGAGGAGCGCGCGGGCAAACCTGCCGAGCAGGAATGCCGTCATCCGTCCGTCCGCGCTATCTGCGCTTCATCTGCCATACCAGCACCAGCCCGTCCGGCCGCTCCTTCCAGACGACTTCGCTGGCAATGCCCGCGACCTCGTCCTGGTAGTAGAGGGGAATGTAGGCCCGGTCCTTCTCGGCGATTGCATAGGCCTCACGTTCGAGCGCGACCCGTTTGGCGTCGTCGAACGTCGCCCCGGCCTTGGCGATCAGTGCGTCCGCTGCAGGGTTGCAATAGTGCGCCCGGTTGACATGCCCAAGTCCTGCCTTGGCATCGCGGCAGTGGAAGATGGAGTTCCAGGTCGAGATCGGGTCGGTCCCGCTCCATCCGGCCAGGTACATGCTGAAATCGCCCTTGTCGATCTGCGGAAAAAAGATCGCCTTGGGGATCGAGTTCACGTTCACCTTGATCCCGATTTCGCCGAGTAGTCCGCCGATCGCCTGTGCGACCAGACTATCCTCGAGATAGCGGTCATTGGTCGCATCGAGTCGCACGGAGAATCCCTTTGCGTAGCCTGCCTGGGCGAGCAGCCTGCGCGCATGGGCAGGGTTGTAGGGCGTAGGCTTGAGCGCCGGATCGTAGGCCTCGAGCCCGGGCGAGGTGAATTGCGAGGCGACCGCAGCGGCCCCGTCGAAAATCTTGTCGCGAATCAATGGAACGTTGATCGCCTCCGCGACCGCCTCGCGCACGCGGACATCCATGAACGAGTTCTTCGTGCCCGACGCCATGCCAGCGGAATTTTCCGCCCGCCAGACATCGAGCGCCAGATACATCGTCCGGAGGCCCGGAACGAGGCTGAGATAGGCTCGCTCGCTCGAGCGCACGCGCGCGAAGTCGGTCGGGTCGAGCTTCTCGGCGAATTGCACCCGGCCCGAAAGAAGTGCTGCGAGCCGCGTCGCCCCTTCGGGAATGCTCTCGAGCCGGGCGCGGCGAAACACCGGCGCCTCACCCCAAAAGCCGCTCCATGCCTCGATCACGAGATGGTCCTGCGCAAGCCACGAGACGAACCGGTAGGGGCCGGTGCCGATCGGATGCCGCGCGAACGCGTCCCGCCCGATCTTCGCGATCAGCGCCTCCGGCATGACGGGGATCTGCGAGAGATAGATCGGAAAGAGCGGGTTCGGCGCCTTGAAGGAGACGACGATCGTCTGCCCGCCGAGGACCTTGTAGCCGCTCACGTCGGCGGCGTATTCGCGGAACTGCGATTTCGGGTTGTCCCGCGTATCCAGGATCGAGCGCCCGACATCGTCGGGCGTCATCGGCGAGCCGTCGTGGAAGCGCACGCCGGGTCGCAGCGTCAATTGCCAGGCGGTCTCCGAGAGGCTTTTCCACGCCGTCGCGATCCGCGGCTCCGGCGTGCCGTCGGGAGCCAGCATCGTGATACCGTCGAAAATCTGGCGCTGCCAGGAGATTGTCGTCGTCTCGCTCCGCATGATCGGATCGAGCGTCGTCGCACCGCCGTCGAAGGCGAGGGCGAGCGGCTCCGTGGTGTCATCGCCCGTTGCCGCCACGGCGCGCACGCGCGCGCCCAGGAGCAGCGCCGTGCCCGCCAGCCCGCGCGAAAGGTCCCTCCGACCGAGCGTCATTGCCGCCTCCCCGAGAATTTTCCCCGCCCAGCACCGAACAGGACTGCGGAGACCCTGTCAATTCGCGAAAATATCCTCGCGGATGCAGGCACTCCAATGTCCCGGCGCGACTTCATGGAGCTCGGGCCGCGCTTGCGCGCAAGCCGCGAGCGCATGGCAGCAGCGGGTGCGGAACGCGCAGCCCGACGGCGGATCGACCGGGCTCGGCGGCTCGCCCCGAAGGGCGAGGCGCGCGCTTCGCGCGCCCGGATCGGGGCGCGGCACCGCGGAGAGCAGAGCGGCGGTATATGGGTGGCGCGGGCGGCGGCACAGTACCCGGCTCTCCGCGAGCTCGACGATGCGGCCGAGATACATCACCGCGATCCGGTCGGCGAGATGCTCGACCACCGCGATGTCGTGGGCGATGACGAGCATGGCGAGACCGAGCCGGCCCCTGATGTCGAGCAGCAGGTTGACCACCTGCGCCTGGATCGAGACGTCGAGCGCCGAGACCGGCTCGTCGGCGAGCAGGAACTCGGGTCCCGGTGCCAGCGCCCGGGCGATCCCAATGCGCTGGCGCTGCCCGCCCGAGAACTCGTGCGGGTACCGCTCTATCGTCTCCGCCGGCAGGCCGACCATCGCCAGCAACGCCGCCACCCGCTCGCGCCGCGCCGCCGCATCCCGGGCGAGGCCATGGATCAGCAGCGGCTCGCCCACTGCGTCCCCGATCCTGAGGCGCGGATTGAGCGAGGAGGTCGGATCCTGGAAGACGAGTTGCATCCGCCGGCGGAACGGACGCAGCGCCCGCGGCCCCAGATGGGTGATGTCGGTGCCATCGAAGAGGATTTTGCCGCCGGTCGGCTCGACCGCGCGGAGCAGGCTCCGTCCAAGCGTCGTCTTGCCCGAGCCCGACTCACCGACCAAGCCCAAGATCTCGCCCCGCCGGATCGAGAAACTAACCCCGTCGACCGCGCGCAGCTGGAGCCGGGGACGGTGAAAGCATCGCCGCGCAACGGGGAACCACGTGCGAAGCTCCTCCAGCGCCACGAGCGGGGCTAGAGCGACTTGCGTTCGCATTGGCTCACGCGCACCGCTCTAAGTATTTGTCTCACGAGCATCTTCACGCGATCATCCGATTCCGCCTGTTCGCGATCTGCCCTAGGCTCACGCCGCAAGGCCCGTAATCTCGTCGAGGCGGAGGCAGCGCGCCCACTGCCGCTCGCCACACGGAACGAGCGGCGGCGGCTCCGCGTCGCAGCGCCCGGGCACCGCGTGCGGGCAGCGCGGATGGAAGGCGCAGCCGGCGGGATGGGCGAGCGGGCTCGGCGGCTCGCCCGGGATCGCGGCGAGCCGCAGCGGGGAATCGTCGATGACCAGGCGCGGCACCGAGGCGAGCAGCCCCGCGGTGTATGGCATGCGCGGGGCTGCGAAGATTCTTTCGGTCGGGCCTTCCTCGACCATCCGTCCCGCATACATCACCGCAACCCGGTCGGCGATCTCGGCGACGACGCCGAGATTGTGGGTGATGAAGAGCACGGCCATCCCGATCTCGCGCTTCAATCGGGCGATCAGCTCGAGGATCTCGGCCTGGATCGTGACGTCGAGCGCGGTCGTCGGCTCGTCGGCGATCAAAAGGCGCGGCCGGCAGGCGAGCGCCATCGCAATCATAACCCGCTGCGCCATGCCCCCGGAAATCTGATGCGGGTAGCTCTTCGCGCGCAGCTCGGGCTCGGCAATTCCGAGCGCGCCCAGCATGCGGACCGCGATGCGCATCGCCTCGCCGCGATCCTTGTGCTGGTGCAGCCGCACGCTTTCCGCGATCTGCTCGCCGACGCTGAAAACCGGGCTCAAGGAGGCGAGCGGCTCCTGGAAGACCATCGCGATCTCGTTGCCGCGGATCTGCCTGAGGCGTGCCGGCCTCGCCGAGAGCAGGTCCTCGAACCCGCCGTCCCGACGGCGGAAGAGGATGCGGCCCGCCGTGACCCTCCCGGACGGACGCGGCACGAGCCCCATAATGGCGAGCGCGCAGACCGACTTCCCCGCGCCCGATTCGCCTACGAGCGCCAGCGTCTCCCCCTCTTCGATGGTGAAGGAGAGCCCCGCGACCGAAGCGGCCGAGCCCGCAGCGGTCGCGAAGCGCACCGAGAGGTCGGCGACGCGGAGCAGCGGATCGATCGGTTCAGTCCCGCGCGCCGCCCTTGGGCGGCGCTTCTTCGGGGTGCGCGACGGGCCACATCGCCTGCATCACCTGCCAATAGGTCCGCATGGCATCGCCGACGCTGTGACGCTTTCCGCTCGAGCCGATCACGCCCGCGGCGACGGCGGCTGCGCCGAAGCGGTTGATCGCCGAGAGCAGCTTGCTGAGGGGCTCCTCCTGCGCGAGCTCAGTGACCGCGGGCATCGAGGGATCGCGATAGGCCAGGCTCGTGAAGGCGCCATAAATCTCTCCCTGAATGCGGAGCGTCGCCTCGACGCTTTGCGGCACGCCAGTCGAGATAGCGATTCCCGAGGCAAGGGAGGCGGCCGCAGCGCGACCGAGCGCCAGCAGCACCCTCCGGGTCCCTTCGGCGTCGAAGAGCGGCTGGGGAGCCGGCGGCGCCGTCTCAGCACTGATTATCTCGTCCATTCTCGCTCCTTACCCGGCCGCCTCTTATTCGGCCTTGTGCCTATAAAACGGGCAAATGATTCGTCATGTTTTGTCCAGCCAGCACGGGGATTTCTCAAAATCAAGACATCGGATACGCCCTCCGGCCCATTTCCCGACCGGCCGGCAGCGCAACCGCCGGTCGCGCCGATTTTTGGCACGGCCCTTGCACTCCCGGTATTCCGGGTTTGCGGCGAATTCCGACGGAGGGAAACAAATGCTGGTACCTAGTCCGAAATGGCTCGATAGTGGTGACAATGCGTGGCAGCTCGCAGCGGCCACCTTCGTCGCGCTCCAAAGCGTCCCGGGACTGGTCATCCTCTATGGCGGGATCGTCAAGAAGAAATGGGCCATCAACTCGGCCTTCATGGCGATCTATGCCTTCGCTGCCGTGATGGTCGTCTGGGCGCTCTGGGCGTACAAGATGGCGTTCGGGCCGCAGCTCTTTCCCTTCCTCGGAATGCCCGGGCCGGCCATGGCCGCGCTGACCGAGACCGGCCAGGCAACTATTCCGGCCGCCGCATCGGGCATGCCGGCCATGGCCTTCCCGATGGCGACGCTCGTCTACTTCCAGTTCGTGTTCGCCGCGATCACGGTCATCATCCTCGCAGGGGCCGTCGTCGGGCGGATGCGGTTCTCCGCCTGGATGATCTTCGTGCCGCTCTGGATGACGTTCATGTACACCGTCGGCGCCTTCAGCCTCTGGGGCGGCGGCTGGCTCGCCAGCATGGGGGTGGTCGATTTCTCGGGCGGATACGTGATTCACTTGGCGGCCGCTAGTTCAGGCTTCGTCGCCGCCTGGCTCGTCGGGCCACGCCTGCACTCCGACCGCGAGAACTTCCAGCCGAACAGCCTGCTCGTGACCCTTGCCGGGGCCGGAATCCTCTGGCTCGGCTGGAACGGCTTCAACGGCGGCGACCCGTATTTCGCCAATGCCGACGCCGGAGCAGCCGTGCTCAACACCAACATCGCGGCCTGCACGGCGGTGCTCTGCTGGACGATCATGGACGCGTCGAACTTCGGCAAGCCCTCTGTGCTCGGCGCGGTCAACGGCATGATCGCCGGCCTCGTCGGCATCACGCCGGCGGCCGGCTTCGTCAACGGCTACGGCGCCCTGGTGATCGGCATTTGCGCCGGGATCATCCCCTGGCTCAGCATGAACAAGCTCGGCAAGACCGCGTTCATGAGCAAGGTCGATGATGCGCTCGGTGTCATTCACACCCACGGCTGCGCCGCCATCGTGGGCGGCCTGCTGACGGGCATCCTCGCCGACCCGAAAATGCTCGTCTATGTCGGCACCGGGAAGGACGCGCCGGGCGTCAACGTCACCGGCTGGCTTTACGGGAACTTCCACCAGTTCATCCTGCAGATCTACGGTGCGCTCTTCATCATCGTCATCAACGTGATCGGCACCTTCATCCTGCTCAAGATCGTGAGCATCTTCGTCCCGCTCAGGATGGACGAGCGGATGCTCGCCATCGGCGACGATGCGGTGCACGGCGAGGAGGCGTACGCGATCTTCGCCGACCACGCCTTCGACGATCACGAGCAGATCGGCGCGAAGGCCGCCGGCGACTGACGGACCAAGGCCGAACCACTTTCCCTCCCCTGCCGCCGTGCGGATCCTACGCGCCGCACGGCGGTTTTCTTTGTCGGCCCGCGCGCGGCGGGCCAATCTGGCCATGACCCGTCAAATGGGCTAAAACATCGCCACTTGCCGGACGAGCGAGGGAAGAAACAGCCATGAACTACCGATCCCAGTTCAAGTCGGTCCGTGACGAGGTCAGCCCGGAAGAGTGGCAGGCACGGCTCGATTTGGCCGCCTGCTATCGCCTGGTCGACTGGTACGGCATGACCGACCTCATCTATAACCACATCACTCTCGCGGTACCCGGCGAAGAGGGGCACCTACTGATCAATCTCTACGGGCTGCTCTACAAGGAGATCACCGCGTCGAGCCTCGTCAAGATCGACCTCGACGGCAACATCGTCTGGAAGCCGGAGACCGATTACGGGATCAACAAGGCCGGCTACGTGATCCACGGCGCGATCCATCGCGGCCGCAAGGACGTGACCAGCGTCATCCACACCCACACGCGCGCCGGCATGGCGGTCTCCTCGATGAAGTGCGGCCTGCTACCGCTCAACCAGACCGCCATCCGCTTCCACGGCCATATCGCCAATCACGACTATGAGGGCCCGGCGATCGATACGGAAGAGCGCGAGCGCCTGGTCAGCGACCTTGGCCCGCACGACGCGTTGATCCTTCGCGCGCACGGGCTGCTCACCTGCGGGGCAACGGTGCAGCAGGCGTTCAACACGATGTACCATCTCGAGCTTTCCTGCCGCACCCAGGTGGACGCGATGGCCTCGCGCACCGAGCTCGGGCTACCCTCGGAAGACGTGCTGGAAAGGACGGCGCATCTTTATCAGCCCGGCACAAGGCGCCCATACGGCGTGCTCGAATGGCCGGCCATGCTGCGGCTCCTCGAATACGAGGGCAACCAGTCGCCCTGGCCGCCCTACTGGAACTGAGCGACGGTTCCACCGTGCCGAAAGGTGCTGAGCTGCTGGTGGCGGCGCTCGAGAACGAGGGCGTCGAGCAGATCTTCGGGGTTCCGGGCGAGGAGAACCTCGACGTGGTCGAGGCGCTCCGCCGCTCGTCCATTCGTCTGGTCGTCACGCGCCACGAGCAACCCGCCGCGTTCATGGCCGCGACCTACGGCAGGCTCACCGGCCGGCCCGGTGTCTGCCTGAGCACGCTCGGGCCCGGCGCGCTCAATCTCGCGACCGGCGTCGCCTATGCCCACCTCGGCGCCATGCCGATGGTTGCCATCACCGGCCAGAAGGCGATCAGGTCGAGCCGACAGGCCGGCTTTCAGATTGTCGACGTGGTCGCAACGATGCGCCCGCTCACCAAGTCGGCGCGGCAGATCGTGAGCGCAGCGATGGTCCCGACGATCGTCCGCGAGGCCTTCCGCCTTGCCGCCGAGGAGCGGCCCGGCCCGGTTCATCTCGAGTTGCCCGAGGATATCGCAGCCGAGGAGGTAGCGCCGGTGCCGCTCGTAGAGCCGCATCCGGTGGACCGGCCGGTCGCGCGTTCCGAGGCGCTCGATCGCGCGGCCGCAATGATCCTCGCCGCGGAGCGTCCGCTCATCATGCTCGGCGCGGCGGCCAGCCGGCCGCATCTCGCCGATGCGCTCTCGGCGTTCGTCCGGCGGATGCAGATCCCCTTCTTCAACACGCAGATGGGCAAAGGCTCCGTCGCCGGCGGCTCGAACCTCTATATGGGCACGGCCGCGCTCTCCGAGCGCGATTACGTGCACATGGCGATCGATCAGGCCGACCTCATTCTCGCGATCGGCCACGATACGGTGGAGAAGCCACCCTTCCTCATGGGTCCCGGCGGGCCGCGCGTGATCCATGTGGGCTTCGTGCCGGCGAGCGTCGAGCAGGTCTTTTTTCCGCACGCGGAAGTCGTGGGCGATGTTGGTGCCGGCCTCGCTCTTCTCGCCGACCGGCTGGAGGGCCGCCTCGCCAACGCGCAGGCATTGCTGCCCTTGCGGAAGGAAATCCTCGCCCATCTCGAGGAGGGCAGCGGCGAGGATCGTTTCCCGCCGACGCCGCAGCGGATCGTGCACGATGTGCGCGAGGTGATGCCGGAGGACGGCGTCGTCGCCCTCGACAACGGCATGTACAAGATCTGGTTCGCCCGGAACTACCGCACGCGCATGGCCAACACGCTCTTGCTAGACAATGCGCTGGCGACGATGGGAGCCGGGCTGCCCTCGGCCATGATGGCGGCGATGCTCGACCCCGGCCGGCGCGCGCTCGCGGTGTGCGGCGACGGCGGCTTCATGATGAACAGCCAGGAGATCGAGACGGCGGTGCGGCTCGGGCTCAACCTCGTCGTCCTGATCCTCGAGGATTATGCCTACGGAATGATCCGCTGGAAGCAGGCGGTGGACAAGTTCCCGGACTGGGGTCTCACGTTCGGCAATCCCGAGTTCGTGCGCCATGCCGAATCCTACGGCGCGCAGGGGGCGCGCGTCGCCCGCACCGAGGATCTCGCGCCCACGCTCGATGCGGCCTTCCGCGCGGGTGGCGTGCAGCTCGTGGTGACGCCGGTCGATTATTCCGAGAACATCCGCGTGCTGGTCGAAGAGCTAAACCACCGGCTTCCGGCCGCGGCCGCGCCATAGGCCGGCCGCGCAAGCTGGCAGGCGGACCGCGCGGCTGCTAGAATCGTCCGCTCCGGACAAGTCTCCGGAAGACGGGAGGGAAACCCATGACCGCGATCGGCGGTTTCCGGGCGCCGAGCCGCGAGCGCGGCGGGCTCGGCGTGCACTCGATCGGCGAATTCGTTCTGACCGTGCCGGCGCCCGAGAAAGCCGCCGATTTCTATGGCTGTTTCGGCCTTGAGGTGATCGGCGCCGGAAACCAGCTCGCGCTCGCGACGACGGACGGCTACCGCTGGGGCCGCGTCGTGGGCGGCGCACGCAAGGCGCTGCACCACATTGCCTTCCACTGTTTCGAGGAGGATCTTCCGCGCTTCAAGACCCACCTCGAGGGGCAAGGTATCCGGCTGCTCGCGCCGCCTCCCGGGTTCGACAGCAACGGCGTCTGGCTCACCGACCCGGACGGCCTCAAGATCGAGATCCGCGTGGGCCCCAAGACCTCGCCCGACTTCAAGGCCGCGCCCGCGCCCTTCGACGCCGATGAGGCAGCGCGCTGCGCGCCCTACCGGCGTCTGGCCGGGCGCGTCCGCCCGCGCCGTCTGAGCCACATCCTGCGCTTCACCCCCGACGTCGAGCGGATGATCGGTTTCTATTCCCGAGCCCTCGGGCTCCGGCTGTCCGACCGCTCCGGCAGCAACATCGCCTTCCTGCACGCGATCCATGGCAGCGATCATCATGTGATGGCCTTCGCTAAATCCGACGCGCCCGGCCTGCACCATCTCAGCTGGGACATGCCTTCGCTCGATTCGGTGGGCGTGGGCGCGATGGCGATGGCGGACCGGGGGTACAGGATGGGCTGGGGCCTCGGACGGCACGTTCTGGGATCGAACTACTTCCATTACGTCCGCGACCCCTGGGGCAGTTTTTCCGAGTTTTCCTTCAACATCGACTACATCCCCGCCCGTATGGACTGGGAGCCGCTCGATCATCCGGGCGAGGATTCGTTCTACCTCTGGGGACCGGAGATGCCGCCCGAGTTCGTTTTCAACGCCGAGGCGGCGCAGGATTGAGCATCTCCGACGGCCGCCCGCGGCGGCCGAGATAGGCACGCTTGGCGTTCCCGCCGAGCACCGCCTGGCGCTCCGTCTCGGGAAGCGATGCGAGGAGACCGGCCGTGGCGGCGCGCCACGCATCATAGCCACCCGCACGCTCGACCACCGGCCAGTCGCTGCCCCAGAGTAGCCGCTCGGGGCCGAAGACGGCGAGGAGATGTGCCACGCTCGGCCTCAGATCATCGAGCGTCCAGGCCGCGCCGGCCTCGGTCACTAGGCCCGAGAGCTTGCACCACGTGGCGGGCCGCGCCGCGACGGCCGCGACGTCCGCGCGCCAGGGATCGAGCCGGGCCTCGCGGATCTCAGGCTTGGCCCCGTGATCGAGCACCACGCGGAGCTCCGGATAGCGGTCGAGGAACACGAGCAGCCGGGGCAGATGGCGCGGCAGCACCAGTGCGTCGAAGACGAGCCCGTGGCGCACCATGGCGGCGATCGCCGGCTGGAGGCAAGGACGCAGCAGCCACTCGTCATCGGCGGTATCCTGGACCATCGGCCGGAGGCCGACGAGCAGTGAATTGGCGGCCAGCCGCGCGATCTGCAGGGCGGCATCGGCCGCCGTGAGATCGACCCAGCCCACGACTCCCGCCACGAACGGCGTGGCCGCGGCGAGAGAGAGAAGAAACTCCGTCTCCGCGACGGTGGGCGCCGCCTGCACGAGGATCGTCGCGCCGATGAAGTGGCGGGCGAGCAGAGGCTCGAGGTCGCGGGGCAGGAAGTCGCGGAAGATCGGCCCGGCTTCCGGCGTGAGCCAGCCGTAATCGCCCCGGTCGAGCCGCCAGAAATGTTGATGCGCATCGATCTGCATGGAATCGCATTCCCCCGCCGACAGCCTGCCCTCTTGCTCGCGTCGGCGCCATCGCCGATCCGAGCGACCGGCGCCGCCGTGAGCACCGAGGGGCACTGGCGCGGCGGGGCGAATGAGAGTGAGCATGAGCGATGCCCAGCGAATACCTCCTCGCCGCTCCGGTGCTCGGGATTGTCTGGCCCTCGATGGCGGTTGCGCTCTGGTGGGGCGCGGCCTGCGGGGTCCTTTTCCGTTCCCCGTGAGCGGCACCACGCCGGCCGCCGGTATGGAGCGTCATGCCTTCCGATCCCATCCCCTTCGATCCGCATCGCTTCCGCACGGCCGCACAGCATTACCGCGCCGGACGGGTGCCCTATCCGCCGGCGCTCATCCGCCGCGTCGCCCAAGCCATGCCGCTCGGCGAGGAGCACCGCGTGCTCGATCTCGGCTGCGGCCCGGGCCAGCTCGCGATCGGTTTCGGCTATTTCGCCGCCGAGGTCCTCGGCCTCGACCCCGAGCCGCGGATGCTCGCCGCGGCGGCCGAGGCGGCGCAGGGGCTGACGCCCAACGTGAGCTTCCGCCAAGGCAGCTCCTATGACCTCGGTCCGCATCTCGGCAGGTTCCATCTCGTAACGATGGGCCGCAGCTTCCACTGGATGGACCGCGCCGACACGTTGAGCCGCCTCGACGGGTTGATTGAATCGGGCGGCGTCATCGCGCTTTTCCGCGACGCCCATCTCGACGTTCCGCAGAACGCCTGGCGCAAGCAGTGGCGCGAGATCACCGACCGCTATGCCAGCGACGATTTGGTTCGCGAGCAGCGGCGGGCCGGCACGTGGCTTCCCCACGAGAGCTTCCTGCTGGCCTCGGCGTTCAGCCGGCTGGAGAGGGTCTCGCTGATCGCCGAACGGCTCAGCACGACGGAGAGCCTGATCGACCGCGCGCTTTCGATGTCCAGCGTTTCCCGCGCGCGCATCGGCGAGCGGGCCGACCAGCTCGTGGAGGAGCTCGGCGCTCTTTTGGCGGAGGTGGCGCCCGAGGGCACGGCGAGCGAGGTCATCGAATGGTCCGCGCTGATCGCCCGGCGCGGTTAGTGCCGAGGGAAATTCCCTCTTATTCGGGGAAGATACAGGGAATATTCGCGCCCGATCGGCCGGCCCGGCCAGTCCGAGGGCGAATGGCTGCATCTTCTCAATGGGTTGGACGGAAAATCTCTCCGCAACCGAACAGGGACGTTTTCCTTCGCAACAGGGAGGAAAATCGACCGAACAGGGAATGCTGCCTCTCAAGCCGGCGGAGGGAGGAAGGTGAACGCGCGATCGCTCCCTTCGTCGAGGTGGTGGCGACCGAGGGGCAACGCAAGCGTCATTTGCGCGATGCCTCTCGCGCGCGCCGCCCGCGGCAATTTCCACATCACCTGCGGAACAAGCGCGACCGTTACGCTGAGAGATTATCGGAGCGCAGCATCCTTGAATGGTGCATGAGCCCCGCCTGTGCCGTACGCCCAAGATTGCCCGGCCGAGGGCTCCGGTGATAGCGTCTGCCCATGCGAAACACCGTATGGGTTGCGCTGGCCGTCATATGGGTCAGCTGGATTTTGCTTTGGGTCATTTGGGCGATCGGCAACAAACCGCCCAGCCGGCGGGAGAGTCTTCTGCAAAATGCCGCACATATGGTCCCGCTGCTGCTCGCCTGCCTGCTGCTCGCAGCACCGAAAATTCCCTTTGCTTTGCTCTGTGGCGCCTTTCTGCCGGATGCATTGCGCGGCCCGGCGCAGTGGCTCGGCGTGGCCCTCACCGTCGCGGGGCTGCTGCTGACCATCTGGTCGCGGCGGATCCTCGGCGTCAATTGGAGCGGCGAGGTGGCGATCAAGCCCGATCACCAGTTGATCGAGCGCGGGCCCTACGCTCTGGTCCGCCACCCGATCTACACGGGGCTCCTGCTCGCCATGCTGGGCAGCGGCCTCGCATGGGGCGAGTGGCGCGGACTGGTCGCGCCGCTGATCGGCTTCGCCAGTTTCTGGTGGAAGCTCCGTCAGGAAGAAATCTGGCTCTCCCAGCATTTCGGCGCGCGCTATCACGGCTATAAGTCGCGCACCCGGGCCCTGATCCCCTTTTTGATTTAGGCCTGCGTCCACAGCCGTCGCATCCGCCCGCCGTCGGCCGGCCGCCGTGGAGCCGCGGGCGGCGGCAGACAGCGCACGGTCGGAACCGCCAATTGTCCGCAACCAGCTCTGCGATGCGCAACAGGGTATACAGCGTTTGTCACGCTTACATTCCGAAAATGTACGAGTGGGGAGTTGTGCGCGGACGAGGACAATACGCGCGATACGGACTCTGCACGCTGCTCGGCCGATTGCTTGTCAAATGAAACCGCGTCTCGACAAGGGCTCTACCGATCACCCCCTCATCATCCCGCGCCGCCCCGCGAAGTGCTGTTTGGGACAGGCCATCCTTCATTTTTCGCAAGGCGCCCTTGTCATTTGAGACCCGGCACGCCGGCCGGCACGTACCGCTCGATCGCGGCCGGAAACTCACAATGCCGTGTCCAAGGAAGTCGTGCAGAGCCTCGATTTTACTTGACGGTTATCACGGTTGTTAAATATGCTACACGCGCAGCTATGGTGACTAAGCGGGGGATCTAAGCACGATGGCCAGTGTGTTCGACGACGACGAATCGTTGTACCTCGCGCTAAAGAACACTGGTGACTTTTACTCGATCTGGCCGTCGTTCATCGATATTCCGTCAGGCTGGAGCGCTGTCGCCGGTCCCGCGTTGCGGGCTGAAATCCTGGCCCATATCGAACAAGAGTCGAATCAAGCTGAAGCGCCTGCCGCGAGCCTCTGCGCGGATGCGAAGGCATGAATGATGCGGCATTTCCGGATTCGATCAGGCGAGAAGGCGATTTAAGCGGAGAGACCGCTGCTGGCGAACAGACGCCCGCTCCTGAAATTGAAGATTGCTGGTTTCCGCTGACCATCGCCCAGCGCGGCATGTGGTTCGCGCAGCGGCTCGGGCCGGACGACGCCGTCTTCAATCTTGCGGAAAAAGCCGAGCTTTTTGGCGAAATCGATGTCGAAGCCTTCAATCGGGCCGTACGGCATACGGAATTGGAGGCCACGGCAACCAGGCTTCGCTTCATCGAAATCGACGGCGAACCCCTCCAGGCAGTGACGCGCGGCCTGAGCGGCGTGCTCCCGCACCTCGATTTTTCGGATGCCGAGGATCCGCAGGCGGCCGCGGTCCAATGGATGGAGGACGAGTTCCGGCTTCGCCACGATCCGCTGCAGGACCGGCTGTGGGCGACATGCCTGATAACGGTCGGGAAAAATCATCACATCTGGTATCACCGCAGCCATCATATCCTGATCGATGGTTTTGCCGGCGGTTTGATCGCCCGGCGTGTCGCCGAAGTTTACAATATGCTGATCCGCGGCGAGACGCCCGAACTGACGCCCTTCGGGTCGTTGAACGACTTGGTCAGGGAAGACCACGCCTATCGTCAATCGGAGCGTTTCGAAGCGGAACGCAACTACTGGACCACGTCGTTCGCCGACAAGCCGAGCCCGACGAGCCTGGCGCATTACCGGCCGGGCCTGGAGGGCGTTCTGTTGCGCCACACCACCATGCTGGCCGCCGCCTTCGTGGAGGATTTGCGGGCCGCCGCACGTGCGGCGCAGGGCACCTTTCCACAGCTGATGATCGCAGCGTTCGCCATTTATTACTATCGCATGACAGGTGCCGAGGATCTGGTGCTGGGGCTGCCGGTGACGGCGCGAACCAACCGAAGCTTGCGGCGCATCCCGAGCATGCTCGCCAACGCGGTGCCGTTACGATTGCGGCTCAAGCCGGCCGACAGCGTCGCCGATGTCGTCCGTCGTGTCGGCCGGGGTGTGCGCGAGGCCTTGCGCCATCAGCGCTACCGTTACGAGGATCTGCGGCGTGATCTCAACCTGCTGGGCGAAGGGCGGCATCTGTTCACCTCGGTGGTGAACATCGAACCGTTCGACTATGCGCTGAACTTCGGGGAGGCGCGGTGCGAGGTCACGAATCTTTCCAACGGCTCGATCGAGGACATGGCTATTTTTGTCTATGATCGCGGATCCGGCCAGCCCGTGCATATCGATTTCGATGCCAATCCCCGCCTCTACAGCGAAGCCCAGCTGGCAGCGCACACGGCGCGGATCCAGCAGCTCCTGCGCCAGGTTTGCGAGGATGTGGAGCGCCCGATCAGTCGTCTTCCCCTGCTCGACGATGTCAGCCGCGCCCGTCTTCTGGCGGCCGGCAGCCCGGCCGCCGCGGCGCCGGCCATGCGCTTCATGCCGGAGGATTTTGAGCGCCAGGCTGGAGAGAGCCCCTGGTCGGTGGCGGTGGTGTACGACGGGCACGCCATCACCTATCGCGGCCTGGATGAGCGGGCGAACCGGATTGCCCGTGCTTTGCGCGCGCGCGGGGCCCGGGTGGGGAAAATCGTCGGGATCTGCCTGCCGCGCGGGATCGACATGGTCGCTGCGATGTTGGGCGTCATGAAATCCGGCGCCGCCTACCTGCCGCTGGACCCGGACCTGCCGGCCGCGCGGCTGTCGGCCATGGTCGAGGATGCCGCCCCTTGCCTGATTTTTGCGGCGGCCGAAACCATCGCGTCGCCGGCGCCGTGCCCCGTGCTGACGATGGAGCGGCTGGCGCTCGAACAATTCCCGGCCGAGGCGCCGCAGGAGAAGCGGCCGCCCGACGCGCCGGCCTATGTGATCTACACGTCGGGCAGCACCGGCAAGCCCAAGGGCGTGGTGCTGACGCGCGCCAATCTGGCGAATTTTCTGGGCGCCATGGCGGCGCATATTCCGCTCGATCCGGCCGACCGGATGCTGGCGGTAACCACCATCAGCTTCGACATTGCCGCGCTCGAGCTTTTTCTCCCGCTGCTGGCGGGCGCGCGCACGATCCTGGCGCCGCGCGCCGCATTACGCAATCCGTCGGTGCTGACACGGCTGATCGCGGCGAGCGGCGCGACCATCATGCAGGCGACGCCGTCGCTGTGGGACACGCTGACCGGCAGCGAGAGCGATGCGCTGCGTGACTTGCGCATTCTGACCGGCGGCGAGGCGCTGCCCGAGCATCTGGCGCGCCAGCTTTGCGGCCTGAGCGGGCAAGTGCTCAATCTGTACGGTCCGACGGAGACGGCGATCTGGTCGACGCTCCATGCGGTGGAAAGCGGCGACGCCGCCGCGATCGGCCGGCCGATCGCGCGGACCCAGGTTTATGTGCTGGATTCCGGATTGATGCAGCTGCCGGAAGGCGTGGCGGGCGATCTCTATATTGCCGGCGCCGGTCTCGCCCAAGGCTATTTGAACCGGCCCGGTCTGACCGCCGAGCGTTTCGTCGCCGACCCCTATGGGCCGCCGGGCAGCCGTATGTATCGTACCGGTGATCTCGCGAAATTCGAGCACGGCGTGCTGCACTATATCGGCCGCGCCGACAGCCAGGTGAAGCTGCGCGGCTTCCGGATCGAGCTGGGCGAGATCGAGACAGCGCTGACCGGGCGGCCCGGTATCGCTCAGGCGGCCGTGGCGGTGCACGAGGGGCGGCTGGTTGCCTATATCGTGCCGGCCGCGCCGAAACACGAGCCCGACCTTGCCGTGCTGAAGCGCGCCCTGGCCCGGCAATTGCCGGACTATATGGTGCCGGCGCTGTTCGTGGTCCTGCCGGAAATGCCGCGCTCGCCGTCCGGCAAGCTCGACCGCAAGGCTTTGCCTGCCCCCGCCAAGGCATCCGCCGGTCCGCGGCAGCTCGACCGTTCACCGACCGAGGAGATCCTGATCTCGATGTTCTGCGAGCTGATCCGGACGGCGGATGACATCGACGTCGAGGCGAATATTTTCGAACTCGGCCTCGACTCCCTGATGGTGGCAAAAATCGTCGCACAGGTACGCAACGGTTTCGGCGTCGATCTGCCCCTGATGGCGATGTTCGAGACGACGACCATCGCCGGCCTCGCCAGGCTCATCGATGATGCCGCGCACGGCCACCCCGTCATCGAGCGCCAGTTGCGGCCGGCGCGCATTCCGCTCGGCGCCAGCCAGCGCCTGATGTTCGATGTCTCGCTCATGCCGGGCGTGGGCGCGGCGTACAACATGAGTCTCGGCCTGCGGCTGCGCGGCACGCTCGATGCCGCGGCACTGGCGGCGGCGTTCAACGATCTGCTGGAGCGGCACGAGACGCTGCGAACGATGATCGACGCCGATGCGGACGAGCCGGCGCAGGTCATCCTGCCGCCGCAGGCCGCAACACTTGCGCTCGCCGCCGTGCCGGTGACGGAGGCCGAGATGCCGGCGCAGTTGAACATGGCGGCGCGGCAAACCTTCGACGTCACAAGCGAATTGCCGATGCGGCTCTATCTCTGGCAGCTCGCCCCGGATGACCACGTGCTGCTCGTGGCGGTGCACCATGTCGCGGCCGATGGCGGCTCGCTGGCGCCGCTGGTGCGCGATCTGGCGCAGGCCTATGCGGCGCGGCTGGCGGGCGAAGCCCCGGCCTGGCAGCCCCTGGCGCTGCAATATGCCGATTACGCGCTCTGGCAGCAGCAGCAGCAGAGCAGGCTTTCCGGCCAGCTCGAATTCTGGGTGCGGACGCTGGAAGGAGTGCCGCAATTGGCCCTGCCGGTCGATGCGCCCTATCCGCCGATGCAGCGGTTTGGCGGCAGTCTCGCGCCCATCCGGATCGATGCCGAATTGCATGCCGGCCTCATCCACCTGGCGCGCAGCCATGGCGCCAGCCTGTTTATGCTGCTCCAGGCGGGACTCGCCGTGCTGCTCAGCCGGCGCGGCGCGGGAGAGGATATCCCGATCGGCAGCCCGTTCGGCGGCAGGCTCGATGTCGCCCTCGATCCGATGGTCGGCTGCTTCTTCAACCATCTGGTGTTGCGCACCGATGTGTCGGGCGATCCGAGCTTCATCGCGCTGGTGGAGCGCATTCGGCGCTTCAACATCACCGCCTATGCGAATCAAGACGTCCCCTTCGCCAGCGTTGCCGCGGCGCTGGGGGCGAGGCCCGACGGTGCGCGCCATCCGCTGTTCCAGGTGATGCTAAATTTCCTCAATCATTCCTTTCAGGAATTCGAGATGGCCGGGCTGCATGTCGCGCCGGAGCCGGTGGCGCTCGGCACGGCGCGCTACGAACTGACGTTCGTGCTGAGCGAGACGCGCGACGCCGGGGGCAAGCCCACCGGCATCGCCGGCGGCATTGAATATCGCACCGACCTCTTCAAGCCGGAGACCGCGGCCGGTCTGGCGTCGCAGCTCGCCGGCTTGCTGCGCCAGGCGGTGGCCGCGCCACAAACGCCGGTCAGCGCGTTCGCGCTGGAGGGCTGACCCGTGGCAAGATATCTGCTCGCGGCGACCGCCATCCCGGGCCATGCCAACCCCGTCATCGCAATCGCCGGCGGCCTCAGCGCGCGCGGCCATGACGTGGTGGTGCATACCGGCAGCGTGTTCGCGTCGGCCGTCGCGCGGAGCGGGGCGCGATTCGTACCCCTGGTGCCCGAAATCGACATAGACTACCGCACGATCGATGCACGCTTCCCCGAGCGCGCCGCGCTGCCGCCGGGGGCGGCGCAGGTGCTCTGGGGCGTGCGGCATTTATTCGCCGATGCCATCCCCGCCCAGTATCGCGGGCTGTGCTCAATCCTGCGGGATTTTCCCGCCGATGCGGTGCTCGCCGACATGATGTTCATGGGCACGCTGCCGCTATTGCTGCGGCCCCGCGTCGCGCGGCAGGTGGTGGCCCATGTGGGCACCTCCAGCCTGGCGTTGTCCGGCCCCGAGGTTGCGTTTTTCGGCGCCGGCCTGCCGCCCGCCCGCACCGCCCAGCAGCGCGCACGCAACGAAGCGGCGGCCCGCTTCATGGAGCGCCAGGTCTTTTCCGTCGTGCAGAATTATATCAACGACGTGCTGAAGGACTGCGGCGCGCCGAAGCTGCCGTGCTTCGCCACCGATGCCGTGATCACCCTGCCGGACGCGTATTTTCAGCTCGGGGTGCCGGCTCTGGAATATGACCGCGCGCTGCCGTCCGCCATTCATTTCATCGGCGCCTTGCCCGGGCCAGCGCCGGACCGTCCGCTGCCGTCCTGGTGGGACGATCTCGAAGCGGCGCGCGCCGCAGGCCGCAAGATCGTGATGGTCACTCAGGGCACCATCGCCAATGCCGATCTCGGCCAGCTCGTCCTGCCCGGCTTGGCGGCGCTGGCGCGGCATGACGATGTGCTGCTGCTTGCCGCGACCCCGGGCGCCGATGCGGCGCTGCTGGAGGTGCCGGAAAACGCGCGCGTGGCGGATTTCATTCCCTACGCGGCGGCGTTCCCCTATCTCGATCTGCTGATCACCAACGGCGGGATCGGCGGCGTGCTGCTGGCGCTCCGCCACGGCGTGCCGCTGCTGGTCGCAGGCGATACCGAGGAGAAGCCGGAAGTCGCGGCGCGCGTCGCCTATACCGGTGCCGGGATCAACCTCGCCACCGGACATCCGGAGGTGGGTTTGATCGAGGCGGCGGCGCGGGAAATTCTCGCCGATCCCGCCTATCGTGCCGCCGCGGCGCGGCTCGCGGCACAGCTTGAAGCGGTGGATGCGCTGGACACGATCGAAGCCGTTCTCGCCGAGGAACGGGCAAAGCCGTCCGTCGCCGCATGAGGCGGACCGCATGCGAGTGACGAAGAGCAAAACCAGCGCGCCGTTCCTCTGGTGCGGCGTCGCGACATCCGAACTTGGCGCGCCGGAGCTTGCGCGGCTGGAGGATGTACTCGACGACGAGGAGCGCGCGCGCATCGTCCGGCTGCGCGCCGCCCCCCTGCGCCGGGATTCGACGGCGGCGCATGGGCTGTGCCGCGTGCTGCTTGCGGCTTTCACGGGCAGGCCGGCGCATTCGTTCCGGTTCTACCGCGATAAATCGGGCGCCAAGCCCAGGGCCGAGGGGCTGCTGCAGATCGATTTCAGCCTGACCCATTGTCACGGCTACGCCGCGGCAGCGGCCGGCGCATTCGGCCGCATCGGCATCGATGCCGAACCATTGGACAGGAGGGTCGAGCCGGAGCTGGTGGCAGGCAATAGCGGGACGCCGTACGAAGGCGCCGCGGGCACGGTTATTGCGTGGACCCTGAAAGAGGCGCTCAGCAAGGCGGAGGGCTCCGGCCTGGGGCTCGGCTTTTCGCGGCTGGACGTCGAGATCAACCCGCCGCGGCTGCTTGCGGCCCCGGACTCTTTCGGCAATCCGGCGGGTTGGAAGCTGGAACGCCATTGCCATGCCGGCTTCACCATCGCCATCGCCTTTGGCCCCAGGGGAGCTGGCGGGCCGCATGGACCGCATTAGCTTTCGCGTTGCCGGACCATAAGCGCCATGGTACTAGAAGGCGCTGTGCGAGCGTTGAAAAAATATGGCGGCGCCGCAGTGGTCCTCGCGGCGCTGGCTTCTCTTCTGCTTGTGGTGCGGTTTTATTCCCCGAGCGGCGCGGCGCCGCCCGACCCGCCACCGCTGGTGAGGGTGATCACCGCCAGCCCGCAGCGTCTGCCCCGCACGCTGATCGCCGCCGGCACGATCGAGCCGGTGGCCGAGGTCGATCTCGGCGCCAAGGAGGCCGGCACGCTGAAGAGTGTAAGCGTGCAGATCGGCGAGCACGTGCATGCGGGGGAAGTGTTGGCGAGCCTGGATACCGCGCAGCTCGCCGCCGATGTGGACGCCGCGCGGGCGCAGCTGCAGGTGGCGCTTGCCAATGGTGCAGCGACCGCGCGCGCTTATGACCGCGTCGCCAATATTCGTGACAGTGGCGCGATCGCGCCCGAGCAGGTCGATGAGCGCGGCGCGGACGCCGTGGCGCAAAAGGCGCAGATCAGTGTTGCCAAGGCCAATCTGGCGGCGGCAGAGGCGCGTCTCGCGGCGGCGGTGGTCACCGCGCCCATGGATGGCATCATCGCCGCGCGCAATGCCGAACCCGGGCAGTTCGCGGCCCCCGGCGGGCCGCCGCTGTTCTCACTGATCGGTGATCAGGGTGAGATCTTTCGCGCCAGCCTGCCGCAGGATCAGCTCGGGCTGGTGCGTCCGGGCATGAAGGTGCTGCTGTCCCTGCCGGCGGGCGAGGCCACGGGCCATGTCATCGCCATCGATCCCGCGATCGACGCGGCAACGCATCTGGGCACGGTGCGGGTGGCGCTGGACCGGGATGCGGCCCTGCGCCCCGGCGCCTT
>DATJTV010000093.1:0-11336 GCA_035503055.1 Acetobacteraceae bacterium
GCCGGATCTGTAAGTTTTTTCATCATAAATAGCCAAAATTGTCAACTTTTTGATTGTAAGACCGAAGGACCGTGCACTGTGCCTCGGCCGCCGACAGGAAGAACCCTGGCGACGTCCCCCTCCCACAATCAGCCGTCCCGCGAGGCTCGGCACCAGCCGCCACTCATTCTAAAGTCCGGACGGACCTACGGACCCCGAGAGAGCACCATGGCGCTCAGTCTCAAGGACAAGGACACCGACCGCCTCGCCCGCGCGCTGGCGGCCCTGACCGGCGAGACGCTGACAGCCGCCATCCGCAAGGCGCTTGCCGAGCGCCTCGAACGCGAACGCATGCGCCGCGACGAGACCATGCGCCTCGCCGACCGCCTCCAACAGCTCGGCCGCGAATGTGCGGCACTTCCCGATCTGGACCCGCGCACCCCAGACGAGATCGTCGGGTACGACGAAACCGGCCTATGGCGCTGACGGCGACCGACGAATAGGCGTCCGCCGCCAACCCGACCTCCGAGCCGGACAACGGGCAGATCGCCGGCCAGGCCCGCCCCACCCGATCGTGATCACGGGGGCCACTGTTCCGCGGCACGCAGCACGCGAAGGACGAGAACCCCACCGTCGTCTTCCGCGTGGACGACGACATAGTTCTCCGCACGACCATCTCGCGAGTGCCGGCGACGCGGCCCAGCCTGTAGAGCTTGGGGTGCTCCGGCAGCTTCGAGGCCTTTGCCTCAATCTCGTCTTTCAGCCGCTGGGCGGCTTCCGGGCTGTCGTCGGCGATGTAATCAACAATCGCCAGCAGGTCGGCGCGGGCCGCCTCTCGCCAGTCAACCGCGAAGCCGGCGCTTCTTTTCGATCAGCGCCTGCGCCTCGTCCGCAACCCGCCGATGCGGAACGGTCGGACGCCTCTCGGTAAGCGCTTCCCGGACCTTCGCGCGGAACCACGCGTCGTAGGCTTCCGGATCGGCGGTGAGCCCGGCCGGCAACCCGCCTTCCTCGGCGACGCGGGTGAGCAGGATGCGCACGGCGTCCGAGACGGTCAAACCGACCTTCGCCAGCGTCTCCACCACTTCTTCCTTGATCCCGTCATCCACGCGGACATGCAACATCGACGTACGACGAGCCATTTCGGTGCTCGCGGATCACCGGGAATATGTCTCTCAATTGAGATACGGTCAAGCCGCTGCGTGCGTCCACGCTGGAACTGCGGTAACCTCCCGCCATGCTGAAAACGCTCCATTTCACCAACTTCAAGTCCTGGCCGCGGGTGGACCTCCCCTGCGGCGGGATCACGGGGCTTTTCGGAACAAACTCGTCCCGCAAGACCAGCGTCCTTCAATTCCTTCTCCTCCTGAAACAGACCAAGGAAGCGACGGACCGGCTGCTCTCGCTCGAGCTGAACGGGGACTATGTCGAGCTCGGCACCATTCGGGACGCGATCCACCGCCATGACGAGTCCCAGGGCATCGAAACCTCCGTCACCTTCGAGCGCGCGGAGGATCTCGCCCTCGCCGATCCCTCCGCTGCCAAGGGAAGCCCACCGCTCGCTCGCGGCCGGACCGTGACGCTCGAGACCGGCCTCGTCGTCGAGGGGAAAGCCGCGCGAGCCACCAGGCTCGCCTACCGGCTCGGTGGCCACGACTTCTTCCTCGAACGGCATGCCAAGGGAGGGGAGTTCAAGCTCGATCACCACGGCGACGGCAGCAGTTTCCGCTTTGTCCGAACTCAGGGCCGTCCCTGGGCACTGCCCGGGCCGATCAAGGGCTACGCGTTTCCGGATCAGGCGCGGACCTACTACCAGAATGCGCAGTTCCTCTCCGATCTGGAGGCCACCTACGAGAAAGCGATCGACAGCATCTTTTACCTTGGGCCGCTCCGCGACTTTCCCAAGCGTGACTATCTCTGGGCGCATTCCCGCCCGGCCGATGTCGGCCGGAAAGGGGAGAAGGCGATCGACGCGATCCTTGCGGCTACCGAAAGCGGCGAAATGCTGAACCTGCGGCCCAAGACGCGTCGGCTGCCGTTCCAGGGCATGGTCGCCCACTGGCTCCGGCATCTCGGCCTGATCCACAGCTTCACGGTGGCCGAGATCGCGCCAGGCTCGAATCGCTGGCAAGCGAAGATCGTCACGCGCGAGAACAGCAGCGAAGTGCTCCTGACCGATGTGGGTTTCGGCGTCTCCCAGGTGCTGCCGGTGATCACGCTGCTGCTCTACGTGCCGGAAGGATCGACCGTTATCCTCGAGCAGCCGGAAATCCATCTGCACCCGCTCGCCCAGGCAGGGCTGGCGGACGTCCTGATCCACGCCGCTACGCACCGCCGGGTGCAGGTGATCCTGGAAAGCCATTCCGAGCACCTGCTCCTGCGCTTGCAACGCCGTATCGCCGAACAATGCATCGCTGCGGAAGATGTAAAGCTTTACTTCTGCGATATCCGACGTGGGGCTTCCGTACTCAGGCCGCTTGAGGTGGACCTGCTCGGGCGCATCGACAACTGGCCGGAGCATTTCATGGGGGATGCCTTCGGCGAGGCCGCCGAAGCCGAGCGCGCCCGGCTCGGCCGCATCCCGGATGCGGCGGAGTGAAGCGCGTTGTCGTGGACACCAATGTGCCAATCGTCGCCAACGGCCGGCCGGACGCCTCCCACGGCGGCCGCCAGCCCTCACCCCACTGCCGCCTCGCCGCGATCGACTTTTTGGAAGAGACGCTCAAGCGCCGCCGGATCCTCCTCGACCTCGCAGGTGAGATCGAAACGGAATACCGACGCTATCTGAGCCCGAGCGGAGAGCCCGGGGTCGGAGATCGGTTCTATTTCGAAGTGCTCAGAAGCGGAACCGAGCGCGTCGAGCGACCCGAGCTCCCTCGCGCTGGGACCGACGCCTATGCCGACTTCCCGAACGACGCCGCGCTGAAAAGCTTCGACCGCGGCGACCGCAAATTCGCTGCGCTCGCGCGCCGCGAGCGGGCCCCCGTGGCAAACGCTACCGATTCGGATTGGGTCGAGCACCGGACCGCGCTTGCGAAGCATGGCATCGCGGTCCGGTTCGTCTGTGGCTGCGTCGCCACGCAGTGGTTTACTATCACTGCTGCGGGCGTCGCCCGCGAAAACGCGCGCCGGTCCAGGTCCAAGCGTCGATCCACAAAGTTTCAATAAGCCCCCCGTGGCCCGCACGAAATCGATCACACCGGAATCGCTCGCCGCGCTCGGTGCCGAAACCCTGGCCGAGACGCTGATCGGGCACGCGGGGGCCGACCCGGTCCTGCGCAAGAAGCTCGCCATGCTGCTCGCCGGCACCGCCGGTCCCGCGAAGCTCGCCGCCGAAATCGAGAAGCGGATCAGGACGATCGGCCGCTCCCGCTCGTTCCTCGAGTGGGAGAAGGTGAAGCCCCTGGTCCAGGAGCTCGATCACCTGCGGGCAACGATCGCAACGCGCCTCGCCGCGCAGGACCGCGAGCGGGCCATTGCGCTCCTCTGGGACCTCCTCGGCATCGCCGATGCCGTCCTGGACCGCGTCGGCGACGGGACCGGCGCGGTGGAGGAGGTATTCGGCGCCGCGATCGCAGATCTCGGCCGGCTCTCCGCCGCGCCGCCGCCGCGCGATCCGGCGGCGCTCGCCCGCCGCGTGCTCGCCTTCTGCGAGCGCGACGGCTTCGGCTCGGCCGACGCGCTTATCCGCCACATGGGCGAGGCGCTCGGCCCGGCGGGGAGAGCTTCGATCCGGGACGCGACCCAAGCGGCGCTCAAATCCCTCCCGCCCGTGCCCAAGCCGAACGACTGGCAGGCGCACACGCGCCGGCGCCTGCTCGGGTTCCGCCTTACCGTGCTCGCCGACCTCGAAGGCGACCCCGACGCCTACATCGCCTCGATCCGTGCCGGCGCGATGGAGAACACGCATACGCTCGACATCGCCGAACGCCTGATCGGCGCGGGCCGCGCCGAAGAAGCGCTCACCTGGCTCGACAAGCCGCGCCGGCGCGTCGCAGACGAGGACGCCAAGGACATCGACCTTCGGATCGCGGCACTCGAGTCGCTCGCGCGCGGCGCCCAAGCGCAGGCCGTCCGTTGGAGCCATTTCGAAACGAGCCTCAGCGCCGCGCATCTCAGCGACTATCTCAAGCGCCTGCCGGACTTCGAGGATTTCGAGGCCGAACAGAAGGCGCTCGCCGTTGCCGCCGCTCACAGCGAGCCGGATCGCGCGCTCGCCTTCCTCATCGAGTGGAAAGCGCTCGACCGCGCCAACCGCCTCGTGCGCGACCGGCTCTCCGCCCTCGACGGTGCCGCCTATTACGTGCTCCGCCCGGCCGCCGAAGCGCTCGAAGAGAAATTCCCCGAAACGGCCAGCCTGCTTTACCGGCGCATGATCGAGAGCGTGCTCGGCCGCGGTTCGTCCTCCCAATATCCCTACGCTGCGCGCGACCTGTTTTCCGCCGCGCGCCTCGCGCCCCGCCTGCCGGCTACGCCCGCGATCGAGACCCACGCTGCCTTCCTCGCCCGCCTCCGGAAGGCGCACGGACGGAAATATGGCTTCTGGGGACTGGTCGATCCGAAGGGACAATGACCCCTCATCGTTGCCCCTTAACTTGGCCTCGCCGCCGTGGGGTACACATGGTTCGGCGCCACGCGCACCTTGTCGCCCACCTTGAGCGCCGGGAGCTCCCGCAACCGGCCGTGTGCGCCCCGGGACCGGACTGGTAGCCAGTTTTTTCGTCCCAACCACGCAAAAAAGTTGCGCACCGCGGCCAAAAGAGCGAATTTGAAGCGACTTCAAAACGCTCATCGGAGGAATGTCGGCTCAACCCTGTCGAATTCGAAAAGCCGAGGCGCCGGCAGGGCTGAGCGTCCACCAAACCGGCGGCACGCCGTCGGGGGGGGAGGATCAAATGGCACCAAAAAGGGTGCGTGCGGAACCCGGTTCGGCGGCGGTCCCCTCCCGCGTCCGGCACGAATTAATCTTCGTCCTTTTCGCAGCACTGGCTTCGGTCGGTGCGCCGGGCAGTATTTCCCTCGCCCAAGCCGCAAGCTGCTCGACCAACGGTCAAGGACAGGTCAACGTCAGCGGAACGTCGGGTTCCTGCACCGTGTCTCCAGGACAGACGGTCAACGGCATCGTCGCCTCGAATTCCGCGCAGGTCGGGGCGAACGGCGTTCAGGTCAGCGTGCCGTACGGCACCGCGGCGACAGCGCAAGGCGGCGGCCTCATCACCTTCGGCATCGATCCGACGAAAGGCGGATCGAGCATCGTCTCGCAATACGGCGGCGGTGGGCTCACCGGCCTGCTCGCCAACGGCGCGGGCAGCGAGATCGATGCCAGCGGCCTCACCATCAGCTTTCCCGGCGGCGGCAACATCCTGGTCTGGGCCGAGAACGGCGGCGTCGTCAGGCTGGACGACGGCACGCTCCTCGACATTCTGAACAGCGGCGGCAACCAGGGCCTGCTGGCGACAGGCGCCGGCAGCCAGATCATCGCGAACGGCATCACCGTGGAGGGAGTGCTCGGAGGCGGGGATTTTGGCGTTCACAGCCAGTCGGGCGCGGCGATCCAGATCACCGACAGCACGGTCAGCATCATCGGCCCCGGTGGCGGCAAGGTCGCGATGCAGGCGGACAGCAGCGGCACGCTCACCGCGAACGGCGTGACGGTCACGCTGGCAGGCAGCGGTGGTGATGTCGCGGTCAAGGCGGATACGAGCGGCGCCGTTTCGCTCTCCGGCGGCTCCGTCACCGTAACAGGCACCGGTGGCGGCGAGACCGGATTGCTCGCGCAATCTGCTGGCAGCACGATCACTGCGACCAACGTGCCCATCAGCGTCTCCGGCACGGGCGGCGATGTCGGCGCCAAGGCGACGAGCAGCGGCGCGGTCACACTCTCCGGCGGCAGCGTCACCATGCCGTCCAGCGCCGGTGGTGAACGCGGCGTCTGGGCGAGCGGCGCCGGCAGCACGCTCACCGCGGACGGCGTGACCATCTCCGTCCCTGCAAGCATGGGCGGCGTCGGTGCTTTGGCCGATTCGGCCGGCTCGGTCACGCTCGGCACCGGCACCGGCGTCAGCACCGGCGGGGCCGGGACCCTGGGGCTCCAGGCAACCGGCAGCGGTAGTTCCATCACAGCCACCGGCAGCGTCGCGGTCGCAACCGCCGGCGCCAACGCCACCGGCGTCGACGCCGACACCGGCGGCACGGTCTCCCTCAACGGCGGCGGCAGCGTCACCACTACAGGCGCCGGCGCCGCGGGCTTCAACGCCTCCGCCGGCACGATCGGCGCGACGGACATCACCACTCAGACCTCCGGCGCATCGGCGCCCGGCGGCCTGGTGCAGAACGGCGGCGCGCTCGCGATCGACGGCGGCAGCGTCACCACCACGGGCGGAGGGAGCTACGGATTTCTCTTCCAGGGAGCGTCAGGCGCCACCAATACGCTCGCGATCAGCGGCGCCGCGGTCGGCTCGGCGGCGGATGCGTTCCGCATCCAGGGCACGACGGCGGATATCACCATCGACGGATCGAGCGTCACCGGCAACAACGGCATCCTGCTCAGCACCGCGGCCCCCGCCATCGCCAATTTGGATGCCGGCTCCTCGCAACTGACCGGCGCCATCACCACCGATTCCGGCAGCACCACCAACGTCACGCTGAACGACAACACGATATGGACGGCGACCGGGAATTCCACCCTCACCACGCTCGCCAACAATCAGAGCCTGATCGCGTTTTCCCCGCCCGTGAACGGCGCTTACAAATCGATCACGGCGAGCGGCAACTACAGCGGCAGCGACGGCGGGCTGCAGGTCAATACTTTCCTCAATCGCGGCGGGCCCTTGTCCAACCAGCTCACCGACCGGCTGCTGATCCAGGGCGACGCCACCGGCACGACCACCATCGAGGTGCGCAACGCCGGCGGTCCGGGGGACATCACCTCCTTCACGGGCGTGCCGGATCCTGCGGACGGCATATCGATCGTGCAGGTCGCGAACGATCCTTCCCCGGGCACCTTCACCCTGCCGGGCGGCTACGTCGATGGCGGCACGCCCTTCGCGTATCACCTCAATGCCTATGGGCCCGGCTTCCCGAACGGAAGCGCCAGCCCGTCGCAATCGCTGGTCGGCAATCCCTCCGGTTTCGCGGACTATCGGCTGCAAAGCGCCTATGTCGATCCGGGAGGGCCGGTCACACCGGAACCGGTACCCACCATCCCGACCCCGACCCCGACGCCAACGCCGAGCACTCCCTTGGGGCCCGACGGGATACCCGATCCCGGCCCGTCGGCGGGAGATCCGTCATTGCCGTCGGATGCCCGCCCGGAAGTCGCGCCGCAGGTGCCGGCCTATCTCTCGACCCCGCGTGCCCTCTTCGAGACCGGATTCCTCGATATCGACAGTTTGCATCGGCGGCTCGGCGAGATCCGCGACGATGAGACCCTCGGCTACGATCCGTCCTCGGAAGTGTTCGTGCGCGTCTATGGCGGCGCCTTCAACTACACCACCAACCGCAGCTTCGAGGCCTACGGGTACAATTTCAACCTCGACTACAGCGCCGTTCAGTTCGGCGGCAATTGGATGCCGATCCGCAACGATGACGGCACGCTGCGCGTCGGCCTCGCCGGCACGCTCGGCCGGCTCTGGATGCAGCCTTCCGCCATCGACGGAGAGAGCAAGGCGCTCTTCAACACGGAGAGCCTTGGCGGCTTCGCCACCTGGCAGGCGAATTCCGGCTGGTACGTCGACGGCATCGTCATAGGCGGCATGTTCGACGGCCGCTACACCACGGTCGACCGCGGCGAGACCACCGGCGTCAACGGTACTTCGCTCGCCGTCTCGATCGAATCCGGCATTCCCTTCGCCCTGCCCTGGTGGGATCTGTCCTTCGAGCCGCAGGCGCAGCTGGTCTGGCAGCATCTCAACTTCCCCGACCGCACCGATGTGGACGGCATCAATGTCGACATGGGAAGCCCCAATCAGGGCGTCCTGCGCTTGGGCTTCCGGCTGAAGCGGCCGTTCGAGACCCAGAGCGGGATGCTCTTCACCCCCTATCTCAAGGCCAACCTGCTCCAGGGCATCGGCGGGTCGAGCGACGTCGTGCTGAGCGGCATTCCCTTTGGCACGGGCACGCCCGGCACGGCGCTGCAGGCGGGCGGCGGCATCACCGGCACGCTCACCCGCCACCTCGCCCTCTACGGCGACGTCGCCTGGCAGAGCAACGTCACCGTCGGCGGTTATCGGGGCTGGCTGTTCAATGGCGGCATCCGCCTCTCCTTCGGCGAGCCGCCCCCTTCAGCGGCCGCGCCGGTCGCCGCCCCTGCGCCTTCTCCCGTGCGCTCCTATCTCGTCTTCTTCGATTGGGACGACGCGAGCCTCAGCGATCGCGCCCGTCAGGTCATCGCCGAGGCCGCCGCCGCGTCCTCTAGCGTGCGCTCTACCCGGATCGAGGTGAACGGCTACACCGATACCTCGGGAACCCCGAGCTACAATCAGGGCCTCTCCGTTCGCCGCGCCGAGGTCGTCGCCGCCGAGCTCGTCCGTGATGGCGTTGCTCCCGGTGCCATCGCCATCCACGGCTTCGGCGAGACGCACCTCCTCGTCCCGACCGGACCGGGCGTTCGCGAAGCGCAGAACAGGCGCGTGGAAATCTTCATCCGATGAGCGCGGGCCCTTGACCTGGCCTTGCCGACGTGCACAAAATCTACTATTAGTTGAATTACGTAAGCAGTACTTCCCCATGTTTCACGTGAAACATGGCCTTAATCAATAGTTTATTTTTCGCCAACCGCCTCCTGCGACAAACCCCCTACTACATCCAGAGATCCTCGAGGCCGGGGTGGCCGTCGGGCCGGCGCCCGAGCGGCCAGAAGAATTTCCGCTCTGCCTCCGCAATCGGCAAATCGTTGATGCTGGCGACCCGCCGGCGTATCAGCCCGTCCTCGTTGAACGCCAGGTTCACGTTCCCGTAGCAGCGGAACCAGCGGCCGCTATCGTCGCGCCACTCATAGGCGAACCGCGCCGCGATCCGGTCACCCCCGAACGTCCAAACCGCCTTGATCACTCGGTAGTCGAGTTCCCGGGTCCATTTTCGCACGAGGAATTTGATGATCTCGCCTCTTCCCACGAAGAACTCGGCGCGGTTCCGCCAGCAGCTGTCCTCCGTGTGGTCGAGCGCCACGCGCTCCGGGTCGCGGCTGTTCCAGGCATCTTCGGCCAGCCGCACCTTCTGCGCGGCGGTCTCGGCGGTGAAGGGCGGCAAGGGCGGGCGACTCTGCATCATTTGACTCCGGCTCGATCGCCTATCAGATCGTCTTTCCGGCCGCAAATCGAAATGGCACTTTGGTCAACCCCCTTGCGGGCGTGAGCGCGCTACCAGCCATTCACGCGCGGCCACACCCGCGCGACCTCGACCCCGTCATCGGTCACGAAATACCGATCGTGCGCCGCCGCCGTCAGGCACACATGGTTGGGCACCACGCGCACCTTGTCGCCCACCTTGAGCGCCGGGAACGGCCGCGCCGAATCGCAGGCCACGACTCCGTGCTCCTGGTACGCGCGCCGCACGATCGCCGCGCCGAAGCTCTCCGCGCCCGCGAGATCGCGCACCAGCCCGAACCCGTAATCGTGCTGCGTCGCCTCGGTGCTGCGGTCCTTCGAGAGCGCGATCGCCCCCGCATCGATCAGCAGCTGATGCCGCTCCGGCCGCCGCCCGATCACGCTCGCGAGCACCGTCACTGCGATATCCTCCGGCCCATGCGTGCCGATCGCCGCCTGGAAGAGATCGCCGAACATATAGACGCCGGCTCGCACTTCGGTGATGCCCGCGTACGAGCTCGCCGCCAGCGCCGTGGGCGAGCTTCCCATCGAGACGATTGCAACCATCCTCCCCGCCGCCTTGAGCCGCTCCGCCGCGCGCACCACACCCGCCCGCTCCGCCTCCGCGACTACGGCGATCGCGGCGCGGTCGTGCGCTGCATAGCTGTGGCCCGCATGCGTCATCACTCCGGCGAGCCGCGGCCCAAGCGTCTCGGCGATCGCCTCGAGCGCCGGGTCCTCGGGCAAGACCCCGGCGCGCCCCTCGCCGGTGTCGATTTCGATCAGCGCGCGAATCGATGCGGCATGCGCGCGGATCGCCGCCGCCGCATCGACATCGTCGGTGATCACGGCGACGTCGGCGCCCGCCGCGTTGAGCTTCGCCACCTGGTCGAGCTTCTCGGGCGTGATCCCGACGGCGTAGAGAATATCGCCGATGCCGTGCGCGGCAAAATATTCCGCCTCCGCGAGCGTCGAGACGGTGATCGGCCCGCCGCCCTCGCCGAGCACCATGCGCGCGACATCGATCGATTTTGCGGTCTTGAGATGCGGCCGGAGCGTCACGCGGTGGATGCTGAGCGCTTCCGCCATCGCGGCGATGTTGCGCTTGAGGATCGGCCGGTCGAGGATCAGCGAAGGTGTCGGCAGATTGGCAAGATTCATGGCTTTCCCTCGACAATCTCCGCGATCCGCGCGGCTGCCTTGAGGCCGCTGCCGGTCAGCACGAGCACCGTCGTCTCCCCGGGCGCGATCGTCCCGGTTGAGAGCAGCCGCGCGAACGCGGCTTCCGGTTGCGCGGCCGTGGGCTCGACGAAGAGCCCCATCCGCGCCAGCCGGAGCGTCGCCTCGGCGATCTCCGCCTCGGAAAGAGCGATCGCGCCGCCGCCACTTTCGCGCAAAGCCCTGAGCACCGTGCCGAAGCGCACCGGTTCGGCGATCGCGGTTCCCTCGGCGATCGTCGGCCGCACCGCGCCGGCGACCGGCGCCTCGCCGCCGGCCGCGAACGCGGCCGCGATCGGCCCGCAATTCGCGGGCTGGGCGGCAAAGATCCGAGGGCCACGCGCGATTCCGCCCGCGCGCCCAATCTCGCCGAACCCGATCGCGAGCCCGAGTACGTTCGAGCCCGCCCCGCAGGGGACGATGACATTGTCCGGCGCGCGAAAGCCGAGCTCCTCCCAAAGCTCGTAGGCGAGCGTCTTGGTTCCCTCGAGGAAGAACGGGTGCCAGTTGTGGCTCGCGTAAAAAATTTCCTCCGACTTGACGACCGCCGCCGCGGACGTCGCCTGCCGGTCGCCCGGGATCAGCTCCACCCGCGCCCCGTGCGCGCGCATCGCGAGGAGTTTTTGCGCGCTCGTCCCCGCCGGCGCGAGGATCGTCGCCGCCATGCCCCCGGCCGCCGCGTAAGCCGCGATCGCCGCCCCGCCATTGCCCGAGCTGTCCTCGAGCACCGCGCCGATCCCCTGGGCGCGCAGGAACGAGAGCATCACGCTCGCACCGCGATCCTTGAAGCTCCCGGTCGGCATCACCCATTCGCACTTCACCAGCGCCTCGGCC
>DATJTV010000094.1:0-3143 GCA_035503055.1 Acetobacteraceae bacterium
GCCGCGCGCTCGTAGACGGCGAGCGATTCGTCGAAGCGCGCCGCCTCGTGCGCCTCGTTGCCGAAATACTTGACCGTCTCGTGATTGATCAGGCTGTCGAGGGCCTTGTTCTTCGCCTCGTTGTCGGTCTCGTTCATCCGCCGGCGGATCCTGAGCCGCATGCCGGTGAAGCCGACCGTGAAGGCGAGGTAGCTGCCGACCGAGACGAAGGTGATGAGCGCGAACCGCCAGTCGAAGATGCGCCAGAGCACGAGCGTGACGAGCAGCACCTCGAAGACCGTCGGCAGCACATTGAAGACCGCGAGGCGGAGCACGTTCTCGACGCCGGCGGTGCCGCGATCGACGATGCGGCCGAGCGCGCCGGTCTGCCGGTCGAGATGAAAGCGGAGCGAGAGGCGGTGGAGGTGGCGAAAGGTCTCGAGCGCGATCCGCCGCACCGCCCGCTGTTGCACGGCGGCGAAGAGCGCGTCGCGGAGCTCGGCGAAGCCCGCCGACGCGACGCGGAGCAGGCCGTAGGCGAGGATCATCGCCACCGGCACGACCGCGATGGCGCTCGCCCCCTTGGGCGCGAGCGCGTCCACGGCGCGCGAATAGGCGATCGGCACCATCACGGTCGCGACCTTCGCCGCGACGAGCGCCAGCGCGGCGGCCGAGACGCTGAGCCGCGCGGCGAGATCGTTCCGCGGCCAGAGATAGGGAAGGAGCGAGCGGAGGACGCCGAGAGGAAGTCCCCGATGCTGGGCGGGTGCGGACATGGGCGCGGATATAGGGACGGGGTCCGCTTGGCGCGATGTTTCGCTTGGGAAGGGGCGCCGGCTGGACTACCTCCGCAGGCGATGCCGGACGACCTCCTTCGCCATATCGCCGCCTGCCGCAACTGGCACCCGCCTGGCACCAGGCAACGGTTGTGGCTCGGGAGTGGGGCGGTCGGCTGGGTCACGCCGGAGACCGCAGCTGAAATCGGGACGGCCGAGACCGGAACCTTCTTCCCCGACGCCGCTTCCTTCGAGGCGATGGCCGAGGGGCTCGCGCGGGCGGGCCGGGTCCGCTGGCGCAACGAGGCGTTCCCGGTGCGCGCCGGGCCGGACGGGCCCGAGCTGGCGCGGATCGATCGCGGGTCGCTGCCGCGCCTCGGCGTGTGGTCCGAGGGGGTGCATGTCAACGGACTGGTGCGCCGCGGGGACGGGCCGTGGCTGTGGGTCGCCGAGCGGGCGGCGAACAAGGCGCTCGACCCCGGCAAGCTCGACCATCTCGTCGCCGGCGGCGTGCCCGCCGGCCTCACGCCCATCGAGACGCTGATCAAGGAGGCGGCCGAGGAGGCCGATATCCCGGCCGCACGCGCCCGCCGGTCCCGGGAGATGGGGCGGATCACCTATGCGATGGAGCGCCCGGAGGGGCTCCGCCGCGACCGGCTCCATTGCTACGACCTCTGGCTGCCCGAGGAGTTCGTGCCGCGGCCGGCGGACGGGGAGGTTGCGGGCTTCGCCCTCCGGCCGGCGAGCGCGGTGCTGGAGCGCCTGCGCGGGACAGACGATTTCAAGTTCAACGTCGCCCTGGTGCTTATCGACCTCTTCCTCCGGCTCGGGCTGATCGATCCCGCGAGCGCGGAGGGGCGTGCGCTGCGCGCGGGACTCGACGAGCCTGTCCCTCCGTGAGCCGCGGTTGGGCGGGCGGCGCCGCCGGCGAATGGCTCGACCGGCGCCCCTGGCTGCCGGTTGTGCTGATCCTGCTGGTGCCCTGGATCGTCCACCTGCCGCAGTGGTTCCTCGGGCTGAGCACGGACCCGATCTGGAGCGAGGCCCGCCTTGCCCTTTCCGTACATCCCGGCCTGATCGCGAGCCGCTACAACATCGACCCGGCCGCCGGATGGAATACCGAGGCGCTCGGTCACCTGGCGGCGTGGGACTGGGTGCACGGGATTTTGCCGTGGTGGAACCCCTATTGCGGGATCGGGATACCGCTCGTCGGGGAGATGCAGCCCCCGGCCTTCTTCCTGCCGTTCAACCTTCTCCTTCTGCTGCCCGACGGCGTGCTCCGGCTGAAGACCGCGACCCAGACGGTGCCGGGGCTCGGAACCTACGCGCTCCTGCGCCCGTTGGGGCTGGGCCGGCTCGCGTCGCTGGCCGGGGCCGCGCTCTATCTGCTCAACGGGACGGAAGCGTGGTTTGCGGACGCGCTGGCGTTTCCGGCGGCGCCCGAAACGACGAGAACCCACTCGCTCCATGCCTGGTCGTACCAGAAGCCGGGCGGGCTCGCTTGCCCGGCGGAGACGATCCGCTCGAGCCGGACGCCCGGCGCCATCACGAGGTCCGTGACTTCCTCCCGCGCCGACCGGCGCGGGAGGCGCGCAAGCAAGTTCCCCTGGGCTGGACGAGGCGAAGGACCCATGGCCGGCCGTGGTGCCATTTCAGGCTGGAACATCCACCGGGAGAGGGGCGAGCGGAACGGCGACCTCGAACCAGCCGTCCTGCAGCCAGCTGCGCCGCGGGGCCACCGGTTCCGCGCGCCCCGCGCCCCAGGCAGCGCACCTCGCGCGCGAGCTTCCACGCCGGACGGCCGGATTGCCTTTGGGGCCATTCCGCCATCGCGGCTCCGGCCCGCCTCTCTCACTCGGGAAACATACGACGGTGGGCGGCCCGATGGACACGCTCGTGGGTGAATGCCTCTTCATGGAAAGCGCGCTCGCGCGGCTGATGTACCGCTCGCTCTCCAAGATGGATGCGAGAGCGGGCGCTTTACGGACCGCGAAAACCATGGCGTCGACCGGCAAATCAATGCGAGAGCGTGATGAGTGAGAATCATTACGGTCTCGATCATTGAGGCTAACGGCCGCCTTCGTCCGCCGTCCCCTCCGTCCGCGCCCAGGGGCATCGTTTTCCGCCGGTACGCAACACCACCGGCACTCCGGAAAATCCGTTGCACCTGTGACAATCGCGCTGCAACGCAGCCCGCGGAAAAACCCGCTGCGCGGAGCGCACGCGGAAGACGGGCGGGCGCCATCGCTTCAGAGGGATGGACCTCGCCGCACGCGAACGAATAGTTTGTCCGGCCCGGCCACCACGCTGACGCGTCTTCGGCATTGGATTGTGCAGCACAGCGCAATCGCGGGCCAGCCCTGCCGGGCAAGGTGCACGGCGCGAACG
>DATJTV010000095.1:0-3351 GCA_035503055.1 Acetobacteraceae bacterium
CCCAGCCCAAGCGCCGAGACCTCGAGGCCGCTTTTTCCAAGTTTACGCTTCTGCATTGCCCTCGTTCCACCTTTGGCCGGGTCCGTCCGCGGACCGCCGATACCGCGCCGAAACCTAAGCCACGCGCATTGTAAGGATTAGCTGCTATAAATCGCATGAAGTCATATCCGGAGTTCATGAATGAGACGCGAGGAGCTGGTCGACCTCAACGCGTTCCTCGCGGTGGCCGAGGAGCGGAGCTTCACCCGCGCCGCTGCGAAGCTCGGCACATCACAGTCTTCGCTCAGTCACACCATCCGGCGGCTGGAGGCGAAGCTCGGGGTTCGCCTGCTGACCCGAACCACCCGGAGCGTCGCCCCGACCGAGGCCGGCGAGCGGCTGCTCGGGACCTTGAGGCCGGCGCTGGACGGCATCGGCGCGGAGCTCGCCTCGCTCAGCGAGCTCCGCGAGAAGCCCGCCGGCACGATCCGCATCACGACCTCGGAGCACGCGGCCCATACGATCCTCTGGCCGACCCTCGAGAGGCTGCTGCCCAGCTATCCGGACGTGCATGTCGAGCTGAGCATCGATCAGAGCCTGACCGACATCGTGACCGAGCGGTTCGATGCCGGCGTGCGCCTCGGCGAAGCGCTTGCCAAGGACATGATCGCCGTGCGCATCGGGCCGGACCTGCGCATGGTCGTGGTGGGTTCGCCCGCCTATTTCGAGAAATGCCCGGCTCCACGCACGCCGCACGATCTCGCCGGGCACCAATGCATCAACCTGCGCTTCGCGAGCGGTGGCGGGCTCTATGCGTGGGACCTGGAAAAAGATGGCCGCGAGGTGCGGGTGCGCGTTGACGGCCAGCTCGCCTTCAACAACGTGAACATGATCGTCCGCGCTTGCCTCGCCGGATTCGGGCTCGGTTTTGTCATGGAGGATCATGTCCGGGAGCATCTCGCGAGCAAACGCCTGGTCCGGGTGCTGGAGGATTGGTGTCCGCGGTTTCCCGGATACCACCTCTATTATCGCAGCCGGCGCGAGCCATCGGCCGCCTTTGCGCTGCTGGTGGAAGCGCTCCGCTTTCGAGGATAACCGCCGTTCCGCTTCCGGCCAGGCCCGACCGCGAGCCGAATCTGCGATCTCGCTGCACCCCCCGCAAGCAGGTCCGCGGAAAGCCGCCCAAGCCGGCCATCGAAGCCCCGCTCCCGACAACCCCGGGAGCGGACGTCGCCGCCGTGCCCGTCGGCGTCAGACGGCACCGGAAGCCATTTCATCGAGGCTTTCACTCAACGCCTCGCCCAGAATGGCGACCGCGCGATCGATCTCGTCATGGCACACCGTCAGCGGCGGCGCGATCCGCCAGACCGAGCCGCGTTCCGGGCGCCGCCTTATGTTCATGCTCAGCCCCTTCTCGAAGCATTTCTGCGTCGTCAATGCGCCAAGCCTGTGGGCCGGGGCGCGCGATTTCCGGTCCTGGACCAGTTCCACGCCGAGCAGCAGCCCCAACCCCCGCACGTCGCCGATCGCCTCGTGGCGCTGCTGGAGCTGCTCCAGGCCGCCGCGCAGGTAGGCGCCCATCTCGTTGGCCCGTTCGACGAGATGCTCGTCGGCGATCACCTTCAGCACGGCCAGTCCGACCTCCGCCGTCAGCGGGTCGGAGACATGGCTGGTGTAGAACGTGAAGTGCCGCTCGTGCAGCACCTCCTCGATCTTCGCGGTCGTCGCCACCGCGGCCAGCGGAAGGCCTCCGCCAAGCGTCTTGGACATTGTCATGATATCCGGCACGACGCCGAAATACTCGGACCCGGTGCGCGTGCCGATGCGGCCAAACGCCGTCTGCGCCTCGTCGAAGATCAGCAGCATGCCACGCTCGTCCGCGGCCTTGCGCAGCGCCTGCATGAACGATCGCGGCGGCACCAGCACGCCGCCGGCGCTGATCACCGGCTCGACCATGATGGCCGCACCCCGCCCGGCGGATTGCATGTCGAACAGCCTGAGCGCGAGGTCCAGGCCGGCGAGCGCCGAGTCTTCCGCATCGAGGCCGGGCATCAGGGGGCGGTAGGCGTTCGGCTCCGGGATGACGAAGACGCCCGGCGCAGGAACGCCGTAGCCCCTGCGGTCGCTCGCCATCGAGACGGCGCTGGCGCCGCCCGTGATGCCATGCCACGAGCCGCCCAGGACCAGGATCTCGTAGCCGCCGGTGTACATCTTCGCCATCCGGAGCGCGACTTCGGTCGCCTCGGACCCGGTGTTGATGAAGATCGTCCGCTTGAGATCGCCGGGCAGCCAGTCATGCGCCAGCGTCCGCGCCAGCTCCGCCACCACTTCGGGAATCATGCCGCTGAAAAAGTGGAACGCCTTCTCGCCCGCCCGGTGCACGGCCGCGACGATCGCGGGGTGGTTGTGGCCGATCGTGGCGCACATCTGCCCGGACGTGAAATCCAGGTATTCCCGACCCTCACTGTCCTTGACGATCGTGCCCTTGGCGGAGCGGAACAGGTTCGGGAACACGTCCCCGCCATAGCGCACCAGATATTCCCTGGCAGCGTCGCGAAGATCTGCGTCCATCGTCTCGTTCCCTTCTGCCATGTCCAACGCCCGCACCGCGGCTTCTGCGGCGGCAGCGTGCAACCCCGGCTACGCCCCGGCCACCGTGGTGCGCACCATGTGACGGCGTTCGTCGGTGCTCCGGAAGGGCGTCGCGCGGTGCAGCACCGCCCGGTTGTCCCAAAGAATGAGGTCATTCGGCGCCCAGCGATGGCTATAGACGAACCGCTCCTGCGTGCCGAATGCGATCAGCCGGTCGATCAGCGCCCGGCTCTCGGCCTCGTCCATGCCCTCGATAGAGCGCGCATGGGCCCCGAGATAGAGGGCCTTGCCGTTCGGGCTCTCTATCACGACAGCCTGCCGCACCGGTGGGTTGTCCGCCCGCTCGGCATCGGTCACGAGCGCCGGATCGACGCGGGAGCGGGACCAGCCGAAATCATGCACGGCGACCAGCCCTCCCACCCTCCGTTTGTCCTCGTCGGGCAGGGCGGCGTAGGCGGCGCGCATGCTGGCGTATTGCGTGTCACCGCCCTGCGGCGGGATCTCGCGGGCCGAGAGCAAGGATGCTCGGGCCGGTATCGGCTTGAACGACGAGTCGGTGTGCCAGATCTGGTTCGCGCGGTTGCTCAGCACTTGCGTGTCCGTTGGCGCGGCGATGCTGCCGTCGGCTGCGATGTTGGTCAGCACGATCAGCTTGCTGCCGGCGCCGTTCGCTCCGGCCCGCGTCATCTCAAGCTGGCCGAACCGCTCGCTGAAGCGGACCTGCTGACCGTCGGTGATCGTTTGGCCGGGGAAGACGAGCACGGAGTACCGCTCGAACGC
>DATJTV010000096.1:0-5152 GCA_035503055.1 Acetobacteraceae bacterium
ATGTGCAACGCGACCAACCTCACCGCCGCGGCGATGCCGGTGGTGATCCAGCACCAGCGCGTGATGGTCGCGATGTTCTCGCTTGCGGTGAACGACAAGTTCCACTATCCGCGCTATTTCCAGACCATGCCCTTCGGCCCCGACGGCCGGCTCGCGATCTCCGAGGGCTTCTTCGCCGCCGCCGCCGCGCTCGTTCCGAAGGTGAAAACGATCGCCTTCGCCGGCGCGGACGCCGATTTCGCGAAAACCGCCGTCTCCGGCGCGCGCGAGCATGCGGGCAAGCTCGGCCTCAAGACCGTCTATGACCGGAGCTACCCGCCCACCACCGTCGATTACGACCCGATCGTGCGCGTCATCGCCGCCGCGCGGCCGGACATCGTCTATATCGGCTCCTATCCGTTCGACACGGTCGGCATCCTCCGCTCCGTCCATTCGCTCGGCCTGCGCGCGCGCCTCTTCGGCGGCGGCATGGTCGGAACGCAGATCGGCTCGCTCAAGGCAACCCTCGGCCCCGCGCTCAACGGCGTCTTGAGCTTCGAGCTCTACGTGCCGGCGGTTGCGAAATTCTTCCCCGACGTCGAGCCTTTCCTCGTCCGCTATCGCCCGCTCGCGGTGAAGGCGGGCGTCGATCCGCTCGGCTTCTACATGCCGCCCTTCGCCTACGCCTCCTTCCAGGTGCTGACCGAGGCGGTGCGCGCCGTCGGGCTCGACCAGGCGCGGCTCGCCGCCCACATGCGCGCGGTCCCCTTCCGCACGATGGTGGGCGAAATCCGCTTCGGCGCGGACGGCGAATGGGCGAAGGGCCGGATGCTGCAAGCGCAGTTCCGCGGCGTCGCGGGCCACGACGTCAAACAGTTCCTCGACCCCGCGCGCGAGGTCGTCATCGAGCCGGCCCAATACGCATCCGGCGCCCTCATCACGCCCTTCGGCGGCGCGTGACGCCGTCCGCGTCACATCCGCTTCCAATCCCCCAGCGCCTCGAAGGCGGCAGAGGCCGCGATCAGCCGATCGTCCTCGAAGCGCCGCCCCGTCAGCATCAGCCCGACCGGCATGCCGTCGTGCATCCCGCAGGGAATGCTGATCGAGGGATGCCCCGTCAGGCACGCCACGCACACATTGCGGATCATGTTGAGCGCCGTCGCCACCGTCTCCTCGATCCCGGCGTCGCGGCCTGCAATGCGCGTCGCCGTGAACGGGATCGTCGGCATGGCGAGAACGTCGTACCGCGCCAGCGCCGCCTCGTATGCCTCCACCGCCAGGTGGCGGAGATTCTGCGCCTTCCCGTAGTATCGTCCGAGATAGTTCCGCCGCATGTATTCGCCGCACAGGAGCACGAGCTTGACCGGCGGGGCGAGATCGTTCGGCCGCGCCCTGATCCCCCGCGCCAGCGCCTCCCCGAGCCCCGTGTTGTAGTAGCCCATCCAGTTCGTGCCGAGCCCGGCGCCGCGCAGCACGAAGTCGGCCGCGCCCTCGGTCGCGACGACGTTCCAGATGTGGAACGCGTCGAGATGCATCGGAATCGAAATCTCTTCGACCTCGGCCCCGATCGCGGCCAGCCGCCGCGCCGCCTCGCCGACCAGCCGGTCCACCTCCGGTTCGAAGCCCGGCGCGCCGATATCCTCCCCGCTCTGGCCGAACCCTTCCTTCACCAGCCCGATCTTGAGTCCCCGCACCCCGCGGCCCAGCACCGGCAAGTACTCGGTGGCATGGCCGGGCGGGATCGCGCCGCGCTGGCGCGGATCGAGCGGGTCGGCGCCCGCGATCGCCGAGAGCAGCCGCGCAATTCCCTCAGTCGTGCCCGCCATCGGCCCGACATGGTCGAGCGTGGCCTCGATCATTGCGCAGCCGGTGTAGGGCACCAGCCCGTAGGTGGGCTTGAGCCCATAGACGCCCGACCATGACGCCGGCAGCCGGATCGATCCGCCCTGGTCTCCGCCGATCGCGACGTCGGCCTGGCCCGTGACGAGGACGACGGCGCTCCCGTTCGAGGAGCCGCCAGGATTGTAGTCCGCGTTGTACGGATTGCCGACCGGCCCGAGGCTGCATGTGTGCCCGCCGCCGGAGAACGAGAAATCCTCGCAGTTGGTTTTGCCGACGATGGTTCCTCCCGCATCGAGGATGCGCGTCACGATCGTCGCATCGACATCGGGAACGAAGCCTTCGAGCACGCGCGAGCCGTTCATCATCGGCACACCGGCGAGCGAGACCGCATCCTTGACGGCGACGCGGAGCCCCTTCAGCACGCCCGCGTCCGCCCCCTTGATCTCGCACCGCCAGTACCAGCCGTTGAACGGATTCTCTTCCGCCCGCGGCCGCCAGCCGGGCGTGCGCGGATATTTCACCGCGAGCTTTCGTTCCGGCATCGCCTCGAGCCGCCGGCAGGAGCCGATCACCCCGGCCATCAGCGAGCGATACGCCTCCGCATCCCGTTCATCGAGCGCGAAGCCGTGCTCGGCCGCGATTTGCGCCACCAGCGCCGCACCCGGGAGCTCCGGCCCGATCGGCATGGTCTCTCCTCCCCCTTCGTCCCCGCGGCGCGCGAGCCCGGCGCCGCGCCGGCAGGCTATCCTGCCCAAGTTCGAGGATGCGGGCGAACCCGGGACTGAGCGCCTGCCGGCTCACGGCCGGCCCCTTCTTTCTACGGATGGAGCGACGCGCGCTTGGTCGCCGCGTCCACGTCCTTCTTCGGTCCCCTCAGCCCGAGCCCCACGAGCTCCGGCGCATCCGCCGGTTCCGCCCGGAACACCGCGCGGTTCGCTGCGTCGTGCCCGGTTTCGAACATCGCCCGCACGTAAACCGCGCGCGCCAGGCCCCGCTCGATCCCGACGCGCCAGGCGCGCGCCAATCCTTCAGGTCCCGCCGCGAAAATCAGGATCGGCTGGCCGAGCAGCCTCGCGTGGAGGCGGCCCGCCGCGTCCTCGTACGGCTCGCCCATCGCCTCCGGCGCCGCGCCCGCGATCCCCGTCGCCAGGAACGCCGTCACGTTGAGCTTCTGCCAGACCGCGAGGTCCTCGAGCACCAGGATCGCCACCTTCGTATCGAACATCCCCGCCTCCGCGACCCCGCACTTCAGCCGCCGCCCGCCGCGCCGTCTGGAACGCCCGTGCAGCACGCCCGATACGCAGCCGGCGTCAGCCCATAGGCGCGCCGGAACCAGCGGCCGAGATGGCTCTGGTCCGCGAACCCGCACTCCGCCGCGACCGCGGCCGGCTGCACGCCGCCGGCGAGCATGCCGCGCGCCCGCAAAAGCCGGATCTGCACGAGGTACGCGTGCGGCGAAGTGCCGTACGCCGCGCGGAACGCGCGCGCGAGCCGGAACCGGTCCGCGGCACCCGCCTCCCGCGCCAGCGCGTCGGCGCCGATATCCTCCGCGATCGCCGCATGCAGCCTCTCGCGCGCCCGCCGCGCCACGCCCGCATCGTCCCCCCTCCCTCCGTCCCGCTCGCGCCGGCCAAGATGAAGCCTGAGCCTCACCAGCACCGCATCGAGCGCGGCCTCGCGCCCCAGCCGCGCGCCCGGGCCCGCCAGCGCCCGGCACGCCGCGCGCACCGCACGCGCGAGCCGCGCATCATCGGCGAGGTTCGCCCGAAAGCCCGGCGCCTCGCCGACCCAGGATTGCGGCAGATAGAGCATCCGGTAGGCGAAGCCGCCTTCATCCCCGGCCTCGCCGTCATGCAGCTCTCCGGGCTCGATCAGGATGACCCGTCCCTCCGTGCTGCGCCGCCTGGCGCCGCGGCAGAAGAAATCCTGCACGCCGCGCTCGGTCACGCCCACCAGCCAATCCTCATGCCAATGGGGGTCGTACGCGTGTCCCGCGAACCGCGCGTGCAGCGCTTCCACGCCGCTGATCCGGTCGCGCACCAGCCGAACCCGATCGGGGAGTGCTGCCATCCCCTCGCCCTACACGCCCCGCCGCCCGCGCGGCCGCCCGGGCGCGCTCCGCGGCAGGATCACGATGGCGCCGGAGTTCGATACGCTCCCGGCGGACGTGCTCGATTCGATGGAGGGCGAGGAGGCGTGAAATTCCTCCTCGACACGCACACAATCCTCTTTTGGCTCAGCGACGACGATCGGCTCGGCCCGAAGGCGCGAGAGCTGATCGCCGATCCCGCCAATGACGTCCTCGTCAGCGCGGCGTCTCTGTGGGAAATCGTGGTGAAGACGCCCATCGGCAAGCTCAAGGCCGACATCGGCGAAATCCTCGAGGCAAGCGAACGCTCCGGCTTCCTCCCGCTCGGGATCGAACCCGCGCACCTGGCCGCGCTCGCGAGCCTTCCCGCGCATCATCGCGACCCGTTCGATCATCTGCTCATCGCCCAGGCGATCGCGGAGAGGGCAATTTTCATCTCCGATGACAAGAACGCGCCGAAATATCCGCTCCAGAGAGTCCCTTGCTCGGGCCGGACCCGGCCCGCATCGCGCCCCCGGCCCGTATCGCGCCCCCGCCAAGAACGCTAACTCTTGAGCCGATACCCCGTCTTGAAGATCCACCCGATGATCGCAAGACAAATCGCCAGCACCGCGAGCGTCATCGCCACGCTGAACCAAAGCCCGACATCGGCCTGATTATAGAAGCTCCAGCGAAACCCGCTGATGAGATAGACGACCGGGTTGAGCAGAGCGGCCTTCCGCCAGAACGGCGGCAGAATGTCGATCGAGTAGAAGCTGCCGCCGAGGAAGGTCAGCGGCGTGATGATGAGCAGCGGCACCACCTGCAATTTCTCGAACCCGTCGGCCCAGACGCCGATGATGAAGCCGAAGAGGCTGAACGTCACCGCGGTCAGCACGAGGAAGCCCGCCATCCACAAAGGATGGGCGATATGGAGCGGCACGAAGAGATCCGCCGTCGCCAGGATGATGAGGCCGAGCATGATCGACTTGGTCGCCGCGGCGCCGACATAGCTGCCCACCACCTCCAGGTAGGAGACCGGCGCGGAGAGGATCTCATAGATCGTGCCCACGAATCGCGGGAAATAGATGCCGAACGAGGCGTTGGAGATGCTCTGCGTCAGAAGCGAGAGCATGATGAGGCCGGGGACGATGAAGGCGCCGTAGCTCACGCCGCCGACATGGCTGATCCGCGAGCCGATCGCCGCCCCGAACACCACGAAGTACAAGGACGTCGAGACCACGGGTGCGACGATGCTCTGCA
>DATJTV010000097.1:0-29736 GCA_035503055.1 Acetobacteraceae bacterium
TCCGCGGCAAGCCATCCGCGCACGCTCTCGGCGAGCCGTTCGCCCTCCTCGGCGTAGCAGGGGATCGTCACCCCGTCCCGATGCGCCTCGACCACCTTGGCGAGCCGCGAGCGGCTCGGCGGCAGGCCCGGCGCCTCGAGCAGAACGAGCGCATCGCCCTTTCCGGCCAGCACCTTGGCCACCGGCTCGCGCGCCTCCTCGCCGACATCGGAGATCCGGATCACCCGCCGCCCGCCGCCGAGGCTTCCGCTCGCCGCCTCGACCGGCAGGTCCGAGGCGCGCTCGAGGGTCGCCAGCCGGAACGGGTCGTCCGCCGCGCCGAGCACCGCACGGACGAGCGCGGAAGCGCGCTCGCGGATCAGCCCGGCGTCGTCGCCGTAGAGCAGGACCACCCGCGCCGGCCCGGGATCGCGCAGAAAGGCCGCGACCCGCCGCGCGTCGAGCTTCACTTCTGCGCGACCTTGTCGCGGTTGCGGAAATAGGCGGCGAGCCGGACCACGATCTGGTCGGCCAGCGTCTCCGCCATCCGCCGCTCGACCTCGTCGTTCTCGAGGCTCTCGAAGAAATATTGGTTGACGATGACGCTGTACCCGTCCTCGACGCTGGCGTAGCCGCTGGCGAGCGCCGGAGTTCCCGGTGTGATCCCGAGGAGCTGCCAGTTGGCGCCGCCGTGCAGGCGGATGAAGGTGACGTCGGTGTCGGGGTCGATGCCGATCCCCTCGCTCGTCAGCGCGTAGGAGACAGTGAGAGTGTACTGCTTCGTGCCGGTCGCGCCGGCACCCTCGAGCCGCACCTGCAGATCCTGGCGCAATTCCTGGCCGGTGCGGTCCGGGATCACCGCCACATAGACCTGGCCGAGCTGCGCGGCGGGCGAGCCCTTGCCGCCGGCCACCGGGGCATAGACCGGGGCGAAGCCGCACCCGGCCAACGAGGCAAGAAGCAGGGCGCTCAGGAGGCGGCGCCAAGGCATGGCCTAACCCGCGACGACGAAATTGACGATGCGGTTCGGCACGTGGATCCGCCGCACGATCCGCCGCCCGGCAAGCGCGCGGGCGACGTTCGGCTCGGCCTCCGCCGCCGCGACCACGTCCGGCTCGGGCGCATCGGGCGCCATGGTCACGGTGCCGCGGAGCTTGCCGCCCACCTGCACCGCGATCGTCACCGTCTCGGAGGCGGCGAGCGTCGGATCGGCCTCCGGCCAGGGAAGCTCCGCCACCAGCCGGGAAGAGCCGGGATGGAGCCGTGCATAGAGCTCCTCGGCGAGATGCGGGATCATCGGCGCGGCCAGCCGCACCAGGACCTCGATCGCCTCGCGCCGCGCCTCCGCGAGCCCATCGCCTTCGGCGTCGGCGATCGCGCCAGCGAGCTCATAGAGCCGGGCGACCGCGCCGTTGAAGGAGAAATCCTCGAGCGCCGCAGTCACGGCGAGGATCGTCCGATGCGTCCGCCGTCGCAGCGCGCGGGCGTCATCCGAGAACAAATCGGGAACATTCGATTGGCTCCCGGCGACCTGGTCGGCCAGCCGCTGGAGGCGCTGGAGGAAGCGATGCGCGCCGGCGACGCCCGCCTCGGTCCATTCCATGTCGCGATCGGGCGGATTGTCCGAGAGGATGAACCAGCGTGCCGTATCGGCACCGTAACGAGCGATGATCGCGCCGGGATCGACCGTGTTGCGGCGGGACTTCGACATCGCCTCGATCCGCCCGACGATCACCGGCGCCCCGCTCGTCCGCGCGACGGCGGTGCCGTCCGCCCGCCGCTCGACCTCCTCGGGATAGAGCCAGCTCCCGTCCGCGGCGCGGTAGCTCTCATGCGTCACCATGCCTTGCGTGAAGAGGCCGGCGAATGGTTCGTAAACCGAAACGAAACCGGTCCGCCGCATTGCCCGGGTGAAGAAGCGCGCGTAGAGGAGATGCAGGATCGCGTGCTCGATGCCGCCGATATACTGATCGACCGGCAGCCAGTGATCGACCGCGGCGCGATCGACCGGGCCTTTTGCGTGCGGGCTGCAGAAGCGGGAAAAATACCAGGCGCTGTCGACGAAAGTATCGAGCGTATCGGTCTCGCGCTCGGCCGGCCCGCCGCAGGACGGGCAGGGAACGTGCTTCCAACTCGGGTGATCGGCGAGCGGATTGCCGGGACGATCGAAACGCACGTCGTCGGGCAGAAGCACCGGCAGATCTTGTTCCGGAACCGGAACCATGCCGCAGGACGGACAATGGACGACCGGGATCGGGCAGCCCCAGTAGCGCTGGCGGCTCACGCCCCAGTCGCGCAGCCGCCAGTTGACCTCGCCGCGCCCGATTCCCATCCGCTCGAGCGCGGCGATGACGCGGCGCTTGGCAGCCGCCGGATCGAGCCCGTCGAGGAAACCCGAATTGATGATCGTTCCGGGGCCGGTCCAGGCGGCGGCGCCGATTGCGAAATCCTCCGCCCGCTCGCCCGGCGGCAGCACCACCGGAAGCACGGGAAGCCCGTATTTCCGGGCGAACTCGAGGTCGCGCTGGTCGTGCGCGGGGCAGCCGAAGATGGCGCCGGTGCCGTACTCCATCAGCACGAAATTGGCGATCCAGACCGGTTTCCTTTCCCCTTTCAGGAGCGGATGGGCGACGGTGAGCCCCGTGTCGTAGCCCTGCTTCTCGGCGGCCTCGATCGCCGCCTCGCTGGTGCCGAGGCGGCGACATTCGGCGATGAACTGCGCCGCACCCGGATCGTGCGCCGCGACCGCGGCCGCGAGCGGGTGCTCGGGCGCGAGGGCCACGAAGGACATGCCGAAGAGCGTGTCGGGGCGCGTGGTGTAGACCTCGACGGTCTTGATGTCGCCCGCCGGGCCGTCCGCCGGCGCGACGAGAGGAAAGGAAACGCGGGCGCCTTCGCTGCGGCCGATCCAGTGCGCCTGCATCGTGCGCACGCGCTCGGGCCAGCGCTCGAGGCCGTCCAGCGCGGCGAGGAGCTCGGGGGCGAACTCGGTGATGCGGAAGAACCATTGGGCGAGGCGGCGCTTCTCTACCGGCGCGCCAGAGCGCCAGCCGCGCCCGTCGATCACCTGCTCGTTGGCAAGGACGGTGCCGTCCACCGGATCCCAATTGACGAAGCTCTCCTTGCGATAGGCGAGGCCGGCGCGGAGGAGGGCCAAGAAAAGATGCTGCTGCTGGCCGTAATAGTCGGGATCGCAGGTGGCGAATTCGCGCTCCCAGTCGAGCGAGAGGCCCATGCGGCGGAGCTCGGCACGCATCGCGGCGATATTATCGTAGGTCCAGCGGGCAGGATGGATGCCGCGCTCGCGGGCGGCGTTCTCGGCCGGGAGGCCAAACGCGTCCCAGCCCATCGGATGGAGCACGGAGAAGCCGCGGGCGCGCTTGTAGCGGGCGATGACGTCGCCCAGCGTGTAGTTCCGCACATGCCCCATGTGGATCTTGCCGCTGGGGTAGGGAAACATTTCGAGGACGTAGTATTTCGGCTTGGCCCCGGCCGGGACGTCGGCGACGCCGAAGCAGTTCCGCTCGGCCCAGGCGCGCTGCCAGCGCGGCTCGGCCTCGGCGAAATCATACTTCATTCCGGAGAGCTGGGCGGGCGCGGCAGTATCGGCCATCGCGGCTCAAGGACCGCCGCTCTCCGCGCGCAGGATCCGGGCACGGTCGAGCACGCGGTTCTCGATGTCGGCGACGGTTTGCGGGCTCACGTCGGCATCGACCCACGAGCCGTTCTTGAGGACCTGGCGGTAGACCGCGACGCGGAGCGCGCCGGCGGTGAGCTCGCGGCCGAGGATATAGGCGGTCGCCTTGAAGCGCTCATCGGGCGCCTGCGGGGGCTGCCACCAGTCGGTGATGATGACGCCGCCGAAAGGATCGGCCGAGGCGAGCGGCATGAAGGAGAGCGTGTCCAGGGCGCCGCGCCAGAGATAGGCATTGACGCCAAGGGCCGCACCGCTGTTCGCGCCCGTCGGGCGGCCGTTGCCGTTGCCGAGGAGGTTCACCGAAAGGCCCCCGGGGCCGAGGATCGACCCGGGCACGTTGGAGCCCGGCCCTTTGTTCTGCGGCGCGTAGGTCTCCGGCGAGACCGGCGTCGAATTGCCGAAGAGTCCGCAGGAGGCGAGCGCCGGCAGGAGCAGCAGGCCGAGGGCGGTGCGCAGACGGAATGCCATGGGATGTTGGACCTGCCGGGGGCGAGTCCCCGCTGGAGAGGAGAGTGGGTTCTCTAGCGAGTTGCGACCCGACCGCCAAGGGTCATCCGGAGGACGGTCTGGTGGCAGGCCAGCGAAGACGGCGGCCGCACTGCTCCCGCGGTCCCCCCCTTTGGTCGCCCGGCAGCTTCGGCGATGCGCCGTTCACCTCACCATTTCAGGACGGTGCCGAGGGCGAAGACCTGGGCCCTCGTGTTGTTGCCGGTCGGTGTGCCGGTGTCGCTCGTGTAGAAGTCGTAGCCGAGCTGGTGGCGCTGACCGTAGAGGTAAGAGAGATAGACGGCGAGACCGGGCGTCAGCGTGTAGGTCGCGCCGGCGGCGATGCCCTGGTCCGTCTCCGTCCGGGCCACGCCGACGGTCGCCGAGGTCCAGCCGCCGGCGAAGTTGGTGCGGAAATAGCTCGCGCCCACGATCCACGGCCCGATGCCGTACTGAACTCCGCCCATCCAGGCGATCTCGTTGACGCCACCGCGCGGCTGCAGGGCATAGACCCCATCCTGGTTACCGTAGGTCAAATTGCCGCCGACGGTGAACCCGGCGAATGTCACCGTGGCGCCGACCTGGCCCACGGACAAGCCGTTATACTCGGTTCCGGCCGGGGCGACGGTGGGCGAGGCAGCAGTGCCCAGGCCATTGTAGTTCACGTTCTGGGAGCCGACCCAGCCGCCGCCGACCTGCACGCCCACCGGACCGAAGGTACCGGTGTATTGCGCGCCGACGTCGAGCAGGTTCCGGAAGCGGTCCTGGTCCAAGTAGTCCGGACTGGCGGAGAGGTTGTTGCAGGTCGATCCCGCGACGCTGCACTGTGCGTTCCAGAGATTGTCGGTGTTCGGCTCGAAGCTCAGGCCGAACTGGAAGCCCGCCCAAGTCGGCGACATGTAGACGATCTTGTTGCCGGTCTGGAGGGGGCCCACGTCACTGAACGGAAAGTCCGGATACGCATCGCCCGGGATGAAGCCCGGGACGTCGCCGTTCCAGGCGCCGTCGTTGAAGCCTTCGAAGGTGCCGGTCTCGAAATTCGTCGTCGGCCCGTTCTGCATGCCGAAACTGAGGGTGCCGAGCTCGTCAGTGCCGACATAGCCCCAGGCCTGGAACCAATAGAGCGTTTCCTTGCCGCTGGTCGATCCGGGGCTGGTGCTGGCGCCGCTGAAGGTGGCGCCCGGCATGCGGATTTCGCTGGCGACGCCGTATTTCAATCCATTGGCCGCGACCGCGTCGAAGCCCGGATAGAGGCGGATATAGCCCTGGAACTGGTAGGGATCGCTCTTGTAGCCGAACTGGTTGTCGGCCGAGGAGGATTCGACGCCCGCGTACCAGTTGATCCGGCCGTCGAGATGTACTTTGAACGAATTCGGCGCGGTCGTGCCGACAATCGCCGAGGTCGATGCCGCCGTCTGCGCCATGGCGCCGGTGGCGATCGCAACCGTTCCCCCGAGAACTGCGGCCGTGGTGAGCAGGAGCTTGCGCATCTCCATTCCCCTTATCCATCCGGACGTACCGGAACCGCGAGCTTGATTCGCGAAAATTTTCGGCGTCCCGCAACCATCGGGCAATCGGATTCGCGTCCACTGCATTGCTTGTGCAGGGGCAGTTGCCGAAATGTCACAGTACAGCCACGGGCGAAGTCGGACTGAAGATCGCGGAGACGGGGCGCGCAACAAAAGAAAAGGGCGGCAGGATCGCTCCCGCCGCCCCGATCTCGCCGCCCCGCGGAGAGCGGGGAGGCTCCGTTCAGCTCACCATTTCAGAACGGTGCCGACGGAGAACGCCTCGGAGTGCGTGTTGTTGCCGACCGGCGTATCGGTCGCGCCAGTGTAGAAGTTGTAGCCGAGCTGGTGGCGCAAGCCATACAGGTAGGAGAGGTAGATGGCCATGCCGGGCACCAGCGAGTAGGTCGCGCCGGCCGCGATGCCCTGGTCCGTCTCGGCCCGGGCGACGCCGGTCGTCCCCTCGGTCCAGCCGCCGGCATACTTGGTCTTGAAGTAGCTCGCGCCGACGACGATCGGGCCGGTGGTGTACTGCGTGCCGAGCATGAAGGCGAGCTCGTTGACGCCGCCCTTCGGCTGCGGCGACCAATCCCCGTTCATCCGGCCGTAGCCGATCTGACCGCCGAACTGGAACCCGGCGATGGTGATCGTGCCGCCGAAATCGCCGTACGAGTAGCCTTCGTACACCGAGCCGGTCGGGGCGGTGGGTGCGCCCGGGGCGCCGTTGTAATCGACCATGTTGGACGCGGCGTAGGCCGCGGCGAAGTTCAAGCCGACGGGTCCGACCGTGCCGGTGTACTCGCCGCCGAAGTCGATCAGGTTACGCCAGCGCTTCAGATCCGAGGATTCGGGGCTGGCGGAGAGATTGTTGCAGCTCGATCCGGCGACGCTGCATTGCGCGTTCCAGAGATTGCTGGTGTTCGGTGCGAAGGCGACGCCGAACTGGAAGCCGGAGAAGGTGGGCGAGAGATAGACGACGCGGTTGGCGGTGTAATAGGCGCCGACGTCGCTGAACGGATAGGCCGGGACAGCGGAACCCGGGACGAAGCCCGGCAAGTCGCCGTTCCACGCGCCGTCGTTGAAGCTTTCGAAGCTACCTACGTAAAACGTGTCCATCGTGCCGTCGACCATGCCGAACTGGAACGTGCCGAGCTGGTCGGTGCCGACATAGCCGTAGGCGCGGCGCCAGTAGAGGGTCTCTTCGCCGCTCGTTGAACCGGGGCTGAGACCGGCGGTGCCGCCCCCGTGGCCGGGCATACGGATTTCGGCGGAGGCACCGTATTTCAGCCCGTTGGCGGCGACGGCGTCAAAGCCCGGATAGACGCGGATATAGCCCTGGAACTGGTAGGGGTCCTGCTTGTAGCCGCCCTGATTGTCGGCCGAAGATCCCTCCATGCCTGCGTACCAGTTGATGCGGGCGTTGAGGTGCACGTTGAAGGAATTGGGCGCAGTCGTTTGCACGGTCGCGTTCGTCGATGGCGTCGTCGCCGTTTGGGCGAAGGCACCACCGGCCAGCGCCACGGTCGCGCCCATCGTGGCCGCCGTGGTCAGCAAGAGTTTGCGCATCCAGATCCTCCTCTTTCGGCCGGTCTCCCGGCGTGGTTCCCTGCCATCGCCAACGGCACGATCCCGGAAGGCACATCCCCCGGCCGCCCGGGCCCGTTGAAGTGGCGAGACTATGACCGCACCCGCTAAAGCCTCGCAACCTTCGGAATCGGATTGGCATGGCATTTCCGAAACACTGTGGCGGAGATGCAACATCCCATCATGCCAAGGCGCCGATCGCCCCGGCAGCCGTTGCAGCAGGCAAGGCCCGGACGGCGCGGCCGGTGATTCCGCCGAGGGCGGCGACAGGCACGCGCGCCGAGCGGGCGAGCCGGTTCCAGCCGGCGGCGCCGAGCGGACGCGCGGCGGGATGGCTCGCGGTCGCGAAAGCGGGGCCAAGAAAGACGAGATCGGCGCCCGCCCGGGCAGCGCGGACCAGCTCCGCCCTTCCATGCGCCGAGGCCGTCACGAGGCCGGATCTCGGGCGCGGAAGCGGCAGGCGGCCGCGGCGGATATGCAGCCCAGCCCCCAGGGCGGCGGCGAGCCGCGGATCGCCGGCTACCACGAGCGCGAGCCGGCGGGCGCGGCACAGGCGGGCAAGATCGCGCCCGAGCGCACGCCTTCCGGGCGCCGCGTCATGGCGAAGAACGACGCCCGCAAGCCCCTTGGGCAGACGCGCCACCGCGGGACGCGGATCCTTGAGGCGGACGGCGTCGGTGAAGAGCCAGAGCGGGGGAAAAGGGCAGGGCCGGCGCACCGCGACGGCACGCCCCCAGGCGATGAGCGCCGCATCGACCATGCCCCGCTTGGCACCCCCCACCCCGATGACCGGGCGGAGATTAGAGCGGGATCGCTGACGGCGGGACCGGGGCACCCCGGCGGGCCGCCAGGCGGACGCGTTCGCGCCTTGACCGCGCGCGTTGACCGCGCGCCTCTGGGCGGTGAGCTTCCCCGCCGGCGGGCGCTTCGATGAGCGCCGTCCGGAGCCGATGCCCGTCTGGAGCCAATGAAGGTGCGATGAGCCAGGCCATCGTCGAGAAGACCATCGCCGCGAACCTGGCCCGGGTGCGCGCGCGCATCGGCGCCGCTGCGCTGGCGGCGGGCCGCCGGGCCGAGGACATCACACTGGTTGCGGTCTCGAAGACCCAGCCGCGCGAGGCGGTTTTCGCGGCACTCGCGGCCGGCCAGGTCCAATTCGGCGAGAACCGGGTGCAGGAGGCGGCGGAGAAATTCGCTGCCCTCCGCGCCGCTCACCCCGAGATCAGGCTGCACCTGATCGGCGGGCTGCAAACAAACAAGGCGCGGCTCGCGGTTCGGCTCGCCGACGTGATCGAGAGCCTCGACCGGCCGAAGCTCGCCGAGGCGCTCGCGGAGGCGATGGCGCGGGAGGGAAGGACGCCGCTTCTTCTCGTCGAGGTGAATGTCGGCGACGAGCCGCAGAAATCCGGCGTTCCGCGGGGCGAGGCCGACCGCTTCATCGCCGCCTGCCGCGAACGGTTCGGCGCGGCTCTCGCCGGGCTGATGTGCGTGCCGCCGGCGGCGGCAGACCCTGCGCCGCACTTCGCCTGGCTTGCCGCCTGCGCGGCACGGCACGGGCTCGCCGTGCTCTCGATGGGCATGTCGGCCGATTTCGAGGTCGCGATCGCGCACGGTGCGACGCACGTGCGCGTCGGCACGGCGATCTTCGGGGCGCGCCCGCCTGGGTGAGGGGTAGCGGGATGGGGGTTGGGGGATTGGGGGGTTGGTGTGTGGCGTGCCCCCACCTCACCCTGCCCTCTCCGCCCCCAGGGGCGGAGAGGGTAAGTAAGGGGCGCTCTCGGGCTTCCCGGGGCGGAGGGCAAGATTAGGGGGCGAGCAAGGTACATGACGGGAAGCGATGGGCGGCGATGAGCCTGCGCGCGCACACCGTGATCGCGCGTGGGCTGCGTCGGACCGCCACCGACGCCGAGCAGCTCCTCTGGCGGGCTTTCCGGGGCGGGGCGCTTCCATGGAAGTTCCGCCGCCAGCATCCGATTGGGCGGCGCGTGGTCGATTTCGCGTGCCCGGCGCGGAAAGTCGCGATCGAACTCGATGGCGGGCAGCATCTGGCGCGGCAGGAGGAAGACGCTGCCCGTTCGGCCGAGCTCGCGCTCCGTGGCTGGCGGGTCATACGGTTTTGGAACAACGACGTGATAGGCAACCTCGAGGGTGTGCTGGAGGTGGTGCGAAGGGAAATGGAGAGGAGTCCCCCACCTCACCCTGCCCACTCCGCCCCCAGGGGCGGAGAGGGTAAGTAAGGGGCGCTGTCGGGCCTCCAGGGGCGGAGTGAGGGCGCTTTCGGCCCCACGGGCGAGGCTTGCCTGCCGCGGTGCAACAGGCGTATCGATTCCCCGCGCTGCCTTCGCCCGGGCCATGAGAGACCTCGCAGAATCCTCCGCGGCGGGCGCCCAAGCCCGATCAGCGAACGCACTCCGGCTCGGGCAGCTCATCGCCGCGCTCGGGGTGGTGTACGGCGACATCGGCACCAGCCCGCTCTACACCATCCACGCAAGCCTCGCCCTCTTCGGCGGCGGTCGGGCCGGCCCGGTCGAAGTGCTGGGCGTGCTCTCGCTCATCTTCTGGTCGCTCGTGCTGATCGTCACCGTGAAATACGTGCTGCTCGTGATGCGCGCGGACAACCACGGCGAGGGCGGCATCCTCGCCCTGATGGCGCTCGCGCAGCGCGTCTCACAGAAGGCGCGGACCCGGACGATCCTGGCGGTGATCGGCATCGCCGGCGCCTGCCTCCTGTTCGGCGACGGGCTGATCACGCCGGCGATCTCGGTGCTGTCGGCGGTGGAGGGGCTCGAGGTCTCGGCACCCGGCTTGCGCGAATACATCCTGCCGATCTCGGTGGTGGTGATCGTGCTGCTGTTCGCGATCCAGTCGCGCGGCACCGGCCGGGTCGGACGGATATTCGGACCGGTGATGGTGGTCTGGTTCCTGGCGATCGGGCTCCTCGGCGGGGCCGAGATCGTGCGCCATCCCGGCGTGATGCTGGCGATCTCGCCCTCCTATGGCGCCCAGTTCTGCGTCAAGCACGGATGGATCGCCTTCGTCTCGCTCGGCGCCGTGGTGCTGGCGGTGACCGGGGCGGAGGCGCTCTACGCGGATCTCGGCCATTTCGGACGAAGGCCGATCCGGCGCGCCTGGCTCTGCTTCGTGCTGCCGGCGCTCGTGCTCAGCTATTTCGGCCAGGGCGCGCTGCTCCTGCACAACCGAGAGGCGCTGCGCAACCCGTTCTACATCCTGGTGCCGCACGCGCTCAGGCTGCCGATGGTGGTGCTGGCGACGCTCGCGACCGTGATCGCAAGCCAGGCGCTGATCTCGGGCGCCTTCTCGCTGACCCGGCAGTGCCTGCAGCTCGGCTTCCTGCCGCGCATGACGGTGAAGCACACGAGCTCGTCCGAGGAGGGGCAAATCTACCTGCCGCAGGTGAACTCGGCGCTGGCGGTCGGCGTGCTGCTCCTCGTCCTCTCCTTCAAGACGAGCGACAACCTGGCGGCGGCCTACGGGATCGCGGTCACCGGCACCTTCATCTGCACGGCGATCCTGGCGACGGTGGTGTTCCGCCGCGCCTTCGGCTGGTCGCGCGCGGCAGCGGGCGCGACGTTCGGGCTCTTCCTGGTCGTGGACACCGTCTTCTTCGCCTCGAACATGCTGAAGTTCCCCGAGGGGGGCTGGGTGCCGCTCGTTCTGGCGGCGGCGCTGATGGGGCTGATGAGCACCTGGAAACGCGGGCGGGACCTGCTCTTCGCGCGCTGGCGGCAGGACAGCCTGCCGCTCGCCCCGTTCCTGGCGAGACTGCCGGCCTCGCGCATCGTGCGCGTGCCGGGCATCGCCGTGTTCCTCACCGGCAACCCGGACTTCGTGCCCTCGGCCCTGCTGCACAACCTCAAGCACAACAAGGTGCTGCACGAGAAGGTGCTGTTCGTCACGGTGAACACGCTCGACGTGCCGGAGGTTGAGGCCGCGGAGCGGGCCGGCGTGGAAGAGCTGGCGCCCGGCATCTTCCGCGTCACCTTCCGCTACGGGTTCATGGAGAGCCCCAATATCCCGCGCGCGCTGGAGGCCCTCCGGGCGGAAGGGATCGGCTTCGACCCGATGCAGGTGAGCTACTTCGTCGGACGAGAATTGCTGGTCCCGGCAACCGTGCCGAAAATGCCCTTCTGGCGCCTCTGGATCTTCCTCGTGATGGCACGCAACGCCGTGCCGGCGACGGAATTCTTCCACATCCCGGCCGACCGCGTGGTCGAGCTTGGGGTCAGGATCGCGATCTGAGCTGAGAAAGGCCAGGGGCTTTGCCCCTGCCCTTTCTCACGTCAGAGGCGAAGGGACGCAGAAGCGGCCGGCGCTGAAGACGAGGGGCTCGCCCTCGCGGTGTTCGAGCCGGACGACGCGGCCGAGGAAGATCGTGTGGTCGCCGGCTTCGATCGAGCGTTCGGCGCGGCATTCGAAGCGGGCGAGTGCGCTCGGGAGGAGGGGGCAGTCGCCGAGGCCGGAGGTGGTCGCGATGGCGGCGAACTTGTCCGGGTGCGGGGTTGCGAAGTGGCGCGAGAGGTGGTGCTGGTCGGCGCCGAGCACGTTGATGGCGAACCAGTCGGCCGCGAGGAAGCTCGGAGCCGAGGGGGCGGCGCTTTGGAGGCACCAGAGCACGAGCGGCGGGTCGAGCGAGACGGAGCTGAAGGAGTTGACTGTCACGCCCTCGGTGCGGCCGGCGGGGCCGCGGGTGGTGACGATCGTGACGCCGGTGGCGAAGCGGCCGAGGGCGCGGCGGAAGTCCACGGCGTCGAGGAGGCGTTCGGGGATCGGGTTGCGCACCCGCGAGGCGGCAAGCGCATTTGCGGCGGACGCGGCCATGGACGGCGGTCTCCCCGTGCGGGTTGGCGGAAGGTACGGCCGAAGGGTCATAGCTTGAAATGATTTGAATTGCTGATTGGCATCATTTAGCCTGATCGGCATGTCGGAGACGCTGCGCGACATCCGCATCTTCGTCGCTGCCTACGAGGAGCGCTCCTTCACCGCCGCGGCGGGCCGCGAGCAGGCGACGCAGTCGGGCGTGTCGCAGCATATCCGCAAGCTCGAGGACCGGTTCGCGCTCAGGCTTTTCACGAGGCAGGCAGGCCGGATCGAGCCGACGCCCGCCGGAGACTATTATTATCGGCAGTGCCTGGCGGTGCTGCGCGCGCAGGACGAGGCCGCCCAGGGGGTGAAGCGTTTCGCGTCCGGGCTCGAGGGCGAGATCGCGGTGGGGCTGATGCCGACGATGACGCGCTGCGCGCTGGCCCCGGCGCTGAGCGGCTTCCTGGCCGCGCACCCGAACGTGCGGGTGCGGCTGATCGAGGCGTACAGCGCGGTGCTGACGCAGATGGTGCGCGCGGGCGAGCTTCAGTTCGCGATCGTTCCGGCCTTTCCCGTCACCACCGGGCTCGCGTGCCGGAGCTTCGCGCTTACGCCCGAGGTGCTGGTGCGGCGGGCGGGCTCGGCGCCCGGGCATCTCGTGCCGGTGCGCGTGGCCGATCTGCCGCCGCTCGACCTCGTGCTGCCGGGGCCCTCGAACACGCGGCGGGGGACGCTCGAGAGCTACGTGATCAGCCATGGCGGACAGCTCGGGCGGACGCTCGAGATCGACACGATGTTCGGCACGCTCGGGCTGATCGCGGAGAGCGCGTGGGCCGGGATCCTGCCCGGGGTGATGATGGCGAACGCGTTCCAGACGGTGCATTCCGCGGGGGATTTCTGTGTCAATCCGCTGGTCGGGCCGCCGCTCTTTCTCGAGCTCGTCTCGATCCAGTCGGCGGGGCGGGCGCTCGCGCCGGCGGCGGCTGCGTTGCTGGAGGCGCTCGAGGAGGCGACGGAGCGGGTGAACCGGCCCTGGATGACGCTGCTCGAAGACGTCGGCCGCGAGCCTGCCGGGACTATTCCGCGGCGGAGCGCAGCCCGATCGCCCGGTTGACGGCGGGCAGCACCTTCTCGGCCATCAGCACCATCGAGCGGCGCGCCAGGGCGGGATCCGCCCAGTCGTGTCCGGCATAGAGGAGGGTGCCGAAATCGCCGATGGTCTCGCGAAAGGCGAGGAGCTGCTCGGCGACGCTCTCGGGCGTGCCGTGGATGATGAGCTTCTCGCAGATATCGTCGAGCGTGACGGCGTCGTCCGGCATGTCCTCGCGCGTCTTGAAGAGGTTGATGCGGCCGGCCTTGGTCATCTTGGTGAGGAGCTGGCGGTAGTAATAGCGGTAGGGGCTGTCCGGGCCGGTCGCGTAGGCGCGGGCGGTCGCGGCGTCGTCGGCGACGAAGACGCTCTTCGCCACGCGCCAGTTGGCGGGAAGCGCCGGGCGCCCGGCGCGGCGGCAGCCCTCCGCATATTTGGGCCAGTGCGTGGCGACCCAGACCGGCATCAGGAAGTTGGCGGAGATCATGTCCCAGCCGCGCGCGGCCGCCTCGACGACGCCCTTGGAGAAGGGTGCGACGGCGGTGACGACGATGGGGGGGTGGGGAAGCTGCCAGGGCCGCGGGAGGATGCCCTGGCCGATTTCGGGGATGAGGGTGCGGGCGGTCGACACGGTCCAGTATTTGCCCTTGAGGTCGTAGGGCGGCTCGCCGCGCCAGATGGCGAGCACTTGGTCGATCGCCTCGACGAACATCTCGCCGCGGTTGGCGTCGAGATTGCCGAACACCTCGGCATCCGAAGGGAGGCCGCCCGGGCTGATGCCGAAGATCAGCCTCCCGTCGAGCAAATGATCCAGCATTGCGATCTCGGCGGCGACGGCGGCGGGATGGTTGTTCGGCAGGTTGACGGTGCCGGTGCCGAGACGCATGCGCGCCGTGGCCTCGACGAGAGTCGCGATGAAGAGCGTGCAGGAGGTGATGTTCTCGGCCTGATCGGTCGCGTGCTCGCCGACATAGCCCTCGCGGAAGCCGAGCTGGTCGGCGAGGATGAATGCCTCGCGATCCTCGCGGAGCGAGGCCCGCCAATCCTTGCCGAGCGGATGGATCGGCATCGTAAAGAAACCGAGCTCCATGGGATTCCTATCGCTCTTGGCCACGCAGTTGCCCACCCGGCCAGGGCCGGCACGGGGCCCTGCCGTCACGGGAGAGGAGAATTTATCGCCTGACGGCCATCGCTTCGCATTATTTGTTCTGGGTCCGGCCATCAGGCGCAAGAGGGAAGCGAGTGCGACGCACGCGAGGGCCTTCCACGCGGTGCCCGCCGGGAATTCCTCCGGCGTCCGGAGATCGCTTTGCATTTCCCCGGGGGCACGGACGGATTTTCCGTCAATCTTTCGTGAAAAGTGACGCCGCGTGCCCCCTCAGTGTCACCTTCCCGTTGCGTGAACGCTAATTTCTGTCCTTTGTGGTGTCAAGGTTACAGAGTGAGATTGGCTTAGCGTGGCGAAAGCCCGGAAGGGAACAATGGCGGGCTGGAGACACTTCGGGGAACGCCGGGCGGTGGTGCGTGGCCGCGCGGCGTCGGGTGGCGCGGCATGATCCGCTGCAAGGACTGTGCGCTGCGGCGGAAGCAATTGTTCCGCCCGATGAACGGGCGCGAGGTCGGCGCGATCGGGCGGATGAAGAAAGATGACCTGATCGTGCCGGCGGGCACGGATGTCATCCGCGAGGGCGAGCGTGGCCAGAAGTTCTACACGCTCTACGAGGGATGGGCGGTCCGCTATCACCGGCTCGCGGACGAGTCGCGGCAGATCCTCGATGTGATTCTGCCGGGGGACCAGGTCGGATTCACGCCCGTTCTTCTTGGCCGGAGCGCGCATTCCGTGCAGACCCTGACGCCGGCCACGTTCTGCACGCTGGATGGGCGTGCGTTGCCCGGCGTCCTCAAGGCGAACCCGGAGATGGCGCTCGAATTGCTCAAGACCTGGCTTGGCGAGGCGCGCCGGGCCGACCTGAGGCTTACCATGCTGGGGCGGATGACCGCCGCGGAGCGGGTCGGCTATTTCCTGATCGAGACATATGACCGGCTGCGCCGGCGCGGCATGGTGCGGAACGGGGCCTCCGCATTTCCGCTCCGGGGGGTCGACATCGCGGATGCGGTGGGGCTTTCCCGGGTGCATGTGATGCGTGCGCTCAAGGAGCTGCGGAGCGAGGCGCTGCTCGACCTGGAGGGTGGCGACCTCATCATTCCCGATTTCGCCAAGCTCGCGAAATTCACCGGCTATGTTCCGATCCCGCGTTCGGGGAAGCGGGTTTTGGTCTGAAGGAATGGGGTCCAGGGCCTCAGGCCCTGGCGGGGTCGCAAGGGGCAGAGCCCCTTGCCGGGGCCGGGCACCCAACGCGCTCGCGGGGGATCCCGACGCGCAATGCGCGTTGGGGACCCGCCGATGGGACCCGGGCAGGGGCGGAGCCCCGAAAATCACGTCATCCCGAAAAGACGGGCGGCGTTGCCGCCGACGATCTTGGCCTGGGTCGTGGCGTCGAGGCCCGGCGTTTCGAGCACGTGGCCTACGGCGTCGTATTCACCCATGTCGAACGGGTAGTCGGTGCCGAGCATCACGTGGTCGGGGCCGAAGACGGCGACGAGCGCCGAGAGCTGGTGCGGAGTGAAGACAATCGTGTCGACATACATGCGCCGGAGGTAGGTGCCGGGCGGCTCCTTGAGATCGCCGCGGCAGTCGGGCCGGGCGCCCCAGGCGTGGTCGATGCGGCCGGAATAGCCGCCGAGATAGCCGCCGCCGTGGACGGCGATGATCTTGAGGCCGGGATGGCGGGCGAGCACGCCGTCGAAGATCAGGTAGTGCACGGCGACGGCGGTATCGAGCGGGTTGCCGATGACGTTGCTGAAGTAGAACCGTTTGAGCCGCTCGCCCTCCGGGTAGCCGTTGGGGTGGAGCATGACGACGGCGCCGAGCTCTTCGGCGCGGGTCCAGAAGGGCTCGTAGGCGGGATCGGAGAGCTCTCGGCCGGGGAGCGAGGTGAGGAGCTGCACGCCCTTGAGACCGAGGGTCTCGACGGCGTGGGTGAGCTCGGAGGCGACCGCGGGCGGATCCTGCATCGGTACGGTGCCGAGGCCGGCGAAGAGGTCGGGGCGGCGGGCGACGAAGGCGGCGATGCCTTCGTTGACGATGCGGGTCGTGCGGCGCGCGATCCCGGCTTCGATGGTGTAGTAGGATTGCGGCGGGGCGGGCGCGATCAGCTGGCGGTCGAGGCCCATGGCGGCCATTTCGGCGAGCCTGGTCTCGAGATCGGTGATGTGGCGCAAGCGGTCGCGATTCTGATCGGCGTTGACGCTGCGGGTTTCGGGTGTGGAGAAGCGGTGCGGCGAGACGGTCATCGGGTCGAGATGCGGTTCGGCGATGGCGGCGGCCTCGGGAACGAGAAGATGGCTGTGCATGTCCACGGTGATGGAGGAGGGCCTGATCTCGCGACCGGGCCGGCCGTGGGTACGGGCCGCGGTCGGGCCATAATTGCTGGTCGTTGCGCTCATCGGGCTTTCCTTGTTCGGGGAGGAATTCAGAACACGCCGAGATGGCGGTCGATCAATGCCGGGTCGGCGGCGATCTCGGCGGCGGGGCCGGAGACGACGATGCGGCCGGCGTTGAGGATGGCGACGTCGTCGGCGAGCGAGAGGGCGAGGCGGACGTTCTGCTCGACGAGGATGATCGAGAGGCCCTCGGATTTCATCGCGGCGATGGCGCGCCCGACCTCGGCCACGATCTGCGGGGCGAGGCCTTCGGAGGGCTCGTCGAGGAGGAGGACGCGCGGGCAGCCGACGAGTGCGCGGCCGATCGCGAGCATCTGCTGCTCGCCGCCCGAAAGCAGGCCCGCGTGCTGCGTGCGGCGTTCGGCGAGGCGGGGGAAGGCGGTGAAGACGCGCTCGATGGTCCAGGCATTCGCCCGTTGGCGCGCGGCGACGGCGAGGTTCTCGGCGACCGTGAGGCTCGGGAAGATGCGGCGGCCTTGCGGGACGAGGCCAACGCCGCGGTGGGAGATGATCTCCGGGGCGAGGCCGGAGATCGGCTCGCCCTCGAGCAGGATGCGGCCGTGGCGTGGTGCGAGGAAGCCCATGATGGTGCCGAGCGAGGTGGTCTTGCCGGCGCCGTTGCGGCCGAGGAGGGCCAGGAGCGAGCGCGGGCGAAGGGCGAGGCTCATCTGCTGGAGCACGTGGCTCTCGCCGTAGAAGACGTCGATCGCCTCGAGGGCGAGCGCGGGGATCCCGTGGGACGCCCCGTGGGACGTCACATTAGACGCCAAGATAGACCTCGCGCGTACGGGGGTCGGCCGCGACTTCGGCGCGGGTGCCGGCGAGGACGACGGCGCCGCGGTCGAGGAGGGTGATGCGCTCGGCGAAGGCGAGTGCGGCGTCCATGTCGTGCTCGATCATCACGACCGTGATGGCGCGGGGGATTTCTTCGAGCAGCGCCTGGATGGTCTCGCGCTCCTCGCGCGAGAGGCCGGCGAGCGGCTCGTCGAGGAGGAGGAGGCGGGGTTCCTGCGCGAGCGCCATCGCGAGCTCGAGGCGGCGGCGCTCGCCGTAGGCCGTTTCGCCGACGATACGGTGCGCGGCGCCGGCGAGGCCGACGGTGGCGAGCGCCTGCAGGGCGCGCTCGGCGAGATCGGTGCGGCGGGCGAGCGGGCGCCAGGCGGGGAAGAGTCGGCGTTCGGTGCCGAGGAGGGCGAGGACGACGTTGTGGAGCAAGGTCTCGCGCGGGAAGAGCGTGAGCACCTGGTAGGTGCGGGCGAGGCCGAGGGCGACGCGCGCGCGGGTGGAGAAGCGCGTGGCGTCGGCGCCGAAGAGACGGATGCGGCCGGCGGAGGGGGAGAGATCGCCGGTGATGAGGTTGAAGAGGGTGGTCTTGCCGGCGCCGTTCGGGCCGATCAGGAGGTGGCGTTCGCCGGCGCCGACCGAGAGCGAGACGTCGCGCGTGGCGACGAGGCCGCCGAAGTTCTTCGAGAGGTTGGCGAGCTCGAGGGCGGGCGGGTTCATGCGGTGCGCCGGCGGCGGGCGAGGCGGCTTCTGTCGAGGTGGCGCCAAAGGCGCGCACAGCCGGGGACGAGGCCTTCGGGAAGGAAGAGCTCGCAGCCGATGAAGATCAGCCCGAGCACGCTGTACCAGCGGGCGACGTAGGTGGAGACGACGGTTTTCACGAGCGTGATGATGACGGCGCCGACCACCGGGCCGGCGAGCGTGCCGGGGCCGCCCAGGATGACCATCAGCAGAACCTCGGCCGCCTGCTGCAGCGTCATCGTCTGGGGGCTGATGAAGAGGAAGTCGAGGGCGAAGAGAATGCCGGCGAGCGAGCCCCAGAAGCCGGAATAGATGAAGGCGAGCCAGCGGATGCGCCAGACATGGTGGCCGAGCATGCGCATGCGCCGCGGTTGGTCGCGGGTGCCGCGCAGGGTCGCGCCGAAGGCGGAATGGGCGAAGCGGTGGAAGCAGAAGAGGGCGGCGAGGAAGATGATGGCGACGAAATAATAGAAGGGGATGGCGCCGGAGAGATCGAGGCCGAAGGGGCGCGGGCGGGCGGCGATGCGCATGCCGTTGTCGCCGCCGGTGAGGCCGACCCAGCGATAGGTGAGGCCCCAGACGACCTGGCCGATGGCGAGCGTGATCATCAGGAAGCCCAAGCCCCGGGCACGGAGCGAGAGCGCACCAATGACGCCGGCGAGCACGGTGCCGGCGGCGAGGGCGCCGAGGGCGGCGGGGAGCGCTCCGAGATGGGCGGTGCCGACGAGCCAGGCATAGACGTAGGCCGGCACGCCGAGGAAGGAGGCCTGCGCGAGCGAGATCATGCCGCCGTGGCCGAGCAGCACGTCGAGGCTGAGTGCCAAGAGGGAGAAGATGAGGATCTGGCGGGCGATCGCGATGTAGAAGACGCCGGGAAGAAGCCAGGGCAGGACGGCAAGGAAGGCAACGACGGCGAGCGCGGGGCCGAGCCTGCGGGCGAGGCTCATTGGGGCACGCGGCCGAAGAGGCCTTCGGGCTTGACGATGAGGGCGATGATCATCGGCAGGAAGAGGATGACGTAGGCGAAGCTCGGGAAGAGCGCGATGCCGAAATTGTAGATGAAGCCCACGATCATGCTGCCCGCGAAGGCGCCGGCGATGCTGCCGATGCCGCCCAGGATGACGACGATGAGGGCGAGCGGGAGCATGTCGAAATCGAGGCCGGGATAGGCGGAGAGGATCGGCCCGCCGATGACGCCGCCGAGGCCGGCGAGTGCGGTGCCCAGGAAGAAGACGGCGGTGAAGAGGCGCGAGACCGGGATGCCGACGCCGCGCGCCATCTCGCGGTCGTCGACGCCGGCGCGGATCATCGCGCCGAGCCGCGTGCGCTCCATCAGGAGCACGACCAGGATCGCGACGATGACGGCGAGGGCGAGGACCGCGAGGCGGTAGGCGGGAAAGAAGAAGCCGCCGAAGGCGATGGCGCGGGAGAGAAAGTCGGGCGGGGCGAGCGAGATCGGATCGCCGCCCCAGGTCATCAGGCAGAGATCGGCGATGATGAAGGCGATGCCGAGCGTGGTGAGGACCTGCGCCTGCTCGTTGCCGGCGAGGCGGCGGAGCAGCAGGCGTTCGAGCACGACGCCGAGGAGGCCGACGGCGGCGGCGCCGGCGAGGGCGGCGAGCCAGAAGGGGAGATTCTCGTCGAGCACGGTGGCGCCGAGATAGGCGCCGAGCATGAAGAAGCCGCCATGGGCAAGGTTCGGCACGCGGAGCAGGCCGAAGATCAGCGAGAAGCCGACCGCGAGCAGGAAGAGGAACCCGCCCATGGCGACCGAGTTGAGCGCCTGGATGAGCCAGAACTGCGGCGACAAGGATGCTCCCCCGCTTGCTTGTTATTTCCCGACTATTTCTCGATGTAGCGCCCCGGCGGCCAGTTCTTCGAATAGACCGGCTCCTTGAGGAAGGCGGCCTGATTGTAGGTCCAGAACTGGCTCACGTCGTGGTAGGTGTAGATGGGCACGTTGACGAGCCAGCCGTCCACCCGCTCCACTTTACGGATATAGGCGTTCTCGACGGCCTGGCCGAACTCGTCGAAGCGGAGCGGGCCGCAAGCGCTGGCGGCGATCTGCTCGCTCCGCATCGCGTGCATGAAGAGCTCGCGGTTTTCGATGTTGCCGTCGATCTTTTCGAGCGCCGCCTTGATGACCTCGCCGCAGATGTAGGGGCCGGCGCCGAGCAGGCCGGGATCGCGATGGTAGCGGCGGCGCATCTCGGCGACGAAGGCCACGTTCGAGGGATATTTCAGGGCGGGCGTATAGTAGCAGCAGGAGAGCAGCCCCTCGGCGATCTTGCCGAGCTGGGGGAGGATGGCATCGTCGAAAGCGGTGATGCCGCCGATCAGCGGCTTGCGGCCGCCGAGGCCGTACTGGAAATATTGCTGGGTGAAGCGAAAGCCGTTGGCGCCGGCGAAGCCGATGAAGACCGCATCGGCGTCGGGGCGGATCTCGGCGATGTAGGTGCCGTAGTCGGGCGCGTTGAGCGGCGGCCAGAGGCGCTGGATGATCTCGCCGCCATTGTCCTGGAAGACCCGCATGAAGCCGGAGCACTGCTCGTAGCCGAAGGCGAAATCGTCGGCAAGCGTTGCCATTTTCTTATAACCGAGCGTCTTCGCGGCGTATTGGCCGAAGGGCTGGGTGGTTTGGGAGGAGGTGCAGGCGGGCCGGATGAACCAGGGCGAGGGCGTGCGCTGGCTGATGTTGTCGGCGGCGGCGATGGCGACCAGCGGCATCTGCTGCTTGGTGGTGTAGCCGATGATCGCGTAGAGCTCGAAGGCGGCGAGCGGGCCGATGATGACGTTCACCTTGTCACGCTCGGTCAGCTCCTGGGCCTTGGCGAGCGTGGTCGCGGGCACGCCCTGCGTGTCCTCGACGAAGAGCTCGACGGGGCGGCCGGCGAGCGTCTGCTTCTGCTGGTCGAGGAAGATGGCGAGGCCCTGCTCCATCTGGATGCCGCCGGCGGCGAGCGGGCCGGTTTTCACGCACAGGAGGCCGATGCGAATGGGTTCGGCTGCCTTTGCACTGCGGCGGGGCAATGCGGCGAGGCCGGCACCGGCACCCAAGGCCGAAAGCGAGAGTTTGAGCGCGTTCCTGCGGTTCAGGCTCATGGTCGTTCCTTCCCTGGTCGTTGCGCCGGACGCACCTCTGCGGCGGCGAGCGGTCGGCACGCAAATTGGGGAGGATCGACCATTGCAGCGGTGCGCGGCCTCGTCCCGCGGCGTGCGGGACGAACGCCGGCCGGCACGTGTGTCGTGCGGCCGGCAGCATCGTTCGCGGCCCTCCCTCACGCAAGCGGCACCGCGGATGCGGGCCGCCGGCGGGGTCCCCAGCGCGGCAGGCGCGCAGAGGTGCCCCGGCGCCGTTTCTTGGCTGTGCAGCAAGGAGAAAATGCCAGCGAAGGAGGGTGGCCTGTCAAGCGGGGCGAGGCAAGGCGCGGTCACTTCTCGATGTAGCGCGCGGGTGGCCAGGTCTTCGAATAGACCGGCTCCTTGAGGAAAGCCGCCGGATCGTAGGTCCAGAACTGGCTCACGTCGTGGTAGGTGTAGACGGGCACGTTGACGAGCCAACCGTCCACCCGCTCCACTTTACGGATATAGACGTTGCCGATGACGTTGCCGAACTGGTCGAATTTCACCGGCCCGCGCGCGGTTTCCGGCACGACGCTGCTGCGCAGCGTGTGCATGAGGAGGGCGCGGTCCTCGATTTGCCCGCCGATCTTCTCGAGCGCGGCGGCGAGCACCTGGCCGGTGACGTAGGTGCCGGCCGAGTAGTAACCCGGATCGGCGTGATAAGTTTTTCTCATGGCGGCGACGAAGGCGCGGTTCGAGGGATAGTCGAGCGCGGGGGAATAGAAGCAGCAAGAGACGAGACCGAGCGCGATGTTGCCGATGCGCGGCAGGATCGAATCGTCGATGCCGGTCATGCCGCAGAGCAGCGGCTTGCGGCCGCCGAGGCCGTACTGGAAATATTGCTGGGTGAAGCGGAATCCGTTGGTGCCGGCGAAGGCCATGAAGACGGCGTCGGCGTCGGGGCGGATCTCGGCGATGTAGGTGCCGTAGTCGGGCGCGTTGAGCGGCGGCCAGAGGCGCTGGATGATCTCGCCGCCATTGTCCTCGAAGACGCGCATGAAGCCGGCGTTCTGTTCGTAGCCGTAGGTGATGTCGTCGGCGATCATCGTCATCTTCTTGTAGCCCAGGGTTTTCGCCGCGTAGGAACCCATGGGCTGGCTCGCCTGGGCGGAGGAGGAGGTGCAGCGGAGGAACCAGGGATCGGGCGTGCGCTGGCTGATGTTCTCTGCCGCGGCGACCGAGAGCACCGGGATTTTGTGCGCCTCGGTATAGGAGACGAGAGCGAGGAGCTCGAACGCCGCGAGCGGGCCGATGATCGCCTGCACCTTGTCGCGCTCGACGAGCTCCTGGGTCTTGGTGAGCGCGTTGGCCGGGATGCCGCCGGTGTCTTCGGTGAAGAGGCGCACCGGACGGCCGGCCAGCCTGTTGCCGTGCTCCGCGAGGAAGAGGGTGAGGCCCTGGGCCATCTGGATGCCGCCGGAAGCGAGCGGGCCCGTTTTCACCGTGAGGAAGCCGAGGCGGATGGGTTCGGCGGTCGCGGCGCGGCCGAGAGGCGAAGCGGCGAGGGTCGTGGCGGCAGCGGCGGCGAGGGCTTTTCGGCGGGTGAGCTTCATCGTGGGCTTCCTCTTCGGCGGACGGTTCAAAGCGGCGGGATGACGGGCAGCAGAAGATAGGGCCTGTGTGCTTCGTCCTGATGGAGGGTGGCGAGGCCGTCGAAGAGCCCGGCCGGGCGATCGCGCGGATCGTCGTGCAGGAAGGGGCCGCAGCCGGTGAGCTCGTTCTTGAAGTTGGAGAGCCGGCTGCCGCCCGCGCCGTGGACGTAGTCGCGGCCGCGGACGGTGAGTGCGAGGCGGGAGCCGGCGGGTGCCACGATCGAGGTGGGCAGGATCTCGATATCGAGCGCGACGATCTCGCCGGGGATCAGCATTTCGCGCGCCCGGTGCGTGTGCCAGGGCCGCCACTCCGTGCTGAGGGCGGGATCGGTCGCGCGGTGCGAGGCGCGCAGCCAGCCCTGGCCGATCGGCGTGTGGGGATCGATCGCGCCCTGGAAGACGATCTCGCGAAGATCGGCGGTAAACACACGAAAAACGAGGAAGATGTCTGCATCCGCCGTGCTTGCGGAGAGGAAGAGGCGGCAGGCGGCGGGGCCGGTGATCTCGGTCGCTGCGGCGAGCGGCTCGGTGAGGAAGGTGACGCCATCGCCCATGGCGGCGAAGCTCCGCTTGGCCGAGTGAGACGGCTCCGGGCCGAGGCTCCCGGCTGCGAGGTCGAGATAGAGCTTCGTCCATTGCGTGCGCGCGAGGGGGAACTCGTTCTCGGCACGCGGCTCGAAGTGGTCGGGATGGCGCACTTGCAGCAGGACGCGCGGTTGGGAGGGCCAGTCGTTCGGAGAGCCTTTCAGGAAGTGATCGAAGAAGCGCTGCTGGAGGGTGCGGCCGTAGTCCGTGTAGAAGTGCGTCCAGTGCTCGAGGCCGTGCATCTCGAGCCATTTCTCGCGCGAGGCCGCCTGGAGGAAACCCTCGACATTGCCGCGCAGATGCAGGCCCTGACCGCCCCAGTTCCCGGCCGAGAGGAGGGGGACGGTGATGCGCGAGAAATCGGGCGAGCGGGCGCGATGGTAGGCATCGTCGAGCGGATGGGCGAGGATCTCGGCGCCGAAATCGCAGCGGTTGGCGGCGAGGTCGGCGGCCGAGAGCGGAGCAACGCCGCAGGCGGGATCGCCGGTCGCGCGGCTGATCGGGCCGTTGCGGCCGATTCCGTGCTGCACCGTCGTCACCTGCATGTCGAACCAATTGTCCCAGAAGGTGCAGAGGATGCCGCCATGGTGCGTCATGTCGCGATACCAGTCGGCGGCGCCCTCCCAGACGCACATCGCGGCGAGGTGCGGCGGGTTGAGCGAAGCGACGTGCCATTGGTTGATCGCGTAGTAGGAGATGCCGTTGAGCCCGACGCGGCCGTTGCTCCAGGGCTGCGTGCCGGCCCACTCGATGCATTGGTAGAAATCGCGGGTCTCGCGCGGGGAGAAAGGATCGAGCCGCCCGAGCGAGGCGCCGGCGCCGCGCGAATCGACGCGCACGCAGGCATAGCCCTCCGGGACCCATTTCTCGGGATCGACGACTTCCCAGGCTTGATAGAGATTGCTCGAGCCCGCCGCGACGTCGGGGTGCTCTTCTATCATGCGCTGCCAGGCGCTCGGGTAGCCGTCTGCAAAGGAAAGCCCCTTCGCGTAAGGGCCGTGCGAGAGGATGACTGGGAATTGTCCTTCGCCGGGCGGGCGAAAAATATCGGCGCGGAGCACGAGCCCGTCATCCATCGGGATCGGCATGTCCCACTCGATTCGCATCGAGTCGCGAAGCTCGGATTTGCGCGCAGCACCTGGCTTTTCCGGCACGTTCCCTCCTTCTTTCGGCCGGCGGAGGCGGCAGATCCCAAGCGCGCGGCACGGATCCGATCGGCCGATTGCAATTTTCCGGTGGCCGGAAAATGCTAAGGCCGGCGAGGGTCCTGTCAAGAGAGGCGCAAGCGCCGCCCTCCGCATGCAGAAGTTTTTCGGGAATGGAGCGACCATGAAAGGACGCGTGGGCGTCGTCGGGCTCGGCATCATGGGCGGCGCGATCAGCCGCAACCTTGTGCAAGCGGGCTGGGAGGTGCACGGCTTCGATCCCGATCCGGGACAGAGCGCGCGGGCGGCGGCGAACGGGGTCGCGATTGCGGAACATGCCGCATCGCTGATCGAAGCGGCGCGGGTGGTGCTGGCGAGCCTGCCGAGTGCCAAGGCGGCGGAGGCGACGGCGGAGGCGGTCGCGGCGAGCGGCGCGGGCCCGCGCCTTCTCGTCGAGCTTTCGACGCTGGCGCTCGCGGACAAGACGCGCGTGAAGGAAATCCTCGAGCGCGCGGGGCATCGCGCGATCGACTGCCCGATCAGCGGCACCGGCGCGCAGGCGGAGAAGAAGGATCTGGTTCTCTATGCGAGCGGGGAGAGCGCGGCGATCGCGGAAGTGCGGCCGTTGCTCGAGGATTTTTCGCGCGCGGTGCACGATGTGGGCGCGTTCGGGAACGGCAGCCGGATGAAGTTCGTGGCCAACCTGCTGGTCGCCATTCACAACGTGGCGAGCGCCGAGGCGATGGTGCTCGGGATCAAGGCGGGGCTCGATCCGCGGCAAGTGTTCGAGCTGGTTGCCGCGGGCGCGGGGACCTCGCGCGTGTTCGAGCTGCGCGCGCCGATGATGGTGGAGGAGCGCTACCGGCCGGCGACGATGAAGGTGGGGATCTGGCAGAAGGACATGGCGGTGATCGGTGCCTTCGCCGCCGCGCTCGAATGCCCGGTGCCGCTCTTCGCCGCGAGCGCGCCGATCTACGCGGCGGCGATGGCGACCGGGCACGCGGACGACGACACGGCTGCCGTGTGCGCGGTGCTGGAGGCGATGGCGGGATCGCCGCGGCGCGGCGCGGGCGAGACGGATTGAGCGGAGCGAGGGGAGTTTCCATGCGCATCGGCGTTGCAGGCTTGGGACGGATGGGTGCGGCGATGGCGGCGCGCCTGATCGATCGCGGGCACGAGGTCATCGTTTGGAACCGCACTTCGAAGCGCGCCGCGCCGCTCGTGGCGGCGGGGGCGAAGGAAGCCGCGAGCCCGGCCGCGCTTGCGGATCAAGCCGAGATCGTCATCACCATGCTCTTCGATCAGAAGGCGGCGGATGAAGTCTATCGCGGGCCGGCGGGGCTGCTTTCGGGGAATGTGCGGGGCAAGCTCGTGATCGATATGAGCACGGTGCGGCCGAGCGAGGTGAGGGCGACGGCCAAGGCGGCGCGCGAGGCCGGGGCGGCGTTCGTCGAGTGCCCGGTGGGCGGGACGATCGGGCCGGCGCGCAACGGCCAGTTGCTCGGCTTCGCGGGCGGAGAGGCCGAGGATTTCGCCCGCGCCAAGCCCGTGCTCGATGAGCTTTGCCGGCGCGTCGACCTGGTGGGACCGCTGGGCGCGGGGGCGGCGATAAAGCTCGCGATCAATCTGCCGCTCTTGGTGTTCTGGCAGGCGTTCGGCGAGGCCAATGCGCTGATCGGCGATCTCGGCGGCGATCCGCAATTCATCGTCGGGCTGTTCGCCGAGAGCTCGGGCGGGGCGAACGTGCTTCGTGTGCGCGGGCCGGCGGTCGCGGCGGCGCTGGCGGGGAAGGGGCCGGCGGAGGTCGCGTTCGCGATTGCCGGGATCGCCAAGGATTTGCGGCTGATGGTGGAGGAGGCGGAGGCGAAGGGGTTCGACCTGCCGGTGGTGCGGCGCACGCTCGAGGTCTGCGAGCAGATGGTGAAGGCCGGTTGGGGCGATCGGGATGCCTCGTGGATGCCCGCCTTCTGGCCCGCCTACGTCGCGGGGAAGGCGTAGGGGCGGAAGGCGCGCCGACATGCGGATCAGCTACGGAGAGGTGCGGCTGGTTGCGCTCGGACGGATTGAGCGCGTGCTGCACGTGCTGATCTTCACAGTTGAGCGCCGGGTGGTGCGGATCATCAGCCTGCGCCGGGCGAACAGAAAGGAGGTCCGGAGCTATGCCGAGCAACAGGCGGCCGAAGAATCTTCCGACGAGCCTCCATTGGCCGACCGATGAGGAGGAGGCCGATATCCAGCGTGGGATCGCGCGGGATCCCGACAACCCCGAATGGACCGAGGAGGATTTTGCACGGGCACTGCCGGCCTCGGCAGTGATGCCGCCCGAGTTCATGGCCGAGCACGCGAAGCCTCATCGGGGCCGGCAGAAGGAACCAACCAAGGTGCTGGTGTCGCTGCGACTGGACCGTGACGTCATCGACCGGCTCAAGGCAGGCGGGCGCGGCTGGCAGACGCGTGCGAACGCGCTGCTCAGGCGAGCCGTGCGGGCGCGGCGGTCCGGCTGAGAGGAGGGCGGGGTGGTGGAGCCAAGGGGAGTCGAACCCCTGACCTCCTGAATGCCATTCAGGCGCTCTCCCAACTGAGCTATGGCCCCGGCCGAAGCCGCCCCCTATAGCCCGCGCATGAACGGCCGATCAAGGCAGTGGCCGGCGGCGCGGGAGGAGGCGGAGCGCTTCGCTGCCAGCAATCTCTTCGCCTTCCTGCTCTGGCTCCGCCTCGCGCGAGGGCGGCGGCTTGTGGATAGGGCCGCGCTCGAACGCTGGGAACAAGAGGACCCGGGCGGGTTCGCCGAAGCGTTCTGGGATTTCGCCGGCGTCATCGGCGAGCGCGGGCAGGGGCTTTGCGTGGCCGAGAACGTGCTGCGCTATGGGGGCGCGAGGGAGGCAGTGGCGGGGGCAGGTGGGCACGTTTTCTCGCGCGAGAGACTGTGCGGGGAAACGGCCGCGCGCGCGGCTGCGTACCGCGCCGCGGGGATCGGGCCGGGGGATGCGGTGGGCGGATGGGTGCCGGACGATCCGGAGTCGATCGCTTCCTTCCTCGGCGCGAACGCCGTAGGCGCGGTATGGGCCTGCGAGCCAAGCGCGGCGCGGTTCCGGGTCGCGAAGGGGGAAGTTGCGGCCGCGCAGCGCGGCGCACCGCTCGGCTTCGTGCGCCGCCCGCTCGCGGCACCGCTGGCGATCCTCGCGGACGGCTTGGTGGCGCGGCAGGAGGCGTTCCTCGCCTGTCTCCGGGATATTCTTCTGCGGGCGGAGGTAAGGCCGGATCAGCGGATCGTGCCGAACCGGGAGCCCGGGTGGGTTTGGGGGATCGCGGCGCTGGCGACCGGAGCGAGCGTCGTTCTCGGCTAAAGAAGCAAGCCGACGCGGACAAGGATCGCGACGGCGATGAGAAGCTCGAGCTGGTTGACGATGACGGAGAGGCGATGGGCGCGGGAGAACGCCGCTTCCTGGCCGGACTCGCGAAGGAGGTTGATCCGCGGCATCAGCGAAAGCCAGAGCCAGAGCGTGGTGAGCGCGATGAGTGCCAGGACCGCGGCGCACCAGGGGACGATGGGGTAGAGGCCGATCGCGGCGATCGCGGAGGCGATGAAGGCGAAGCGGTAATAGTGGGGAAAGACCGCGCGGATGAAGCGGCCGGAGATCGGCGCCTCCAGCGCGCGGAAGACGAGCGGGGCGACGACGGCGCCGAAGAAGGCCATGCCGCCGGCAAGTGCTGCGAGCGCGATCAGCCCGACAACCGCCGCGCCCTGCTGCACGGGCAAGAGCTCAGTAGCGGTAGAGGTCGGGCTTGAAGGGCCCCTCGCGCTCCAGGCCGAGATAATGCGCCTGCTCGGTCGTGAGCTTGGTGAGCGTGGCGCCGACCTTCGCAAGATGGAGGGCCGCCACCTTCTCGTCGAGCGCCTTGGGCAGCGTATAGACCTTGCGCTCGTAGCGGCCGGGCGGGGCGGTGAAGAGCTCGATCTGGGCGAGCACCTGGTTGGTGAAGCTCGCGCTCATCACGAAGCTCGGATGGCCGGTCGCGTTGCCGAGATTGACGAGCCTGCCCTCGGATAGAACGATCAGGCGCTTGCCGTCTGGGAAGACGACCTCGTCCACCTGCGGCTTGACGTTCTCCCAGAGATAGTTGCGCAAGGAAGCGATCTGGATCTCAGAATCGAAGTGGCCGATGTTGCAGACGATGGCGCGGTGCTTCATCGCCCGCATGTGGTCGATCGTGATGACGTCGATATTGCCGGTGGCGGTGACGAAGATGTCGCCGCGCGGGGCGGCGTCCTCCATCGTCACGACCTCGTAGCTCTCCATCGCCGCCTGCAGCGCGCAGATCGGATCGACCTCGGTGACGAGGACACGGCAGCCGGCCTGGCGGAGGCTCGCGGCCGAGCCCTTGCCGACATTGCCGAAGCCCGCGACCACGGCGACCTTTCCGGCCATCATCACGTCGGTTGCGCGGCGGATGCCGTCCACCAGCGATTCGCGGCAGCCATAGAGGTTGTCGAACTTCGACTTGGTGACGCTGTCGTTGACGTTGATGGCGGGGACCAGGAGCGTATGGCTCGCGGCCATCTCGTAGAGGCGGTGGACGCCGGTGGTCGTCTCCTCGGAGATCCCGCGCACTTCCGTCATCCGCTTGGGATGGCGCTCGTGCATCACCTTGGTGAGATCGCCGCCGTCATCGAGGATCATGTTCGGCGTCCAGCCGTCCGGGCCCTCGATCGTCTGGTCGATCGCCCACCAGAACTCCTCCTCACTCATGCCCTTCCAGGCGAACACGGGGATGCCGGCGGCGGCGACGGCCGCGGCGGCGTGGTCCTGGGTCGAGAAGATGTTGCAGGAGGACCAGCGGACGGTGGCGCCGAGGGCGAGCAGCGTCTCGATCAGCACCGCGGTCTGGATCGTCATGTGCAGGCAGCCGGCGATGCGCGCGCCGGCGAGCGGCCTTGCCTCCCCGTACTCGGCACGCAGCGCCATCAGGCCGGGCATCTCGTCCTCGGCCATCGAGATTTCCCGCCGGCCCCAGGCGGCGAGCGAGAGGTCTTTCACCTTGCAGTCGCTGGCGGTCGATCCGTCGGGCATGGGCGGGTCCTTGCGAAGAGAGGAAT
>DATJTV010000098.1:0-2618 GCA_035503055.1 Acetobacteraceae bacterium
GCCCGCGGCCTCGCGGTCGCGCGGATGACCGCGCACATCACCTATCTTTCCGAGCAGGCGCTGACGCGGAAATTCGGCCGGCGCCTCCGCTCGGGCTCTTCGCTCACACTGTTCGACGACCTCTTCGAGGTGGAGAGCTATCTCCGCCACCAGGGGTCCACCTTCGTCAGCCGCTTCGATGCCAATTCGTACCTCAGCATCACAAGGGCGATGGATTTCTTCGACCTCGCGGCCGAGCACGGCGGCGATCTGGCGCGCGCCTTCGCCGGCTCGAAAACGCGCTTCTGCGTGATCTCCTTCAGCTCGGACTGGCTGTTCCCCACCGCGCAGTCCCGCGCCATCGCCCGCGCGCTCAACCAGGCGGCGGCCAATGTGAGCTTCGTCGAAATCGAGAGCGACAAGGGCCACGACGCCTTCCTGCTCGACGAGCCGGAATTCCACCGCACGCTCTCCGGCTTCCTCTCCGGCTCGGCCACGCTGCTCGCCCGAAGATGAACGCCGAGCCGCCGCAGGGCATCCGCTACGTCGCCAAGAACATGCGGCTCGATCTGCGGCTGATCGCCGGGATGATCGCGCCCAATGCGCGCGTGCTCGACATCGGCTGCGGGGACGGGGCGCTGATCGCCCATCTCACGCGCGAGCTTGGCTGCGATGCGCGCGGGATCGAGATCGACATGGCGGCGGTGGCCGATGCGGTGGCGCACGGGCTTGCGGTGATGCACGGCGACGCCGACACCGACCTTGCGCACTATCCCGACCAGGCGTTCGACTATGTCGTGCTCTCGCGCACGCTGCAGGCGGTCGAGCGGCCGCGCGAGGTGCTTCGCCAGATGCTCCGGATCGGCGCGCGCGCGGTGGTGAGCTTTCCCAACTTCGGCCACTGGCTGGTGCGCTGGCAGCTCCTCTCGCGCGGGCGGATGCCGCTCACGCCGGCCTGGCCCCGGCCCTGGTACGAGACGCCGAACATCCATCCCTGCACCGTCCGTGACTTCTTCGCGCTCTGCCGGGACGAGGGCTACCGGGTCGAGCAATGGCTCGCGGCCGACGAGGCGGGCAGGCGGGCGCCGTGGCGGCGCTCGGCGCGGCTCGCCAACCTTTTCGGCGAACAGGCGCTCTTCGTGCTCCATCGGGCGGCTTGACGCCGGAAAGCCGGCGGGGAACGCTCGGCCGATGACCGATCCCCACGCCCTGCACGCCCGGCTTTTCACCATCGACACGCATATCGACATTCCCTGGCCCGACCGGGGCGACGCCTTCGGGCCGAGCGAGCGCCGCGTCGATCTCGCGAAGATGCAGGCCGGCGGCCTGAAGGCGGGCTGCTTCGCCGCCTACGTGCCACAGGGCCCGCGCACCGCCGAGGCCGAGCGCACGGCCTTCGAGCGCGCCAAGGCGATGCTCGGCGCGATCGCCGCCATGGCGGGCGAGCGCAACGGCATCCGCGCGCGCGTTGCGAAAAGTGCCGCGGCGATCGAGGTGGCCGTGCGGGACGGCGCGCTCGCGGTGGTGCCGGCCGTCGAGAACGGCTACGTGATCGGCGACGCGCTCGACCGGCTCGACGTTCTGGCCGGGCTCGGCGCGCGCTACCTCACCCTCACCCACAACGGGCACAACGCGCTCGGCGACGCCGCGATCCCGCGCCCCGACCTCGGCGACGCCGCAGAGCGCCATGGCGGCCTCAGCGCGCTCGGCCGGGCGGCGATCGCGCGGTTGAACGCGCTCGGCATGATGGTGGACGTCTCGCACACGGCGAAGACCACCATGCTCGAGGCGGTTGCGCTCTCGCAAAGCCCGGTCGTCGTGACCCACGCGGCCATTCGCGCGCTCTGCCCGCACCCCCGCAACCTCGACGACGAGCAACTCGACGCGCTGGCCGAGAAAGGCGGCGTCGTCCAGGTCACCGCGATGCCGGCGTTCCTCCGCGCCAATGCGAGGGATTCCGAGGTCGGGCTCACCGATTTCGCCGACCATATCGACTACGCGGTGCGGCGCGTCGGGATCGCCCATGTCGGCATTTCGTCGGACTTCGACGGCGGCGGCGGCTTCAAGGGCTGGCACGACGCGAGCGAGAGCCCCAACATCACGGCCGAGCTGGTCGGCCGCGGCTACGACGAAGCGGCGGTCGCGTCGCTCTGGGGCGGCAACTTCCTGCGCGTCATGCGCGCAGCGGAGCGGCTGGCCGCGTGAGCGGCGCCGCGCGATCCGTGCGCCTCCCCGACGGGACATTGGTCCCCGCGCTCGGCCAGGGGACCTGGCACATGGGCGAGAACGCAAGGAACGCACCCACCGAAGCGGCCTCGCTCCGCCTCGGCCTCGATCTCGGCCTCGCGCTCATCGACACCGCCGAAATGTACGGCTCGGGCGGCGCCGAGCGCGTGGTCGCCGACGCGATCGCCGGCCGCCGCGACGAGGTGTTCCTCGTCTCGAAGGTTCTGCCGCACAATGCCACGCGCGAGGGCACGAAAGCGGCCTGCGAGCGCAGCCTGAAACGGCTCCGCACCGACCGGATCGACCTCTACCTCCTGCACTGGCCGGGCTCGGTGCCGATCGCCGAGACGGTGGAAGCCTTCGAGGCGCTCCGCGCGCAGGGGAAAATACGAAGCTGGGGCGTTTCGAATTTC
>DATJTV010000099.1:0-5617 GCA_035503055.1 Acetobacteraceae bacterium
GTTATCGTTTTCTCGCGTGATCGAACGCTTCCGGCGAAGCCGCCTTCGGCGATCACGCTCTAAATGAAATTCATCCCGCCGTTGAGCTGGATCGTCTGGCCGGTCATGTAGGCATTGCCGATCACCATCAGCACGGCCTCGGCGACCTCCTCGGCGGTGCCGAGCCGGCCGAGCGGAATCCGGCTCACGAGCTCGCTCTCTCTCGTGCCGATCATGTCCGTTGCGATCAGCGACGGCGCAACCGCATTGACGGTGATGCCCTCCTTGACCAGGCGGGCGGCGTAACCGCGCGTCAGCCCTTCCATTCCCGCCTTCGAGGCGTTGTAGTGCACGCCGATCGCGCCTGCGCCGCGCGCCGCCCCTGACGAGATATTGACGATGCGCCCCCATTTCCGCGCCCGCATGGCAGGCAGCACCGCTTGGGTGCAAAGGAACGCGGATTTGAGGTTCATCGCGAGCGTTTCGTCGAACACCGATTCGGTCAGGTCATCGAGGCCGCGCACGGTCGCGACGCCGGCGTTGTTGACGAGTATGTCGATCGCGCCGAGCGCGCTTTCGACGGCGCGAACGAGCTCCGCCACTTTCGCGCCCACCGAGACATCGGCGGCGAGCGCCACCGCGCGACCTCCGCGCGCACGCGTCGCCTCAGCGACCTCGCGCGCTTTCCCGGCCTCGTTGCGGTAATTCACGGCGACATCGGCGCCGGCCTCGGCCAACGCCAGCGCGATCGCGCGGCCGATGCCGCGCGAGCCGCCGGTGACGAGCGCGACGCGGCCTTTAAGGTCGGGGAAGAACGACATGCTCGCCAGCGGAGCGCGGAGCCGATATTTATGTCAAGGCCGGCGCGGGTGACAGCAAGCATCTTCTATTGTCTTTCGCCCTCCCGCGCGTTCCGGCATCATGGATGCCGGGTCCGACGACCGGTCCTGCATGCCTTCCCGGACAGAGTCCGGTCGCCGCCCCAGAGAAAAGAATGAGGGAGGGAAGTGCGATGAGCGCCGCACGGATGCGCCCGGATCCAACCTTCTACCCTTCGCCGGCGCTGGCGATGGAGGCGCCGGCCGAGACGCTCGGCTATGTGGCGCTGCTGCGCCCCGACCGGCGCGAGCCCGACGCGCTCGGCATCGTCGATGTCGAGCGCCATTCGCCGCACTACGCCCGGCTGGTCGGCCGCATGCCCTTCACCCACGTCGGCGACGAGCTGCACCATTACGGCTGGAATGCGTGCAGCGCCGCGCTTTGCCCGATGAGCGGCCATCCCTTCACCGAGCGGCGCTATCTGATCGTGCCGGGGATACGCTCATCGCGCATCTACATCGTCGATACCAGGCCCGATCCGCGGAAGCCCACGATCGTCAAGGAGATCCCGCCCGAGGAGGTCTTGCGCAAGACCGGCTATTCCCGCCCGCACACCGTCCATTGCGGGCCGGAGGGCGTCTACATCAGCACGCTCGGCGGGCGCGGCGCCGCGGGCGAGCAGGGCGTTCCCGGAATTTTCCTGCTCGATTGCGAGACTTTCGAGATCAGGGGGCAGTGGGAGATGGACCGCGGCGCCCAGCAGATGAGCTACGATTTCTGGTGGAACATCCCGCACGACTACATGGTGTCCTCCGAGTGGGGCCGGCCCGCGATGTTCGAGGACGGGTTGGTGGCGGAGGACCTGCTCGCCAACCGCTACGGCCATCACTTGCATTTCTGGGATCTGCGGGCGCGGCGCAACGTCCAGACGATCGATCTCGGCGCCAATCACCAGATGGCGCTCGAGGTTCGCCCCGCGCACGATCCGCGGAGCGACCACGGGTTCCTGGGCGTCGTCGTCGATACCACCAACCTCGAGGGCTCGATCTGGACCTGGTGGCGCGAAGGGGGGTGGCGCGAAGGCGGCCGCTTCCAGGCGCGGAAGACCGCCACCATCCCGCCCGAGCCCGCCGCCGCCGAAGATCTCCCCGCGCTCCTCAAGCCGTTCAATGCGGTGCCGCCTCTGGTGACCGACATCGATCTCTCGCTCGATGACCGGTTCCTCTACGTCGCCTGCTGGGGCACGGGCGAGCTTCGGCAGTACGACGTGCGCGACCCGATGCAGCCGCTTCTCGCCGGCGCGGTACAGCTGGGCGGGGTCGCGCGGCGCGCGGCGCATCCCGCCGGGCGGCCCTTTTACGGCGGGCCGCAGATGGTGGAAATCAGCCGCGACGGAAGGCGCGTCTATTTCACGAACTCGCTCTACAGCTCGTGGGACGAGCAGTTCTATCCCGCCGGCCTGCCGGGGCAGATGGCGATGGCGAATGCCGGTGCGGAGGGCGGCCTCACGCTCGATCCGAAATTCCTGATCGACTTCCCCGCCGGATTCCGCGCCCACCAGATCCGGCTGGAAGGAGGTGACTGCTCGACGGAAAGCTTCTGCTTCGCCTCGGCCTGAGATCCGTGAGCGCCGCATTGCTCTGGGTCATGCTGGCGGCGATGGGGGCCTATCAGGGCCTCAACCCGCCGATGGGGTGGCTTTATGCGGTTTCGCGCGCGCTCGAGCGCCGATCCGCCGGCGCCGTTTTCGCGGGCACCGCATCGCTGGCCGCCGGCCACTACGCGGCGATGCTCGCCCTCCTGGTGCCGGCGGCGCTGGCGCTCGCGCTGACGCGGGTGAACCCGATGGCGCTTCAGCCCTGGCTCGGCGCCGCGCTCATCGGTTTCGGACTGTTCAAGCTCCTTCGCCCGTCCCATCCGCGCCTGCTCGCGCGCATCCCGCCCGGCCGGCCGATGCGCTGGTCATTCGCGATGGCGCTCACGCATTGCGGCTCGCCGGTGATGATGCTGGGGCCGCTCGCGAGCGCGCTCTTCCTGCTCGAGCCCGCCGGCCCTTCGCTCGGACCGCGCCTTTGCTGGTTCGCGGCCGCCGCCTTCGCGGTGTCGGGGGCGATGGCGGCAACCATGCTGCTCACTGCCTCCGCAGTGGCGATGGTGGTCTACCGGGTTCTGGGCCTCAAGGCCCTGACCCGGTTCTGGATCAATCTCGATCTCGGCTGGGCCGTCGCGTTCCTCGCCATGGGCGCCATGGCGCTTTCGATGAGCGCGACCCCCGGGCTTGCCGGATGGGAGGGGATGCTCGCGCGGCTGGTATGCCACGGCGCATGATGGGAGTCGTGATCAGATATTGTCTCCTCTCCCTCCTGCTCGCAGCTTCGCTGGCTGCGCCGGCCCCGGCCCGGCCGGCGGCACCGGCTCAACCCGCGGCGTCGGCCGCGCACCTGGCGCCCCGGCCGCTTCCCCCCGCTTCCGTCACGCGCCACATGCTCGATCTGCCCGGGCGGACGCTTCATTTCACCGCCACGGCCGGCAGCATCCGCCTTTCGGACGCGAACGGCGCGCCGGAGGCGGACATCGCCTTCATCGCCTACACGCTCGATGGCGCGAAGCCGAGCGAGCGGCCCGTGAGCTTCGTGCTGAACGGCGGGCCGGGCGATGCCTCCGCCTGGCTCCAGCTCGGCGCGCTCGGCCCCTGGCGGCTGCCGCTCGCCGGTGCGGCACCCTCGACGCCGCCGCTCGCGATCCCCAACGCCGACACTTGGCTCGATTTCACTGATCTCGTGTTCATCGACCCCGTCGGCACCGGCTTCAGCCGCTTCCTCACGGCAAGCCCGGCCGTGCGCAAGCGGATGTGGTCGGTCTCCGGCGACATCGATGAGCTCGCCGAAACGATTCGACGCTGGACCGTCGCCCACCACCGCCTCGCATCGCCGAAATATATCGTGGGCGAGAGCTATGGCGGCTTCCGCGCGCCCAGGCTCGCGCGCGCGCTGGCGTCAGGCCAGGGCATCGGGATCTCCGGCCTGGTGATGATCTCCCCGGCGCTCACGATCGGCCGGATCGCCAGCGTCCCGCTCTATTATGCCGAGAGCCTGCCCAGCATGGCCGCCGCCGTGCGCGCACGGAACGGCCCGGTCACGCGCGCGGGGCTCGCCGACGTCGAGCAATACGCCACGCACGAATACCTCGCCGACCTGCTCGCGGGTGTCGGCGATCCCAAGCTTCTGGCGCAAATGAGCGCCCGGGTGGCAGCGCTCACCGGGCTCGATCCCGCCCTCGTCCGCCGTCTCGATGGACGTATCGATGCCGAAACATTCCTGCGCGAGATCGACCGTCCCGACGCCCGCGTCGCCAGCATTTACGACGCGACGATCACCAGCCCGAACCCCTATCCCGCCGCGATCCGCGCCCCGTACGCCGATCCGGTGCTCCAAGGATTCGTGCCACCGCTCACGGAGGCAATCCTCGCGATCTATGCCGATCGGCTGAAATGGCTGCCGAAAGGCCACTACCAGCTCAACAATCTCACCGTGGAGCGGCACTGGGACTGGGGCGGGGCGCTCGGGCAGGTGCAGTCGGTCGGCGCGCTGCGCACGGCGCTCGCCCTCGACCCGGGGATGCATGTCCTAATAGGCGACGGGCTCTACGACCTCGTCGTGCCCTATCTCCGCAACAGCATCATCCTGGCCCAGATTCCTCCCTCCGCCGGCGGCGACCGCATCCGGATGATCGTGCTGCCGGGCGGACACATGTTCTACACCGAGGACGCCTCACGCGCTTCGTTCCGCGCGGCCGCAGAGCGCATGTACGAAGGGCGCTGAGCCCATCGGAAGAAAGGCCAGGGGGCTCAGCGCCCCTCGCGCAGCAGCTTGGCGGCGGCGGGGGCGAAGTAGGTGAGGATGCCGTTGGCGCCGGCGCGTTTGAAGCCGGTGAGCACTTCGAGGATCGCGCGGTCGCCTTCGAGCCAGCCGTTGCGGACGGCGGCCATGATCATCGAGTATTCGCCCGAGACCTGATAGACGAAGGTGGGCGCGCCGAAGCGCTGCTTCACGCGGCGCAGGATGTCGAGATAGGGCATCCCCGGCTTCACCATCACCATGTCCGCGCCTTCCGCGAGGTCGAGCGCGACTTCGCGCAGCGCCTCGTCGGAATTGGCGGGATCCATCTGGTAGGTCTTCTTGTCGCCCTTGAGCGCGCCGCCCGAGCCCACCGCGTCGCGGAACGGGCCATAGAAGGCCGAGGCGTATTTCGCGGCGTAACTCATGATCCGCGTGTGGATCAGCCCTGCCGTGTCCAGTGCCTCGCGGATGGCGCCGACGCGCCCGTCCATCATGTCCGACGGCGCGATGACGTCGATGCCCGCTTCGGCCTGCACGACCGCCTGGCGCGCGAGGATGGGCAGCGTTTCGTCGTTGGCGACGTAACCGTCGCGGATCACGCCGTCATGGCCGTGGTCGGTATAGGGGTCGAGTGCCACATCGCCGACGAGGCCGATCTCGGGGAACTCGCGCTTGAGGAGCCTCGCGGCGCGGCACATGAGGTTGTCCGGGTTGGCGGCCTCGGTGCCCTCGCTGTCCTTCCGCTCGGCGGGCGTGGCCGGAAACAGCGCAAGGGCGGGGATGCCGAGGCGGAGCGCGGGCTCGACGTGCGCGGCCAGCCGATCGACACTCGCGCGGGCCACGCCCGGCATCGAGGCGACATCGACGGTGAGCCCGCTCCCCTCGCAGATGAAGACCGGCCAGATCAGGTCGTCCACCGAGAGCCGGCTCTCGGCGACGAGCCGGCGCGTCCAGGCGTCGTGCCGGTTGCGCCGCATGCG
>DATJTV010000100.1:0-13333 GCA_035503055.1 Acetobacteraceae bacterium
GCGCCGTTGGTCCGCCCGGCGATCGTGCCACGCCAGGGGCCGTAGCCGGCGAAGATCCGGTTCATCACGCCGGTGCCGCGGGTGTCGGTGAGAAAGACGCCGTGGTAGCCGATCAGGCCGCGGCTCGGGATGCGAAAGGTGAGCCTGAGCCGGTGGCCCGGCAGCGGCCGCATCTCGACAAGCTCACCCTTGCGCTGGGAGAGCTTCTCCACCACCACGCCGGCATAGGGCTCGTCGACATCGGCGAGCGCCTCCTCCATCGGCTCCTCGAGCGCCCCGGTCTCGGGATTGGTCCGCGTCAGCACGCGCGGCCGGCCGATCGTGAGCTCGAAGCCCTCGCGGCGCATGGTCTCGATCAGGACGCCGAGTTGCAGCTCACCGCGGCCGGCGACCTCGAAGGCCTCCGTCTCCTCGGAATCGCGGACGTGGATCGCGACATTGCCCTCGGCCTCGCGGAAGAGGCGCTCGCGGATCTGGCGCGAGGTGACTTTCTTGCCCTCGCGGCCGGCGAGCGGGCCATCATTGATGCGAAAGGTCATTGCGAGGGTCGGCGGATCGACGGGGGTCGCCGGCAGGGCGGCCTCGCGCTCGGTGGCGCCGATGGTGTCCGCGACCGTCGCCTCGGCGAGGCCCGCCAGGGCCACGATGTCGCCCGCTTCCGCTTCCTCGACGGGGACGCGCTCGAGCCCGCGGAAGGAGAGGAGCCGGGTCAGCCGCCCGACCTCGACCGGCTCGGCGCTGCCGGGCCGGAGCACCTTGAGAGGCATGTTCCGCCGGGCCCGGCCGGCCTCGATGCGGCCGGTGAGGACGCGGCCGAGGAAGGGGTCGTATTCGAGGATACTGGCCAGCATCGCGAACGGCTCGTCCACGGGGGCGGACGGCGGAGGGACGTGGGAGAGGATCAGCGAAAAGAGGGCCGAGAGGTCCCGACGCGGGCCGTCCGGCGCAAGATCGGCCCAGCCCTGACGGCCCGAGGCGTAGAGGAGCGGGAAGTCGAGCTGAGCTTCCGTAGCGCCCAGCGCGGCGAAGAGGTCGAACACCTCGTTCGCGACCGCGTCCGCCCGCGCGTCCGGCCGGTCGAGCTTGTTGAGGACAACGATCGGGCGGAGCCCCCGCCCGAGCGCCTTGCCGAGCACGAACTTGGTCTGCGGCAGCACGCCCTCGGCGGCGTCCACGAGCAGGAGCGCGCCGTCCACCATGCCGAGGATCCGCTCGACCTCCGCCCCGAAATCCGCATGCCCGGGCGTATCGACGATGTTGATCCGCGCGTCCTGCCAGGTGACGGCGGTGCATTTGGCGAGGATCGTGATCCCGCGCTCGCGTTCCAGCTCGCCGCTATCGAGCGCGCGCTCCGCCACCGCCTGGTTGGCGCGGAAGGCACCTGACTGGCGCAGGAGCTGATCCACGAGAGTGGTCTTGCCATGATCGACATGCGCGATGATGGCCACGTTTCTGAGGTTCATGGGATCCGGTTCAACCGAGAAGGAGGGCGGCGCGCGCGGGCAGGCCCGCGTCGGGCCTGGCTCCCAGATGTGCAATCACCTCGGAGGCTGCAAGGCTGCCGAGCTTGCCGCAGAGCTCGAGATCGTGCCCGGCCATGTGGGCGTGCAGGAATCCCGCCGCGTAGGCGTCGCCCGCCCCGGTCGTGTCCACCACTCGGGTCGGCCAGGCCGCGATCCGGATCGTCCGCTCGGCCCCGAGCACCACGCTCCCGGCCTCGCTCCTCGTGAGCGCTGCGACCGCCACCTCGCCGCGTGCCCGTTCCGCTGCCGCCTCGAAATTCTCTTCCTCGTAGAGGCTGCACACTTCCGCTTCGTTGGCGAAAAGAAGATCGACCCACTGCTGCACGAACGCGCGAAAGGCCGCGCGGTGCCGATCGACGCAGAAAGGATCCGAGAGCGAGAGCGCCACCTTGCGGCCCGCCTGCCGCGCGAGCTCGGCGGCGCGACGGAACGCTTCCTGCGCCGCGGGCGGATCGAAGAGATACCCTTCGAGATAGACGACCCCGGACGAGGCGACGATTTCGGCGCTGACATCCTCCGGCGCGAAACCCACCGAGGCGCCGAGATAAGTATTGAGCGTGCGCTGCCCGTCCGGCGTCACGGCGACGACGCATCGGCCGGTGGGCGCGCCGCCGTCCGCGGGCTCGCCCGGAAAATGCACGCCCACCCCCGTCATGTCCTCGCGGAAGCGTTCGCCCAAGCGATCCGCCGCGATCTTGCCGAGAAAGGCCACGCGGCTGCCGAGCGATGCGGCCACGGCGCAGGTATTGGCGGCCGAGCCACCGCTCGTCTCCCTGGGATCAGGCAGCGACTCGCCCAGCCGCCGCGCGGTTTCGAGGTCGCAAAGCTGCATCGCGCCCTTGCGCATATCGTGCCGTGAGAGGAACGACTCGGGCACGCGCGCCAGTTGATCGACGATCGCGTTGCCGATACCCAGGATGTCGAAACGCGTTGCCGCCATCTGCCACCTCTCGCGGGCACCTCTCGCGGGCACCTCTCGCGGGCAGCCGCGTAGCATCCTGCCGGGCCGCGCGAAAGCGGCCGGTTAGATTCTTTCAATTCTGGGGAAAACTTCCTTCCTCGGGTTGTTACCGCCCACGCGGCTGTGATAGGCCGCCTTCAAGGCAATGCATGGGTGAGGGACGCAATGTCCGTGTTCAAGCGCCGCCGACCCGAAGACGATGCGCCGGCGTCAAGCTCGCCCGGCGTTGGCGCCCCCGGGGCCGCCCCGGGGATACCTCCGTCGCGCGAGCCTCAGGCCGCCGCTGCCGAACCGGCCGATAACGGTCTTGGCGTACCGCCTTTCCGTCCCGCTCCAATCAAGGAGGCTGCCGCCATGGGCAGATCACCGTTCGCTTCCACTCCCGCTCCCGTTGGTGGCCCGGTCACCCGTCCGCTCGGCGCGGGTCGGGTTCCCGGCCGGGACCCGGCCGAACGCCGCACCCTCGTCGTCGGACACGGAATCAGCGTCCAGGGCACCGTCCAGGATGCCGAACGCCTGGTCGTCGAGGGCACGGTTGAGGCAAGCATGATCCACGCCGCCGAGCTTTCGATTGCGCCGGGTGGCGTCTTCAAGGGCGAGGTGGAGGTCGAGGATGCCGAGATCGCCGGCACCATCGACGGCACGCTGACCGCCCGCGGCAGCCTCATCGTGCGGGCCAGCGGAAAGGTGCTCGGCACCGCGCGTTGCCGGCGGCTGCAGGTCGAGGACGGCGGGCAGATCACCGGCCGGATGGAGATGCTGACCGAGCCGGCGGGCGAGGGACGTGTCGGCGGCCCGCGCGAGGTGCCCCGGGTCGAGCCGGTCCGGCCGGCCTCCGAGTCCGCCGCTTAAAGTCGGCGACCGTCGCACGGCGCGGCGGGGCGCCCCGGAGCAGACCGCAAGACGGTGACTCCGCCCGCGCACGATGCCACACGGACCGGGTATGGTCCTCTCTGCGCGGGCGGCGGCGGGTTTGTCCTGTTCCTGCTGCTTGCCGGCTGCGCGGCCTTGCCTGCCCGGGTTTCGCGCGGCCAGGTCCCACCGGGGAGCGTCTATCGGCTGGTTGGCGCCACGCCCACGGCGCTGGAGGCGGAGCTGGGCCGGCCCCTCCTCCTTCGCCACGACGGCCCGGCCGAGGTCTGGCTCTATCGCTCCTCGCGCTGTGCGATCGACCTCATCCTCTATCGCGACCCCGCGACCGGCGCGCCGCGCGTGGCAAGCGCCGATACGCGCCCGCTCGGCGCGCCGCTTTCCGACGCTGAGTGCCTCGCCAGCCTGACCGCCCTGCCGAACCAGCCGAGCGGACGGGTCGCCGGCGGTAGCGACTGACCGCCGGCCGGCGGGACTCGATCGCGCAGGCTTGCTATGCGAACCGCAGCGAGCCTGGAAGGAGTGCCTATGCAGAACGCAGCCGTCGCCGCGGCGGATGAGACCGCCCGTACCTGGACGTTCCCCACGGGCGGCGCCCTGCCGCCCGGCAAGGACGCGCATAAGGCGATGTTCTGTCGGATGTTCCTCGAGACCTTCAACCCGTACAAGCCGGCGGTAATCGACTGGCCAGCCCTCGAGCCCGAGGCGCGGGCACGTGTCGTCAACCTGCCGATCTGGGACATCGCCGTGCAGACCGAGGGCCGTGCGCGCCTGCGCATGCTGAGCTACGCAAGGATCGTCGCCGACCCGCTGGTCCGCCAGGCGCTTGAGCTCAACGGCTGGGAGGAAGGCCGCCACAAGGAGGTGCTGCACCGGCTCGTCGAGTTCTACGGCATCAAGCTCGAGCCGGAGCCGGACTATATCGAGCCCAAGGACCCGGAATGGTCCTACCTCGTCACCGCCTACGGCGAGTGCATCGACAGCTTCTTCGCCTTCGGGCTCTTCGAGACGGCCCGCCGCTCCGGCCTCTTTCCCGCTGAGCTGGTCGAGACCTTCGAGCCGGTGATCCAAGAGGAAGCCCGGCATATCCTTCTCTTCGTCAACTGGCTCGCCTGGCACAAACGAACGATGCCGCTCTGGCGCCGGCCCTGGTTCTTCTTCCGCACCCTGGGAGTCTGGGCGCTCCTGATCGGCGAACGCATGAACATTGCCCGCGACATGAGCACGGGCGACACCGGTGGCAAGCAAGACGCCAACTTCATGCTGACCGGGGCCAACAAAGTCGGCGAGGACATCAACACCGCCGAGCTTTTGGACATCTGCCTCGCCGAGAACGACCGGCGCATGCAAGGCTACGACCCGAGGCTCCTGCGCCCGACCACCGTGCCCCGCCTGGTTCGCTTCGCCCGCCGCTTCATCCGCCGCTAAGGCCAGGGGGCTCTGCCCCCCTGGACCCCCCGCCAGGGCCTTGAGGCCCTGGACCCCCCGACCTTTTGCCCGACCCCGCAGCGAGGCTGACGCCCGGCGTCCCAGCGCTATGCCTGGCTTATCGGCGCAGCATCCGCTCTGCCCTCGGCGCGTACGCGCCGAGGGCAGAGCGGATGCTGCGCCGAACAGGCCCGCCCCCCACCACCGCGGGACCCGGCGCCGCCGGCGGGGCGGCCAACATCCAAACGAATGGGTTCCAAGGGCTCGCCCTTGGCGGGGGTTCCAAGGGGGCAGAGCCCCCTTGGCCTTACTTGCCACCGCCGCCTCGCTGTGGCATCCGCCCGCCGCCTCCCCCACATCATGACGGGCATGGACGCAACATCGCTCGGCCTCGGCTTCTGCCTTTCCGACCTCACGGAGCGTGACGGGCTCATCCGGCTCGACCGGGGCTTCCTTGCGGCGCTCGAGGCGGAGGCGCCGGAGGTCCATGCCGCGCTGCTGGCGGCGCGGGCGGAGCCGGAGGCGCTCGGCCCGGGCGACGAGAGCGGGTTGCTGATCGCGCTTGGGCCGCATCTCCAGTCCTTCCTGGGCGAGCTCTTCGATATCGAGGCCGAGCTTGGCGCCCTGGTCGCGGCAACCGCGGCGCTGGAGCCGGTGCATAGCTGCCGCCGGCTCTTCGTCCAGCGCCAGGCGGTCAAGAAATACCCGGACCCGCACGGCTTCGACGGGCCGGCGCTCAGGCGCGCGCTCGAGGAAGCGATGGGCGCTGCGTTCGCGGAACGCGCCTTTTCCGAACATGTTGCCCGATGGGAACAGGAGGGCGCGGCCGAGACGCTCGATCTGGCACTCCGCTACGCCGCCTGGGCGAGCCTCACCGAGGAGGGGCAGGCGCTGCATCGCGGCGGCATCCTCTTTCGCGTGCCGCACCGGATCGAGCCCACACATCTTCTTCCGCTCGAGACGGTCGAGCGCGACGGTGTCGCGATGCTCCGGCTACCGGATGCGAGAGAGCGCCCGCGCGAGGGATTTGCGCTGACGGACGCAGGAATGACGAGCGCGGAGGCGCTCGGCGAGATGCAGTACTGCATCTGGTGCCACCATCAGGGAAAGGACAGCTGCAGGACCGGCCTCAAGGACCGCAAGAGCGGCGGCTTCCAGAAATCCGCCTTCGGCGTGACGCTCGCTGGCTGCCCGCTCGAGGAGCGGATCAGCGAGATGCACGAGCTGCGCGCCGGCGGCCTGCTGCTCGGCGCCTTCGCCGCGATCATCGTCGACAACCCGATGCTCGCAGCGACCGGGCACCGCATCTGCAACGACTGTATGAAGTCCTGCATCTACCAGAAGCAGGAGCCGGTGGATATTCCGCAGGCAGAGACGTCGATTCTCCGCGACGTGCTCGCCCTTCCCTGGGGCTTCGAGATCTACGACCTTCTCACGCGCTGGAATCCGCTCGACATCCGCCGGCCGCTGCCCAAGCCCGCGAGCGGCCGCAGCGTCCTTATCGTCGGCCTCGGCCCGGCGGGATTCACGCTTGCGCATCATCTGTTGAATGACGGGCACGCCGTGGTCGCGGTCGATGGGCTCAAGATCGAGCCGCTCGGCTTCGATCCGCGCCAGCCGGTGCGCAACGCCGAGAGCCTCTTCGAAAATCTCGACGATCGCGTGATGGCCGGCTTCGGCGGCGTCGCCGAATACGGCATCACGGTCCGCTGGAACAAGAACTATCTCAAGCTCGTCCGTCTGCTGCTCGAGCGGCGTGGCTCGTTTGCCGCCTTCGGCGGTGTGCGCTTCGGCGGCGGCGGTACGCTCGACATCGATTCCGCCTTCGCGATGGGCTTCGATCATATCGCGCTCTGTCTCGGCGCGGGGCGGCCGACCGTGCTCGACATCCCGAACGGGCTGGCGCGCGGCGTGCGCGAAGCGTCGGACTTCCTGATGGCGCTGCAGCTCACCGGGGCGGCGAAGAGATCCTCGATCGCCAATCTTCAGCTCCGCCTGCCCGTGGTCGTCATCGGCGGCGGCCTCACCGCGATCGACACCGCAACCGAGAGCCTCGCCTATTATGTGCGCGAGGTGGAGAAATTCGCGGCCCGCTGGCGAACGCTCGCGCGCGAGCGGGGCGAGGAAGCGCTGCGTGCGGGATTGAGCGAGGAGGAGGCGCTGATCGCCGAGGAGTTCCTCGCCCATGCCGGGGCGATCGAAGCGGAGCGCCGGGCTGCGCGAAGCGAGGGCCGCGCGCCGCGCTTGGGCAAGCTCTTGGCGGGGTGGGGCGGGGCGACGATCGCCTATCGCCGTCGCCTGATCGATTCGCCCTCGTACACCTTGAACCACGAGGAGGTGGGCAAGGCATTCGAGGAAGGGGTTCTGTTCGCGGAGGGCCTGACACCGCTTGCGATCGAGGTCGATCGCTTCGGCCACGCGAGCGCGGTCCGCTTCCGCCGCGCCGACGCGAGCGAGATCGTGCTTCCCGCGCGCGCCGTGCTCGTTGCGGCGGGCACCTCGCCGAACACGGTGCTCGCGCGGGAGGACCGGCGCATCCGCCTCGACGGAAAATTCTTCCAGGCGATCGATGAGCGGGGTGCGGCCGTCTCGCTCGTGCGCGGGGATGCCAAGCCGGATGAGGCCGACGTGCTTATGTACCGCACCGTGGACGGGCGGCACATAAGCTTCTTCGGGGATCTGCATCCGGGGTTCGCGGGCAACGTCGTCAAGGCGATGGCGAGCGCCAAGCGCGGTTACAAGCAGATCTCCCGCCTGCTTGCGGAGCGCGCGCCCGCCGGCGCGCAAGACGCCATCATTGCCACGGCGGAACGCGATCTCACCGCCACCGTGCACGAAGTGAACCGGCTCACGCCGCGCATCGTCGAGGTGGTGGTGCACGCGCCTGCCGCCGCGCGCGCCTTTCGCCCCGGCCAGTTCTTCCGCCTGCAAAACTATGAGCGCCATGCCGCGCGAGTGACCGAGCCTGGGATCGGCACGACCGTGCTCGCGATGGAGGGTCTCGCGATGACCGGCGCGAGCACGGACCCGAAGGCCGGCCTTGTCTCGGTGATCGTGCTCGAGATGGGTGGCAGCTCCGATCTCTGCGCGCTGCTCCGGCCCGGCGAGCCGGTCGTGCTGATGGGCCCGACGGGCACTCCGACACGCATCCCTGAGAACCGGACGCTGCTTCTTGCGGGCGGCGGGCTCGGCAACGCCGTCCTCTTCTCGATCGGCCGCGCCGCGCGCGCCACCGGCTCGCGCGTGCTCTATTTCGCCGGCTACCGCACGCGCGCCGATCTCTACAAGAAGGAGGAGATCGAGCACGCGGCCGACGTCGTCGTCTGGTGCTGCGACGAGGCGCCCGGCTTTGCGGCGAGCCCTGCCCGCCCGCAGGACCGCGCCTTCGTCGGCAACATCGTGGCCGCCATGGAAGCGTACGCGGAAGGCCGCCTCGGGGCGCAGACGATCCCGCTCGCCGAAGCGGATCATTTGATCGCGATCGGCTCGGACCGCATGATGCGCGCAGTCGCCGAAGCCCGCCACGGGCTGCTCCGCCCCTTCCTCAAGCCTGACCATGTTGCCATCGGATCGATCAACAGCCCGATGCAATGCATGATGAAGGAGGTCTGCGCGCAATGCCTGCAGCCGCAGGTCGATCCTGCGACCGGGGAGCGGACCGTCGTCTTCAGCTGCTTCGATCAGGACCAGTGTCTCGATCGCGTCGATTTTTCCGCTCTCGCCGAGCGGCTTGGGCAGAACAGTCTCCAGGAAAAGACAGGGGCGCTCTGGATCGACCGCGCGCTCCGCCGCCTGCATGCCCGCCCCGCGTGACGGCGGCACGGAGCCTTTTCCGTCAGCGGGGCGGGTGCGATAAGGCGCGATGCGCGTTCTCCACCACCTTCCGCTCTCCCCCTATTCCCGCAAGGTGCGGCTGGTGCTCGCCGAGAAGCGCCTGCCGTTCGAGCTTCGGCTCGAGCGCGTGTGGGAGCGCCGTCCCGAGTATCTCGATCTCAATCCCGCCGGCACGGTGCCGACGCTGATCGAGGAGAACGGGCTCGTCATCCCGGATTCCGGCGTCATCTGCGAGTATCTGGAAGAGGCTTATCCGGACACGCCGCTGCTCGGCCGCACGCTCGTCGAGCGCATCGAGGTGCGGCGCCTGGTTGCCTGGTTCGACGGGAAATTCGCAACCGAGGTGACACAGAATCTTCTCGGTGAGAAATTCATGAAGCGCCTGGCGGGCCGCGGCGAGCCCGATGCCGGGGCGCTCCGCATCGGCTATGCGCAGCTCCGCGAACATCTCAAATATCTCGCCTGGCTCGCCGAGAACCGCAAATGGCTCGCCGGCCCCTCGCTCTCGCTCGCCGACTTCGCCGCGGCCGGGCATCTCTCCGCGCTCGACTTCGTGGCCGACGTGGACTGGTCGGTCGCACCCGGAGCGCGGGAATGGTACGCGCGGATGAAGTCGCGCCCGAGCTTCCGCGGCGTGCTCAGCGATCGCGTGCCCGGGGTCGTGCCGCCGGCGCACTACGCCGACCTCGATTTTTGAATGGTATCGGATCGCAGAGTGACGTGGGTCGCGAAGCGATCACGGAACGCCGCGTGAATCCGATTCCTGGACAGCGACCTATTGCCGGCTTTCCGTGAACGCCGGCAATAGGCTTTTGCTGTTCGGGCCGGGCTATTGCGGGACGGCGATCGCACGCGCGGCCGCTTCCGCCGGATACGAAGTGACGCTCGCGGGCCGCGAGACGGAACCTCGGGCCGCGATCGAAGCGACGACGCACCTTCTCGCGACCGCCCCGCCCGGTCCGGAGGGCGATCCGGTCCTCGCGCGATACGGCGCCGCAATCGCCGCCGCACCTCTGCTTCGCTGGATCGGCTACCTCTCCTCGACCAGCGTCTATGGCGATCGGGGCGGGGCGGAGGTGGACGAGGAGAGCCCGCCCGCGCCGACGAGCGAGCGCGGCCGCCGCCGCCTCGTAGCGGAGGGCGCCTGGGAGCGGGCGGCGGGCGGGCGACCGCTCGATCTCTTCCGTCTGGCCGGCATCTACGGGCCCGGCCGCTCGGTGTTCGCGGCACTGCGCACAGGGACGGCACGCCGCGTCGTCAAGCCGGGCCATGCATTCAGCCGCATCCACCGCGACGACATCGTGGCCGCGGTGCTCGCCGCCATGCGGGCTCCGCCCGCCGGAACCCGAGCGCTCAACCTCGCCGACGATGAGCCGGCCGAGAGCGAAGCCGTGCTCGCGGAGGCGGCCCGGCTGCTCGGCATCCCCGCCCCGCCCGCCATTCCATTCGCCGAGGCCTCTGCGGCGATGAGCCCGATCGCGCGCAGCTTCTGGGACGACAACCGCCGCGTGCTTGGCCGGCGCACGCAGGCCGCTCTCGGGATCGCCTGGCGCTATCCGACCTACCGCGAGGGCCTAGAAGCCATCCTCGCCGAGGAGTCCGGCGAGCGTTGAGGAGAGAAGGGCGAGGTCCTGCGGGCGGGAAAGCCGGTGCGCGCCGTCCTTGATCAGCGTCACCCGCACGTCCTCGCCGGCGATGCGCTCTGCCGTCCGGAGGGCCGTCTCCCACGGCACGTCCGGGTCCTGCTGCCCGTGCAGGAGGCGGACCGGGCAGGAGATCGGGATCGGGCCGCCGAGCAAGAGATGCTGCCTGCCGTCCTCGATCAGGCGGCGCGTGATGAGCAGCGGCTCGCCGTAGGCGCTCGGCGCCGTCAGCGAGCCCTCGGCAAGCAGGCGCGCCTGCTCCTCCGCCGTCATCGCCTGCCACATCAGGGTCTCCGTGAAGTCGGGGGCGGCGGCGACGCCGAGCAGGCCGGCGATCCGCTCGGGGCGGCGCATCGCGACGAGCAGCGCGATCCAGCCGCCCATCGAGGAGCCGACGAGCACCAGACGCCGGCCCACCTCGCGATCGATCACGGCGAGCGCGTCCTCGGTCCATCGCCCGATCGAGCCGTCGGCGAAGCGGCCGCCGCTCGCGCCGTGGCCGGAATAGTCGAGGCGGAGCAGGGCGAACCCGCGGCGGGCGCAGAATCCCGCGAGGTGAGCCCCCTTCTCGCCCTGCATCTCGCTCATGAAGCCCGGCAGGAACACCACCATCGGCTCGCGCCCGGCCTGGCGAATCCACGCCAGTTCCACCCCCTCGCGAGCCAGCCGGCCGCGCTCTTCCATCGATGCCTCCCTAAAGCCGAGCCTCGTGCTATAGCCTGCCTCCTCTCTGAGGTCCCCTGGCGTTGAGACGCATCCTCGTCATCAAGCTCGGTGCGCTCGGCGACTTCGTCCTCGCGTTCGGCCCCTTCGCCGCCATCCGGGCCGCCCATGGCGACGTCCATCGGGGCGCCGAGATCACGCTTCTGACGACGGCGCCTTTCGCCCCGCTCGCCGAGCGGGCGCCTTGGTTCGACCGCGTGGTAATCGATCGCCGCGCGCCATGGTGGAAGATCGCCGAGCTGTGGCGCCTGGCGCGGCTTCTGCGTGGGTTCGACTTCGTCTACGATCTGCAGACCTCCGCCCGGTCGGCGAGCTATTTTCTTCTCGCGGGCCGGCCGCCCTGGTCCGGCATCGCCCGCGGTGCCTCGCACCCCCATGCCAATCCCGCCCGCAATCGGATGCACACGCTCGAGCGCCAGCGCGAGCAGCTGGCGATGGCGGGGATCGGGGAGTTTCCGCCGCCCGATCTCGCCTGGCTCAAGGCCGGCGGGAGAAGCTTCGACCTTCCGCACCCCTACGCGCTCCTCGTTCCGGGCGCCGCCGCGCACCGCCCCGCCAAACGCTGGCCGGCCGCGCGGTTCGCTTCCCTTACCCGGCACCTCGCGGCGGCGGGGTTTGCGCCGGTGCTGATCGGAGCGGCAGCCGAGCGGGCGCTTGGTGAGGCGATCCGTGCCGAGGCGCCCGAGGCGATCGATCTTATCGGTCGGACGGAGCTTCCCGACCTCGGACCGATCGCGGCCGGCGCGGCGCTCGCCGTCGGCAACGATACTGGGCCGATGCATCTGATCGCCGCCCTCGGCACGCCGGTGCTGGTGCTCTTCTCCTCCGAAAGCGACCCGGCGCTGACGGCGCCGCGGGGGCCGGAAGGCGAGCCGGTATCCGTGCTCACGTCCCGGACTCTGGCTGATCTGCCGCTCGAACGGGTTGTCGAAGCACTCCCGAGCCCCCATAGACGCGAGCCCGATCCGGAGCAGTTGAGCCCATGCCTGAAATCCGCCTCCCCGACGGGTCCGTCCGCAGCTTCGACGGACCGGTGACCGGCGCCGCGCTGGCGGCCGCGATCGGCCCGGGGCTCGCGCGGGCCGCAATCGCGATGACGGTCGAGGGAAAGCTCGTCGATCTGGCGCGCCTGATCGAGGCGGATGCCGACGTGCGCTTCATCACCCGCGACGATCCCGAGGCGCTGGGGCTGATCCGCCATGACGCCGCGCACGTGCTCGCCGAGGCCGTGCAGAGCCTCTATCCGGGCACCCAGGTCACGATCGGGCCGGCGATCGAGAACGGGTTTTATTACGACTTCGCTCGCGAGCCCCCCTTCACGCCCGAGGATTTCCCGCCGATCGAGGCGAAGATGCGCGAGATCGTCGCGGCACGCGCGCCCTTTACCCGTGAGGTCTGGGAGCGCGAGAAGGCGATCGCGTTCTTCGAGGCCAGGGGCGAGACATACAAGGCCGAGATCATCCGCGACCTTCCTGAGAACGAGACGATCACGCTCTACCGCCAGGGCGCCTGGGTCGATCTCTGCCGGGGCCCGCACATGCGCACCACCGGCGATGTCGGCACCGCGTTCAAGCTGATGCGCACGGCCGGGGCCTATTGGCGCGGCGACCACCGCAACCCCATGCTCTCGCGCATCTACGGCACCGCCTGGCGCAACAAGCAGGAGCTCGACGCCTATCTCGTCATGCTCGCCGAGGCCGAGCGGCGCGACCACCGCCGCCTGGGGCGCGAGATGGACCTCTTTCATCTCCAGGACGAGGCGGTCGGCAGCGTCTTCTGGCATCCGCTCGGCTGGCGGCTCTACCGCACCGTCGAATCCTACATGCGCCGGCGGCTCGACGCGGCCGGCTACCAGGAAGTCCGCACGCCGCAGCTGGTAGACCGCCTCCTCTGGGAGAAATCGGGGCACTGGGAAAAATTCGGCGCGCACATGTTCACCGCGGAGGTCGCGGACGAGCACCGCACGCTCGCGCTCAAGCCGATGAATTGCCCCTGCCACGTGCAGATCTTCGCCCAGCGTGTGCGGAGCTACCGGGAACTCCCGCTTCGGCTCGCGGAATTCGGCTCCTGCCACCGCTACGAGCCCTCGGGCGCGCTGCACGGCATCATGCGCGTGCGCGCCTTTACCCAGGACGATGCGCACATCTTCTGCACCGAGGAGCAGATCGGGGCCGAGACGGTCCGCTTCATGGCGCTGCTCTCCACCGTCTATCACGACCTTGGCTTTCCCGAGTTCCAGGTGAAGTTCGCCGACCGGCCGCCGGTGCGCGCCGGCTCCGATGAGACCTGGGACCGCGCCGAAGCGGCGCTCCGCGAGGCTTGCGCCGAAGCCGGGGTCGCCTACGCGCTCA
>DATJTV010000101.1:0-13839 GCA_035503055.1 Acetobacteraceae bacterium
CGCCTCGAGGGCAAGGCTGCTGATCACGTCGGCAAGGCCTGCTGTGCTGGTCAGCCCCTGTGCGGTGATCCAGACGTGGAGCGTGCCCGCCGCGCCGGTCGAGGCGTTGAGGCTCGTGGAGTCGAGGAGCACGGAGGCCCCGCCGGGGCCCTGCGCGAGCGAGCCGCTGACAACGAAGGACCCATAATTCAGCGTAAGGCTGCCGGCGATTGCGCTGCCGGCGCTCACCGTGGTGATCCTGCCGCCGTTGACGCCGACCTCCTGCAGTCCGATCGAAATCAGATCGGCCCTGGCCGCAGGACTCCATGCGAGCACGCATGAAGCAAGGAGAGCGATGAGGAAAAACCTGGCCACTTTGATATCCTTGGTTGAGAATCCTGTCTTGCCGGCAACCGGAGCAAGATCCGTGCCTAATCCCAACCGATTGAATCGAAAGGGCTCTCCTCGCCCCAGGGTTGTCCATCTGTAAGGAAATCATACAGGGCCTGCGGCGGCGAACGTCGGCCGGCAGACGGAACTTCTCTCCCGGGCGCTGCACGCAAGAAAACGGCCGGGGCGCCAAGGCACCCCGGCCGCGAACTGTAAAATCTTCCGACGAAACTCAGACGCCGCGGCGCCGGCGGGTCCAGCCGACCAAGCCGAAGGCGAAGAGGCCGGTGCCGAGAACGAGCAGCGAGCCCGGTTCCGGCACGTCCGACGTATCGATGCCGTCGTCCGTGTTGCAGTTGGAGCTGCTCGTGCAGCCGGAGGATGCATCGATCGTGAAGATCTCGGTGATCGAGTACGGTCCGGTCAGATCGGGAGTTCCGGTAACATCGGTCACGCCCCCGGCTTTGGTAAAGGTCGAGGTCGAGAGAAGGTCTGTCGTAGCGTACTGACCGTTGCCCGGATCGATGTAGGTCGATTCGGTGATCGACGTGATCGGGCCGTTGAACGTGACGGAAGAGAACGAACTCTGCAGATTGTAGCTGCCGAGCGGGCCGGTAAGACCCTGCTCGGTCACGTAGATCGTGAGCGTGCCTGCACCCGCCGGAGAAATATCGATCGTCGTGCTGTCCAGCTCAGGCTGCGGGAGCGGGGGAGTGCCCGTCGAGTCCACCGAAACGTTCCAGCCCGTGCCGAAGGCGGTCGAACTGCTGTAATTGACTGCCGTCGGAGACTGGTTCACGGCGGTGACGATGGCCCCGCCGTTCACGCTGCCACCGACCGAAATGACATCGGCTCGTGCCTGCGGGGCTGCCCACGCCAGCCCGGCCGCGCCGAGTACCATAGCTGCGAGAAGTTTCTTGTTCATCGTAATCCCCTGTTGAAAGCAAGCCTTGCGCTGAATGGAAGCAAGCTCCGTGCCAGCCATCTAAAGTGCTGAAAAGACGGGCTTTCGTCCCAGGGGCACAAACAGCTCTGTAAAGAATTCCGAAAGTCGTTCGAGCCGCTCAGGAACGGAGCCGCGCGGCGGTCGCGCTGACCGCCATCGCGCGGCCACCGCATTCGTTGAGGAAGAACGCGATGTAGCCGTCGAGGGCGCCGAGGAAGCGCTCCCGGTCCCCCGCACTCCGCACATAGGGCGCCGCGCCGGGCAGGAGTGAAGAACTGTGGTAAGTCAGCATGAAGAGGCGCTCGCCCGCCGCCAAGGCCGCGCGGGTCTGGCGAATCATGTCGGCGAGCGTGTGACCCTCCGGCGAAAGACGGAGCCGCTCGAGGAGGCCCCCGCGGGCGGCGATTGCAGGCAATCGAAGCCTCCTGCCCCACCGTGCCGAAAGCGGCGGATAAATGTGCGCGCCGAACCGGGCGAGTCCACCTGTAAAATGGACCGACAAAGGCAGAGCCATGACGCCGGCGGCGGTGACAAAAGGGCCGGCAGGCAGCGCCGTGAAATCGGGACCCGCCTGGCCCGAGAAGTCGAAATGCGGCACCACGCTCACGTCGATCCGGTAGCCGAGCGCGGCCAGGATCCCATCGGTCGCAGGGCCGATGCCGTAGCGGCCCGCCTTATAGATTGTCGGCGCCTTCCCGAATCCCTCTTCGATACGCGCCGTGAGAACCGCGAGCTTCTCCCGTTCGAACGCGGGCGGAAGATTGCCCGGATAGGAATGGAAGCTGTCGACCGGCGCGCCCGCCGGCGGATTGACCCAGGGGTGCAGGTGGGCGCCGATCTCGCAGCGCCCTTCCTCGGCGAAGCGCCGGAGGACGGCGCGCGCCGGGTCCGATGAAGCGACGGGATAGTCGATGACATAGGTGGGCACCACGCCGTGCCGGTCGAACACATCTTGAGCGAGCACCTGGTGACTTATATTTTCGGTGGCGGTCGAAGCCGCATCGAACGGCGCGGACCAGTCGAATTCCTCTTCCGTATCGATGACGACGGTGAGCGTCGGCGGATCGCCGGCGGGGAGAGAGAGCGTGCGCGCGCAGCCGAACGGGCCGGCAGCGGGCGCGGGTTTCACGTCGCGAGAACGGCGGCGATGAGCGCCGCCAGCGCGGACACCGCGGCTGCGATGCGGGCGTACGTGCGCTCGAAGGTTGCGAGGTCGCCGCCATCGGGATCGGCGATCTCACGCGGCCCTTCGCTTGCCTCGAGAAAGCTGCCGAGCATGACGGTCCGCTCCCGGAGCGCCGGGTAGCGCGCGCTGAGATCGTCCCGGTTGCGCTCATCGAAGATGACCGCGAGCGTCGTTTCCGCCGCGTCGTCCTCCGAGAAATGGGCGGAGCGGTGAGCGGCAAGGTCGACGCCGAAATTCCGCGCGGCCGTGACCGCGGCGGGGGCAGAGGCCACGCCCTCGCGCGGCAGCATGCCCGCGGCGAGAATGCGGAGATCCGGGAAACGCCTGGAGAGATGCCGCCGGAGCAGCTCCGCGGCGAGCGGGCTGCGGCAGATGTTGCCCTGGCACAGCATCGCGATGCTCGCCTTCCCGCTCCGCGAACTTCGGACCAGCCGGCGCGCGAGCCAGCGGTCGCGCCTGGCGAGCGCGAGCCCACTTCCGGGCAGCCGCGCGATGAAGCGGGAGGCGACCTCCACGGCCGCCTGCGAGAGTTCGGAAAAACCCGGCGCGGGATCATCGGCCACCAGCACATCGAGATGCTCGCGCCCAATGGCAAGGCGACCGAATTGTGCGCCGGCCGCGAGGAGATGGACGACCACCGCAGCGGGTGTGCGACGCAAATCCCGGGCCTCGGCCAGAATTTGCCGGGCGTCGGGCAGGAGGTTTCGTGCGTAGATGCCGGGGCGGTACATGCGTGCCGGCCGCTCCTCTCCGGCGACGAGGAGGCGGTACCAGAGGTTCGGAAAATCGATGCCGAGCGCCAACGGCAGCGGCAGCGATCCCCATGGCCGGGCATTCACTTCAAGGAGGATCCATGCCCCGGTGCGCGGCTCGATCTTGAATTCGACCATCGCGATCCCGGTGAACTGAATGGCGCCGAACAGGCGCTCAACCGCGGCGAGCAGGTCGGGTGAAAGCGACACGCTCACGCGGTAGAAGCCGGCGCCGCCGCGCTCGCGCGCGCGGGCGTGCTGAAACGCCTGCAGCACCCGTCCGCGGTGCGCGAGGACCGAGACCCCGGCGCCATGGCCCGGGAAATAGGCTTCGACCAGATGCGGGCTTCCGCCCACCCGGCCGAGAGCGGCGTCGAGTTCCGCCTCGTTCGCGCAGATCTCCGCCCGCCCGCGCGTATAGAGAGCCTCCAGCCGGAATGACGAGCAGGGCTTGAGTACGAGCGGCAGGCCGCACTCCGCGATCAGCGCGGCCGCGTCATCGCCCGGCCCGACGAGCCGCCCGCGTGCCACGGGCACGTCGAGGGACGCGGCGAGCTCGCGGGTGCGCTGCTTGTCGAAGAGGATTTCGATTGATTCAGGGCTGGGGATCGCCAGCCGGGCGAGGCGCTCGAATTCCGCGCGATGCCGGTCGAAGGGAAGCAGGGTGCGCTCGTCGCATGGGATGACGAGGTCGAAGCTCTGGTCGCGGAGAAGCTGTGCCAGGCGCACGCACCATTCGGCGCCGCCGCCGAGATAGGGCGGCAGACGATGCACCGCTTTGATGTACTTGGATCGGAGGGCGGCTGAGGTGAAGTTGGTAGGCGCTGCGTGCACCTCAATCCCGGCGCGCCCGAGTGAGCGGACGATCGCGAGGAAGCTTCTCGTATCGTCACCGAGCACGAGGGCCTTGCCCTGGGTCCTCAAGGCCTCCGCTCCGGGGCCCGGCCAAGCCGGCCGCCATGGTCCGGGACGGCATCGATCATCCGCTCGGCTCCGAAACTGGCGTTCCCGCGCGCGCGTTCGGCTCAACGGGCATGAAGATACCTGGCGTCCGTGCAACCCCCGGGAACCCATTACCCCAATCCCGCGCTGCCGCAAGCCTGCCTGCCGGCGCAAGCGAGGCCGCGGCGGATCAGTTCCTGCCGAGCGAGCGGAGCGTGAGCCAGGCGGTGTAGCCTGCCCATTTAAGGGTTGGCCCGGCGCCCAGTGCCTCGCGGGCGTACGCAGCGGAATCTGCCGCACGGCCCGCTTCTGCAAGCGATTCGGCGATCTTTTTCAAGGCGTAGGCCTTGTGGCGCCTTCCGTGCGCGCGGATCGCCGGATGGCGGGCGAAGAGGGCGGCACGATCGAGCACGCGCAGTTGGAAAAGGCGCTTCTCGAGTTCGGAGATCGCCGTCGTCATGTTGGCGGTCTTCGCGGGATCGGGAATGTTGTGGCGGGAGACCGTGACCGGTGCGTACTTGATGGCAGCGGCGCGGTCGATCAGACGGAGATAGAGGTCGCGATCGCCTTCCCAACGGATGTTCTCGTCCATGCCGCCGATCTCCTGATAGAGCGCGCGGCGCACGATTAGCGTATTGAGATGGCAGAAGCCCGAGCTTTGCAGGAGTTCGGCTACACCCACCGTGTGGGCGCCGTTGTCGTCGGGACGATTGCCGGTCGCTGTAAGAATTTCCGACAGATCCTCGATCCAGATCGGGCCGGGACGCTGCTCGCCGTGGAGGAAAGCGGCCTGGTTGGCGAGATAGAGATCGACGGGGGCCGGCTGGTCGGCGAGCACGGCGTGCGCGCGAGCGAGATGGCCCGGGTCCGTCCAGCAATCGTCGTCGTCGAGAAAGCAGAGATAGGGCGCGGTGGCCTCGGCGGCGCCGGCGTTGAGCGCGTAGCTCGGTCCGTGCCCGCTGGGGCGGGGGACGAGGGCGAGGGCGCGCACGCGGTTGGTGTCCATCCCTTCTAGGATCGCCGCATAGGCCAAGCCGTGCTCGGGCGCCGAGCCATCATTGACGACGATGATCTCGATCTCGGGGCAGGATTGCGCGAGCACGGAGCGGAGCGCCTCGCCGAAGAGGGTGGGACGGTTGCGGGTGGCCATAACGACCGAGAAGAACGGCATCGCGCCCGCCGCTCACTCTTCGGCGGAGCGATGGATGTGGGCATCGATATGGACCTGCTGCTCGCGGGGGACGCCGCAGAATTCGAGGAGCTCCGACTGGAAGGCACCATCGTCCAGGCGCTCGGTCTCGACGATGCGGAAGACGCCGCGCAAGCGGGGTGCGATCGCCTCCGCCTGCTCGTAATAATAGTCCCAGTACATGGCGATCGCCTCGAGCTTGGAGGCGGCGCGGAACTTGGGGAAGCACTTGTCCCAGACGGGGTCCTTCTGCCAGCTCGTGCCGTCGTGCTCCATCCAGAAGTTCCGCGATTCGTGAAAGGGCGAGCGCGTGATCAGGCTGGAGACGCGGTCCGCCAAGCGTTTGGAGCGCCAGCGCTCGATCGCCGATTTGCGCATCCAGCTCCGGATCGTCTTCTCCCGGTCGCGGCGGAGGCAGACGAACCGCACGTTCGGGTTATGGCGGGCGAGCAGCTCCACGTACGTCAGATAATAGAAGGCGATGTCGCCGATCAGGCGCACGCGCGGCATTCGGGAGAGCTCGTCGTAGGCTCGCGCGGCGACGGCGCGGGAGAGATCGACGGTGAGCATCGAAGGGTCGCCGCCATCGAGAATGGCCTGGAACTCGTCGACCGCGTTGAGGAAAGGCCGGGGCGTGCCGGAAAAGCGAATGGCGGACGGGTTCATCTCGTGAAAGCAGAGAGAGTCCATCTGCGCGTTGAGGAGCCTGGCGAGGGAGGCCGTACCCGACCGCCCGGTGCCGAGCCCGATGACGATCATCGGCTCGGCTCCGCCACATGCCAGGCATTCGCGATGCGCGAATCGCGCGAGGGGAGGGGTTGGAGGCAGAAAATTCTGCCTAGTTGCTCAGCAGCGTTTTTGTAATTCACTGAATTCCCTCATGTTTCACGTGAAACATCAATACAACTCGCGAGGCGCCGCTGTCCCCCCTTGGTGCAGGTTCGGTTGCTCGGGGGTATTGTTCGGAGTCCCTCGCATCTTCGTGGCGCGCCTTCCCGGTGCAAATTCCTGGACGGCGAAGCGCTCTGATCAAGCGAGCGGAGATCCGCGCACCCGCCCCTACGTCGGGACCGCCTTCACGCCCGCCGCATAGCGCACATTTCGACCCAGCTCTCATCGGAACGTCTTCAAAAATCCCTTTACTCCCAGCGGCAGGATTGTCGAGGCACCTTTGCGCAACCGGTTGGCCACCGTGCGGTCGGGTGGGACGAAATCGCGCCATTCGGTCATCCGGAGGTACCTCTCATACTCTGCCTTTCGCGGATGATTGCAGAGGTAGGTCCACGGCTTCGACCACCCGTTGAAGTGGATGATCCGCGCTTCCCGCCGCACCGCTTCGACCTCGGCCCGCGGCAGCGGGAGGACACCGGGTTCACGGAAAAATGGCCGTATAACATTCCATTTGTAGTCAAGCCGCATCCGGCGGTCGTGGAAGCAGCCGTTCAGCGCATCCTGGTCAAGGTCGGGCAAGCGCCCGGGATTGGCGGAAACGTAGCGGAGCACGGTATCCAGGGCGCGGGTTCGGCGCCATTGCGCGAGGTCTATGAGCAATACGCCGGAGTTGAAATAGCCATCCTCATCACGCATTCCGAGATTCTGCACACCTCGTTGCGAACCAGGAATATCGACCGCCCCGAGGAGCGCCCCGCAAAGATCGATCTTCCAGAGCGGCGCCACGCTGCCGACGACCACCATGTCACAATCCAGGTAGAGCACGCGATCGACGTCCGCGCCGAAGAACTCCTCGACCCATAGTCGGGTCCAGTTGTCCAGAGTGTAGTGCGCCCGGGGGTTGAGCGGCAGGAGGCGGTCCGGCGGCGGGGTGAACTGCCGGAACCGCAGCGAGTGATTGCAAAAGATTGCAAGCGAGCGCTGCAACTTCTCTTCGTTCACCGCTTCCCCCTCCCGGCTCACCACGACGATGTCGAAGAAGAGGTCCGGACTGTTCGCCAGCAGCGAGGTCAGACAGACGGCCGCATGCTGGAGGAAGAGAGAGTTGGAGCAGAGAAGAATCTGCGCGCAAGTTCGGTTTGGCATCACGTTTCACTCGAAACCATGCATGGGAGACGGAGACACCGCGGCCGCTCGGAAGCCGCGTGGGGGGTAGCCTGAGCCGACGCGTGCGCTTTCGCCGTCCCGGCGGCAGTTTGCGCCTGTTCTTTCGGTGTCGTTACGGAAGTGGCGCAAGAGGGTGAACCGGTTCCGACTTCGCGGACGGCCCCATTCGGGAGCGCCGCACTCTGGGAGAGATCATTCTGGGGGCGGCTTTCGAGGGCGACCAGACAATTTCAGGTGAAGCGGGGTTCGCCGGGGGAGAACGGCGCGCGGGCGGGTGTTGCTCGAAACAAGCTTGACACAGTGGCGCAGTCTAAGGCATCAATGATGCTATCATTCCAGTTTTATGCGGATAATCGGTCGCGCGGCCCAAGAGCGCAGCGCTCTACGCCGCGCGTGGTCTGTTCCCGTGGCGCCGCGGCCACCGCCGCGACGAGGATCCAGGGCATCGGAACGTAGGCATTCGCCGGGATTGCTCGCGCGGAAGTCATGAGCTGTTCCGTCGCGCGGCTCGTTTGCCCCGGGGACCGCGGCTCCTTCCATCCTGATACACGCCAACGCCAAAGGAGGCCAATCGTGAACGTTGCCCAATCGTCGGCGAGCACTGCCCTCAGCGCGCTCGATGCGCTCTACAGTTCCGCCACTCTGACGCTCTATCAGGGCGCCATCCCGACCAGCCCGGAGACAGCGATCGGAACGCAGACGGCGCTGGCCAAGTTCACGTTCGCCAGCCCGGCCTTCGCCGCGCCGGTTTTCACCAGCCTCCAGGAAGTTGCCACGGCGTCCTTCGCGAGCGCGAGCGTGCTGCCGAGCGCCAACGGGACCGCGTGCTTCGCCCGCGCGGTTGCGAGCACCTACGGCACCGTTCTTGCCGACTATACGGTGGGAGCGGCGTGGCAGGCAGGTGCCGCGGTGATCGCCGGGCAGTATGTCATCAGCAACGGCAACACCTATGTCTGCCAGACGGCGGGGACCACGGCGGCGAGCGGCGGCCCAAGCGGCACCGGCACCAACATCGCCGACGGAACGACGCTCTGGAACTTCAACAACGCCGGCAGCACCGACATCGTGATTTCGACGACGGCGCTCAGCACCGGCGTTCCCCTCAGCGTGACGAGCCTGACGCACGCGCTGCCGGCCGTTTGAACCGACCCAGGGGGGCCGCGATGGCAAACGTCGTTCTGCCGACCTTCCCCGCGCTTGCCGCCGGGGCGGTCTTCATCAAGGGCGTTGCCAATAACGGCGGGAGCGCGACCACCGCGCAGTACGTGACGTTTGCCCATTCCTTCCAGATCGGCGCGCTTACCGAGGGCCAAGGCCTTGCCGGCGATTTCGGTGCCGGCACCGTTCCCTGCCAGGTCGATGCCAAGACACGCTACCAGGATGGTTCGGCGGCGCACGCGCTGATTACGGTCGAGGCGCCGGCGATTGCGGCCGGCGCCACCCTTTGGGGCCAGTTCTCGCCCGCGGCGCCGCCTCCCGGCAGCGCGCTCAGCCTTTCTTCCGCGCTCGGCAGCACCACGCTCTCTCTCTCCATGGTTCCTACAGCGCTCCCGGACTGGGTCGCGTCCAATTCGACGCCGGTCGGGGCTCTCATCCAGCCCACGATCGGAAACGCCGGCGGTTATGCTTTCCAATACTACCTCGACAACGGCATGGGCGTTTCCGACACGACCGGGACCACGGAGCCCGCCTGGCCGCAGACCGTCGGCACATCGGTCACCGACGGCGGCGTGACCTGGTACAATGTCGGGATCAATATCTCCGCCACTCTGGAGGAGAACCTAATCAGCCTCGTGAGCGGGAGCACGGACCTTTGGCTCAGCGGACCGCTCGCCGTGCAGGGCCGCGCGCACGCGGTTCTCTACGGGGCGCTCCGCGTGCAGGTCGATTTGACCGCCTACGCGGACGGGACGATCTCCGCGGATGTCGTACTCGCCAACGATATCGTCAGTACCATCACGAGCGGGCAGCCCGTATTCGGCGGAACGCTCGCCTACACGGCCAAACTGACCCTCAACGGCGCCGTTGCCTATACCAGCCCCGCCCTCATGCACAATCTCTACGAAAACTGGACATGGCAGGTCGGGACGATCCCGCATTTCGTCAACACATCGCAGGACAACGTTCTTCAGATCATCCACGATCCGAACGATTTCATCGCAGCACAGGCGGCGCAAAGCTACGACACGACGCTCGGTGTCGCCGCGACGGTGGCTGACAGCACCTCGCCTCTGCAGTTCGCCCAGGGCTTCATCGGAACCACCGGTTTTGCGCAACCTTTCACCAATATCAGCTTCTCGAACTCGCCGATCGTCGATTACGGAATGAGTGGTGTCGGCGGGCGCCCCGATATTGGTCTGAACGACGCCTGGACGGTCTTCTGGTTCACTACGCAAAATTCCACTTTTCAGGCGATTTCATTCGAGTGCGGCAAAATCAACGGCGGCGTTCCATGGCATTTCTGGAACCCGGAGACGGGCGCCTATATCACGACGGACGACCAGCCCTATCTCTGGGCCACGGGCATCGGCCAGACGGCGTACCCGTACACGGCTCAGTATGGCGGGCTGACGCTCTTTGCGCAGGTCACCGCGGACGCGGATTGGGATCTCGATCCCGCGCATTTTCCTGACCTCGTCTATCTGGATTATCTCCTGACAGGACGCAGGTATTTTCTCGATGAACTGAACGCCGTCACCGCCTGGGTGGAGACATCCTGCGCACCCGGCTGGGCGGAGCGGAATTACGCGCAGGGCCTTATCATGCGGTACGGGCAGGTGCGCGCGACCGCATGGGGGCTCAGGAATATCGTCAACGCCATCTACGCGAACCCGGATGGCACGACGCAGAAGCTCTACTTCCGCAGCATGCTCGACAACAACCTCTATTGGTTCCTCACGCAGATCGGAACGTACCAGAGCATCCAGGGGAACGACTGCTTCGGCTGGTATCCGAGCTGGAACTATGGGGCAGCCTTAGCCGCTTGGGAAGAAGGGTATCTTTCATCCTCGCTTGCGATGGCCGCGATCATGGGGCATCCCATCGCGCTCCTGATCTGTCAATGGCAGGCGAACTTCTTCGTCGGGCTTTTCTCGAGCGGCACGAATGATCCGCCGACCGGTTTCCCCCCTGCCGATGCCGTTGTCTATGACCTCGCTGCATTCCAGTTTTACGGGGGGTCAATGAATAGCGGTCAGACACCCTATTGCTGGGGCAGCCAATATCTCCCTTTCCAGAACTGGGCGGCACTTGAGAGCCTGACGCAGGAATCCGGTCGCTCGAACATCAGCAATGGGGAGGTCGTGTGGTTCGAGGGAACGGACGGAGGGAGCGGATCGTACGGGGACTACGGGCAGTTGCTCTGGATCACGTTCGCCAATTACATCACCCTCGGCCAGGAAGGCGCGACCGCGGCGCTCAATACGTTGCAGACGATGACCGCGGCGGACGGGACGAATGCGCCCTACATTGATCCGGTGAGCTGGGCAGAGGGCCCCCTCACGCAGTTGGTGCCGCGCACGCTCAATGGGTCGCAAATCCTTCCCTTCGCGGCGGCATCCAGTGCGGGCGTGATCAATGCCAATCCGGTCGTCGGGCAGACGCTCGCCGCGGGCAGTTTTGCGAACGGAGTGGCATCCACCCTTTCGGTCTCCGGCGCGGCGATGGTGGGGGTGCTGGAGGCTGCCGGCGTGGTCTCCGTGGTCCAGGGGGTGACAGTGAATCCACTCAGCATCGTAAGCGCAAGCGGCACTGCCGGTTCCGCGACCGTCGGCAAACCGGCGGGCGGGTGGAATATCGGCAACTGGCTGATCGCGGTGGTTTGCGGGACTGGAAGCACTGCCATCCCGCCGACGCCAAGCGGATGGACCCTCGTTGATGGCCTGGGTGCGCACGAGAATGGAAACAGCGTCGGAACATCCATCTTGGCCCTTCAGCTTTCAACCGCCGGGCCGGGCAGCTACAGTTTTCAGAACGGCGCTGAGTCCGGCGCCTGCTGTGTGCTGGTCGCCGAGTATTCAAGCGCGCATGTCTCCGGCGTCGATTCCTGCGCGAGCGCCTATTCGGCGGCAAGCACCATCACCTGGCCCGCCGTCACCACGGCGAACGCCAACGAAGTCGTCCTCCTCGTCACCGGCGCTTGCTACATTTATCCTGCGGCCCCGCCCAGCGGTTACATTCAGGAGATCGAGGCCGAGGCAAGCTATAGCGCTTATGCCTGGCTCGGCGATGCGGTGCAGGTAGGCGCCGGGTCGACCGGAACGCCATCGGCGAGTTCTTCGGCCTCAGGGAACGTTTGGACCGCGTTCACCGTGGCCCTGCTGCCGACGCGCGGCAGCGCGTCGCTCGCGGGCGCGGTCGTGATCGACGCACTGAGGGCTGCCGGCAGGCTTGGTCTCGGACCGATCCCGCTGACAGGGGCGACGAATGTCGGCCGCGTCGTTGCAGACTGCGCGCTGGGCTTGCCGCCCTACTCGGAGCTCGCGGCATCGCTCTCGGTCACGGTTTCCCAGCTTCAGAGCGCGCTCACCACAATCGAGCAGTGGCAGGCGGCCATGGCTACGGAGGCAACGGCGATCACAGCGGTGCTGGCCGGACTCACGTGATCTTCATGGCTTCACTTCACACTTGCCGGAGCGACGCAGAGCTTCCGAGCGAGAGCATTACGCCCAGCCTGCCCGGTCGCCGAAAGGGCGCGGGAAAGGGCGCACGGTATGGTGAGCACGCGGCGCCTCGCCATCTGGCCCACAGTGCTGCCCGTCACGTCGCGAATACGCGACCGCGTACCCGCTCATTGCCGGACCGCAATCGCCCCTATCAAATCGGCGTCGTCCTGCCGGCACGCGACGTAGTTCGGGCCGACGAAGTCCTCATAGGCGACATCGTAGGCGTGGAAGAGAACTCCGTCGGGCCCGAGCTTGCCAAGGCGGTACCCTCGCGCGGAAAAGAAAGCGTAGGCGTGCTTTAGCAGGAAATCGCCGACGATAGCGCCACGGTTGTATTCGAATTGGATCAGTCGGATGCGCCCTTCCGAGATCATCGGTTCGAACCCGGAGAGGACCTTACCCTCAGCGCCCTCCACGTCGATCTTGACGACGTCGATTCGGTCGATCCCGCACGATGCCGCATAGTCCGCGCCGCGCTGCACACTGCTCCCGACCTGTCCGATAATGCTTCGGTCCGTATCAAGCGCTAACATGCTGGAAAGAGCGGTCGACTGATAGAGATTAACCGTGACGGGGCCGGCGACGTCGCCTAGTCCGAAGCCGTTGAGATGGACTCGCGGTTCTTCTGGCACGCTGGCGCGGAGCTCCGCAAAAGTGGCCGGAACGATCTCGAAAGCGTGGAGATCGGCCCGCGGGAACACCCCAAAGAGCATACGCGGACCATGCGCCGACATTCGCTCCGACATCGAACACCACACGAAACCGCAGCGAGGACAGGCGATCGAGCAGGACCTGCTCCCCGTCTTCGGCGAAGGTGTGGACGACATTGTTGGCGCGCTCAAGAAACGCACGACCGAATACGCTTAACGGCTGCGAAAGGTCTCGGCCGCACCGGCTAACCACGTTATGGGCGATGGTCTCGATCTCTGCCCTGTCGCATCCCGAGAGCACCCACCGTTCCAGAGAGGGAAGATAAACCGCGAGGTTCTTCTTGAGCTTCTGCATCAAGTTCATTCATCGCTCCGCCAGTACGTTGGGCGGTCGCCAGCTGGTTGCGGGTGCCGCGCAACGCCACTCATTCCCAAAGTCGCCCGACTGACTTGCCCAAGTACCGTCCCGCGTGGGCACGCGCAGGCGACAGGTCAAACCTTTGCCGGCCGGGCGGAGGGAACGGCGACGGTCCGCGCCGCCGCGACGGCCAAATTCCCAGTTTGTGGCCCTCGGTACGGCAAGCACAAGAGCCGCCGCACGAGCCTTTTTCATTCCGTTTTTGATATTGTGAAGCTTGCGGGCCCTGGATCGCGCACACTAGCGTGACCGGCGGTCGCAGCGTGGCGCCTTTTAGCGCCTCGGCCGAGGTCTGATCACGGCCGCCACGTCACGGATACGCGATTCGGTGCCGGGGGTCGGCCACCCGATCGCGGACGTCTGGTTTTGGCATCGAGCTGTCCGCGGGCATCCACACCGGACTGCTCGGAAGCGCTTCGTACGGCTCCTGGTATGGGGTCGCCCCCCGGCAGCGGAGCGCGTCGTATCGGAGCATCGTAACCGTGGTGAGTGGGTCACCTTGGCGGGCATGGCCATGGGGACGAAGCTCTGCGCTCTGTGAGCGAGGCGCGGGGTCTTGGGATGACGGAAGCTGGTCTTAATGACGGTCATCAGCACGGTCATCAAGACGGTGCGTATCGACGGATTGAAGTGATCACCGGCGTGGAGCGCCGGCGCCGGTGGCC
>DATJTV010000102.1:0-2369 GCA_035503055.1 Acetobacteraceae bacterium
GCGCCGAACATCTCCTCGTAGAAGCGCGCCGCCTTGTCGGGATCGAGGCTGCGGAGATGGAAATGGTCGCAGCGGAATTCTGTCACGCGGTTCCTCCATCGCTCGGGTTCTGAAGCCGGCCGGCGTTTGGTAGAGCCCCGATCGCGAACGCGCAATCCGAGGCCGTGCCAGCTTTCATGGAAAGCCGGCACGGCGTTCCTTGTCCAGGTATCGGATTCACGCGCCGTTTCGTGGTCGCTTCGCGACTCACGAAACTTTGCGATCCGATACCAGCGCCCGATCGGTCTCGGCCGCGTCGGGCAGGCTTCCCTGGCTTCCGGCGCGCGCGCAACAGAGGCCGGCGGCGGCGACGGCGCGCGCGAGCGCCGCGGCAAGCGCCATTCCGCGATCGAGGGAGGCGGCAAGCACGCCGGCCAGGCAATCGCCGGCCGCCGTGGTGTCGATCACCGTCACGGGATAGGCGGGCTGGCGGATGAGCTCCCAGCCAGTGCCGGCATCGCCTCGGGCCGCTTCGGCGCCGCCGCCGCCCTTCGTGCGCACGACACCGATGCCGAGCTTGCTTGCAAGCGAAGCGGCGTCCGCCGCCGTGCCGAGGCGCGCGGCGAGCCAGGCCGCTTCATCCTCGTTGACGAGCAGGAGGTCGAGCGCCGCCAGAACGTCCGGCTCGAGCGGGCCCGGTGGGGCGAGATTGAGAAGGATGCGCGCGCCGCGGCCGCGCGCGCGGCGGATCAGCGAGGCGGTCTCTCCCGGGTCGCACTCCATCTGAAGCAGCAATGTGGTTGCGGGACCGAGTGCCGCGTCCTCGACCTGTGCGGCGCGGGCGAGGCGGTTGGCCCCCGCCGCGACCGCGATCTGGTTGCGCCCGCGCGGATCGACCGCGATCGCGGCGACCCCGGTCGGCGCCGCGAGGCGCGTGAGTCGGGAAAGATCGACGCCGGCGGAGCGGAGGCCGGCCAGCGCGGGCGCGGCGAAATCGTCGCGGCCGACCGCGCCCGCGAAGGCGACCGCGGCCCCGTCCCGCGCGGCGGCGAGCGCCTGGTTGGCGCCCTTACCGCCCGGCTCGACGCGAAGATCGGGCCCGAGCACCGTCTGCCCCGGCCCGGGAAGGGCGGGCAGGGGGAAGATCAGGTCGAGATTGACCGAACCGAAGACGACGATCATCGCAGTGGGTTCATGCCACCGGCTCGGAGAGCAGCTCCTCGATCTGCTCGGGCGCCTGGTCGAACAGTAGGACGAGGCTCGCCGTGCCGGGGTCGGGACGGTTGCGGCCCTGCTCCCAGTTCTGCAGCGTGCGCAGATCGAGCGCCAGGAGATCGGCGAACTCGCGCTGCGAAAGACCGTGGCGGACCCTGATCTCGGCAATGCGATCCATCGCCGAGGTCGGCGAGCGGCGCCGCCGCACCTCGACGTTCATCCGCCTGAGATCGCGCGCGAGCGCCACGATGTCGGCGCCCGCATCGGCCGCGCAAACGGTCCAGCCCGTTTCCGCGAGCCGGTTCAGCGCAGCGTGAGCCGCGCGCAGCGAGGAGCCGGACGCAGTCAAGCGGCGCGCAAGATCGATCGGCCGGTCGAGCGCGCCAGTCCGGCGCAGCAGCAGGACCAAGCGCTCAGCGGAAGACGATAACGGCCGGGAGACGTCCCGGACCGGCCCCAGACGCGCGAGTCGCGCCCTCAATGCAGAGTTCGTCGACATCGACTTTTTCCTTTACCAGCCGGGCCAGGCGTAAAAGCCGCGCCGCCCCGACGGTGTTCGCGCCCGGGCCCTGGACATGGGTGCCACGAAGCACGCAACGCCGGCCGTCGAGAACGACTTCGGCCAGCAGCTCGAGCCAGAAGTCCGCTTCGACAATCTTGCAAATGACGACGTCTCCTTCGATTTCGAGGCTGAAATCCATCGTCCGTCCTTCTCCGGTTTGCTCAGGTGCTTCACGCGATGATCTCCAAGAAAAAATGTAGCTAAATCAGAGAACTAAATTCCAACGCCGACAAGTATACGCGATACGCGTATAATCGTCAAACGCCTTTTCCGAGCGCGGCCATCAGCTCGGTGTATTCCCGCTTGCTCAGTCCGCTTTCCGGCTGCTCCACGCACTCCCCGGCGAGCATCCGGCGCAGAACGCGGAGCATCGGCGCGGAGAAGCTCGCGGCCCCGAGCCGATAGTCGAGGAATGCCTGGTGGGCGAGCGGGACCCAGGCGGCGAGGATCTCCAGCATCCGCTCGGCATAGGCGCGGATCTCGTATTGCGCGTGCGCATCGGCGCGCAGCTCGAGAAAGTGGAAGAGATTGTGCAGATCGGTCTTCCAGTACCACTGCGTGTAGGTGTTGAGGGTGAGGTTCATGCGCGCGAGCTCGCGGGCGAGGCCGCGCC
>DATJTV010000103.1:0-13365 GCA_035503055.1 Acetobacteraceae bacterium
GCCGGGCCGATCATTGTTTTCGGCATCATATGATGATAAATTCGTGCCTTCCGGAGGAGGGACGATGCGCACGACGCTGGCGCTCGATGACGAATTGCTCGCGAAGGCGCAGGCTTTCACGGGGATCGGGGAGAAATCGGCGCTGGTGCGTGAGGCCTTGAAGGCCCTGGTCGAGCGCGAGAGCGCCCGGCGCCTCGCCCGCCTTGGCGGGACCGAGCCCAGACTCGCGGCGGCGCCGCGGCGGCGGCCGGCGAAAGGGTGATCCTGGTCGACACGTCGGTGTGGGTCCACCATCTGCGAGGCGGAGACGAGAGATTGGCCGCGCTGCTCGAAGGTGGAGGCGTTCTCATGCACCCGTTCGTGCTCGGCGAGCTTGCGCTCGGATCCCTGCGGCAGCGCGACGTCATTCTGACCAGCCTTCGCGATCTGCCCCAGGCGAGCGTCGCGAGCGACGAAGAAGTGCTGCGATTCATCGCCGAGCGCCGCCTGTTCGGGCTCGGCATCGGGTACGTCGATGCGCACCTTCTGGCGGCGGCGCGCTTGACGGCGGGAGCCACCTTGTGGACGCGCGACGCACGGTTGCGGGGCGCCGCGGGGCGGCTGGGACTGGCCGCGAACGCCTGGAGCGTGATCGCCGAAGGTTGAATCGGGGCACCCCGCGAACTCGTTCGCGGGGACCCCGGCACCGAAGGCGTTCGATCACGCGGTAAAACAAGGACCTAGAGCGGCGTCCAGATCGACCGCAGGAACAGCAGCCGCATGCCGGCGCGTTCCATATTACGATGGCTCGTCGAAAGAAAATCCGCGCCGCTGCAAACGAGATCGACGTTTGCGGCGCTCGCGTCCAATAGCCGGCGGCGCAGGAGTGCTGCATGAAGGCCGCGACCGCGGAAGGCCGGGTCGGTCGCGCCATCCGCGAAATAGCCGATCCGATTGTGGACAAAGAGGATTGCCGCGGCGGCGGGCCGGCCTTCGACCCGGGCGAGATAGAGCGACCAGCCCGGCGCGGCGAGCCAGGGCCGGACATTCTTCTTGAATTGGCCGGCGGCGGCTTCGGGGATGCCCCAACCCGCGACATGGGCCTCGAGGAACTCGTCCATCCTTTCGCCGGAGGTGACCGGTTCGACCGCGATCTCGCGAGGCAACACGACATCCGGATCGGGCTCGCGGATGAGGGCGGCGTGGCAGCCCGACGGGAAAAAGCCAAGGCGCGAAAGTTCGCGCCCGATCGCGGGATCGCTGTCTCCCGATATTACTTCGAACCGGCTCGCCACCCCATGTTCACGGTACCATTGCACCAGCTTCTCTATGTGATCCGCCTGGCCCGGTTGGAGCCCGACCACGCTGTTGAAGGCGGGCGAGGGCAGATGCCGTGCCATCAGCCCCACCACATTGTCGATTTCCCGGAAGGCGATGCCGATCGGGTTTCCGGCAATGCGTTCGAGGATACGCATCCGCGCGATCGTGTAGGCGCTCGCCACCGCCGCCACGCGACGCACGAGGTCGAGCGATGGAACGAGCCTCGGCGACGAAACCATTTGCGACCCCGAACTCCGCGGTGGATCGGCGACCGTTGCTCGGGCTGCCACCTTGCAGCCGAAGAGGCCGGAGCTGTCGTATCATATAAATGCCCGCGTGGCCGGTTCGGCTCGCGATCGAGAGCGATCCCCTATGCGCTGGACAGCTCCGCAAGGGTTGCCTACGAAGGCGCCGGTGACATGCGCCGGGAGGCCAGCATCCCCGCTCCCGAATGCATCTTTTGCAGGATCGTTGCCGGAACCGCGGAGTGCCACGAGCTCTACCGCGATGCGGCGACGCTCGCCTTCATGGACATCCATCCCGCCAACGAGGGCCATTGCCTGGTGATCCCGCGCGCTCATTTCGCGACCGTGTTCGAGATGAAGCCGGAGGCTTTCGCCGCCGTGGGGGCGACGGTGGCGAGGATCGCGCGTGCGGTGAACGAGGCGCTCGCCCCGGGCGGATTGAGCCTCGTGCAGGCGAACGGCGCGCTCGCGGGGCAGACGGTGCCGCACGTTCACGTCCATGTCCTGCCGCGGCGGGCGGGCGATGATCTCCCGATGAACTGGGACCGCATGCGCGGCGCCCAATCCGCGCACGCCGATCCCGCGCGTCTTGCCGCCGTGGCCGGACGCATCCGCGCGCGGCTTGCGCCATGACGCGTTTCGACGCCCGCGCGGCGACAATCGCGCTGCTTCGACTCTGGAACGAGTTCGCGGGCCTACCCGACTTCCTGCCAGACCCGGCGCGGCTTGCTTCCTACGTGCATCGCGACTTCCGGCTCACCTACAACGGTCGGACGATCCTCTGCGGGCTTGCCGACCTCCGGCTGCATTTCGGCGACATCGGCCGCCGGCTCGGGCCGTGGACCATCCCGCTGCCCCCGGCCTGGACGGTCGCGGAGGACGAGCGCTGCGTCGTCCTCTACGACGTCGTCACCGAGCCCGCCGGCGCGGTCCGATGCTGCGTGCTCTACTCGTTCCGCGACGGACTCTGCTCGGGCCAGGACGAGTTCGTCCAGCTGCCGACAGCGCTCGACATGCAGAGCCTGATCCGCGGCAAGGCGTGAGCCGAAACGGCGGCTCCGAGCAACGCAAGCGCCAACCCGGAAGGAAGACCTGCTATTGGCGATGCCAGACGGCCGAACCGGCCGCGCTCGTGAGCTCGACGTTGCGCGCGTCGATAACCCGATAGGTTCCCGTGGTGGTCTGGCGGGTCACGGCGGAGGTTGCGCGCCACACCTGATCGGCGAACGCGCAGACGCCATGGTCCTCGGCGCGCGCCTCGTAGTGGAAGGTGCCGTTGGGATTGTTTTGGATCGTCAACGTCCAGGTCATGCCGCTCTGCACGATCGTTGCCTGCCAGACGCCGAGCATGACCGGATTGGCCGGGTCGAGTGGGGCGGTCGGGTCCACCGGGCGAAAAATCGCGGTTCCGGAGGCACTCGTCACCGCGATCGCGTCGCTGCCGACGGCATGATAAGTGCCCGTCCGTACTTGACCGGTTTTGGCCCCGACCGTGCGGTACGCGCCGTTTGCCCCCGCGTAGGTGCCATCCTCCTCCTGAGTCGTGACCAGGCTATAGGTTCCGTTCGCGGTGATGGAGTCCACGTACCGCCAGTCATATCCATCGATGACCGTGGCGAACTCGAAGGTTCCGACGAGGGCAGGATCGACAAGGGCAGCGGCTCGGGGTGGAGACGGCGCGGGAGCCACGCGAGACGCGGTGGGTGCCGGAGACGGTGCGGGTGCTGCGGGCGAGGCGGCCGGCACCGGAGGCCGCACGGGAGCCGGCTCCGATACGACGCGGGTGAGGGAAGGCGGCCTCCGGGCAACAAGCCACCAGATTCCGCCCCCCGCCGCGCCCGATACGAGAAGAGCCAGCACGATCATCACCGGGAGGCGCCGGGACGGCGGACGCGACGAAGCCGCGGCGGCGTCCGCCGGCGCCACGATTCGCGGCGGTAAAGGATCGATCTGCAACAGGGATTTCACGGTCTCGCCAAGCCGCCGCAAATGAGATTCCAGCGGCGGCGTGAGCGCGTCGAGCCAATGGACGGTTCCGATGAAATATTCGAGCGAGCGAGCGGGTGCGATATCCTGGATGCGCAGCGGGATGATGGGGACGCCTTTGCTGACCGCCCGCTCCACCTCTCGGCGAATCTGCGGCGAGTCGTTGGCGCTTGCCGAGAAGATCAGGATCATCACCCGGCAATGGTTGATGCCGTCGATGATCGCCTCGCCCCATTCCGCACCCGGCGTGATGTCGCGCGGCGCAATCCAACAGCGAATCCCCGCGGCTTCGAGCGCAGCACAAGCGGCATCGGCGACCGCCTTGTCGTGCGTCGAATAGCTGATGAACGCGTCGTGGGACATTTCGTAAAAAGACTGAGATACTTATGCCAATGCGTCAAGAATGAAACAAGTCGGCGGGTAGAGTGGGGATGCTGTACGGGCGCTGCCGCTACGGTTCGGAATGGTGCGGCCGGATGCTCATCGTGGGCTGGCGTGAGCGAGCCCCGTCGGCGCGTTCAAGGGCCGGGAGGCTCGCGCGGCGCGGTGTGGGCGACGAAGCGGAAGATGCGCCAGGCGCCGTCCTGATCGTGGCGCATGACGTCGATGCCGGGCTCGGTCGTGACAACCGGCTTTTCGCTGCCACGATGCGTGACGCTCGAGGTCCACACCAGGCGAACGACGGCAAGGTCGCCGGAGATCGGGATTTCCTTGATGTCGAGCGGGTACTGGAACGTCGCCTGCCGGTTCGGCAGCACAAGGTGCGGGCGGTCGCAGAGCTGGTCGTAAGTGCCGTCGATGAATGGACCGACATCGGAACGGGGATCGGGGGCGAAGATGGCGGAGACCCCGTCCGCGTCCCCGCCGTTGAAGGCCGTCATCCATGCGGTCAGCGCGTTGCCGATTTCGTTGGCGTCCGCCTGCCCGGATGGCAGCGGGTGCCGTGGCGGGCTCAGGCCACCGCGACCTCCTCCCAGAACCCGAAGCGATCGCGCACCTGCTCCATCGACGGGCGCGGCGCCTCGTAGGACCAGGCGACGCGCGGATGAAGCGCGCCATCGAGCCGCACGCCGTAGAACCGCACGCCGTGGGGGCAGGCACGATCGGACTCGGTCTTCTCGGCGGGCTCCAGCCACTCCATGCGCACGGCAGAGCGCGGGAAATACTGGTAGCCCTGACATTCGACGATGTCGTCGCTCTCGGCGATCACGTGGCCATCGAGGCTTGCCTTCATGGGACAACTCCTGCGGAGGGGTTCGCGAGCCAGGATAGCCATCTCGGGCGCGGCTTGCATGCTATGCTTGGAAGAGAGCTTCGGAGGGACGGAATGACGGAAAGCCGCGAAGGCGGATGCACCTGTGGTGCGGTGCGATACCGGCTGGAGGCCACGCCGATGTTCGTGCATTGCTGCCACTGCCGCGACTGCCAGCGCCAGACGGGAAGCGCGTTCGTGATCAACGCGCTGATCGAGACCGACCGGATCATGGTGCTTGGGCCAGAGCCCGAGCCGGTGGCCGTGCCGACGGATAGCGGCCTGCCGCATCGGATCTTTCGCTGCCCGACCTGCCGGACCGCGGTCTGGAGCGAATATGGCGGGCGGGCGGTGCTGCGCTTCGTCCGTGCCGGCACGCTCGACGAACCCGCCTCGCTCGCCCCGGACGTGCATATCTTCGTCCGCTCGAAGCTCCCATGGGTGAGCCTGCCGGAGGGCGTCCCCGCCTTCGAGGAATATTACGATGCGAAGCTCCTCTGGCCGGCGGCGAGCCTTGAACGGCGGCGGGCGATGTACGGCGGGAAGGGCTGACGGGCCGGAGCGAGCCGGTCCACCATTATACCCCATTCGCCCTTGATTCTATAGAATAGGGATATGGGAATCGTCATCCGTCTCGTGGCCTTGGGAGCGCTTTGCGCCCTCACGGGCTGCGGCCTGGTCGCGGCGCCGTGCCGCGTCACCTCCGCGGGGTTGAAGATCGTGCCCCTCATCGGGCCGGTTGCCGCGGCGACGCCCGACGCCTGCGCCAACGCGATCGACCCGACGGCCACGCGAAGCTGAGGTCTCCGCTAGGTCCGGTCGTCCGGAGCGCGGTGGAGAAGGCAGGCGTCGCCGTAGGAATAGAAGCGGTAACCTCGCGCGATGGCGTGGCGGTAGGCGCTCTGCATGCGCGCGGTGCCGGCGAAGGCCGAGACGAGGACGAAGAGGCTCGAGCGCGGCAGGTGGAAGTTCGTGAGCAGCAGGTCCGCCGTGCGGAAGCGATAGCCCGGCCGGATGAAGAGCGTCGTCTCCGAATCGTAGGGATGGATGCGGCCTGAAGCGTCCGCGGCGGATTCGAGCAGGCGGAGCGTGGTGGTGCCGACGGTGACGATGCGGCCGCCCGCGGCGCGCGCCGCGTTGATCGCGGCGGCGGCGGATTGCGAGATGTGGCCGCGCTCGGCGTGGAGGCGAATTGCCGAGAGATCCTCCGAGCGGAGGGGAAGGAAGGTGCCGGCGCCGACATGCAGCGTGATCGTGGTGGTGAGGATGCCGCGGGCGCGAAGGGCGGCGAGGAGATCCTCGGTGAAGTGAAGCCCGGCGGTGGGCGCGGCGACGGCGCCTGCATGGGCGGCGAAGATGGTCTGGTAGTCCTGCTCGTCCGACGGCAGGGGCCCGGCGGGGCGGGCGATGTAAGGCGGGAGTGCGAGGTGCGCGGCGGAGGTGGGCTCGGCGCCGGCGAAGCGGAGGGTGACGCTGCCGTCCGGCGCGCGCGAGAGGACCGTCGCCGAGAGGGCGGGCGTGAAGGCGAGCGTGTCGCCGGGGCGGAGGCGGCGGGCGTTGCGGGCGAGCGCGGACCAGGAGCCGTCCGGGAGCGGATGATCGAGGGTGATGGAGACGCGGGCATTGCCGCGGCGCGCGGCGAGTGCGGCGGGAATCACGCGCGTGTCGTTGGCGACGAGGATATCTCCGGGCACGAGGAGGGCGGGAAGGTCGCGGATCGTGTGATCGGCGAGTTTATCGGGCGTGACGAGGAGGAGGCGCGCGGCGCTGCGCGGGTTCGCCGGGTGTTGGGCGATGCGCTCGGGCGGAAGATCGAAGGAGAAGTCCGAGAGAGGCAAGGGCCAGCGGGCCGTGAAAGGTCAGGCGGGCGTGGGCGCGAGGCGGCGCAGCAGGCGGATGCAGGGAATGCTGAAAAGGACGGCCCATGCCTTGCCGACCATCTGGCCGGGCAGCAAGGCGAGGCTGCCGAAGGCGAGCCAGAGGAAGACGACGGAATCGATGGTAAGGCCGAGGCCGGCGGAGGCGATGACGGCGAGCATCAGGCGGCGGCGCTGGAGCGGGGTGTAGACCGCGAAGTCGGCGAGCTCGCTCAAGGTGAAGGCGGCGGCCGAGGCGAGGACGAGCGTGGCGGGGGCAAGGGCGGCGGAGAGGATCGAGCCCGCGGCGATCGCGACCAGGCTCGGCCACGGGCCGAGGCAGCGCTGCACGACGTCGCGCAGCACGAGGGCCACGCCCACGGTGATGACGCCGGAGGGCGCGAGCAGGCCCGGGGCGACGGGCACGACGCAGGGGCCGCGCGGCATGCAGGCGGTGCCGACGTGGACGACCATCCAGTTGGCGAGCGGGATCAGCGCGAGGAAGCCGGCGAAGCAGGCAAGCCCGAGCCGGCGGGCGAAGGCGCGGTCCGTCATCTCAGAGGCCGTATGAGAATGCGCTGCGGTGAGTCGGAGGCGCCGCAGGCGCCGACCGGCGCGGCTTTCGAGAACCGGAGCGGAGCGGCCTTGAGAGCAGATCGCGCTTGACTGGATTGCGAAGCAGTCCAGGAGCGCGTGAATCTGCTCGACCAAACAAAGCTCGGCCGTGAGCACCGGAAGCGGAGAAAGCCACGCCGGACGACCACCGCAGTAGCATTCTCATACGGCCTCTCAGTCGAGGTAGGAGGCGATCTCGATCAGGTTGCCATCAGGATCGCGGCAATAGACGGAGGTCATCGGGCCGAGCGCGCCGGTTTTGCCGACGGGCCCCTCCTCGATGGCCACGCCGCAGGATTTGAGGTGGGAGACGATGTCGGGGGCCGCGATCCCTACGATGAAGCAGATGTCGATGGTGCCGGGGTGGGCGGTGGCGGCGTTCGGGTGGAACTCGGCGCCCGCCTGGTGAAGGTTGAGCTTCTGGCTGCCGAAGCGAAGCGCGGTGCGGCGGTCCGCGCCGAAGGTCTCGCGCTCCATGCCGAGCACGCGCTGGTACCAGGAGGCCGACGTCTCGAGATCGCCGGCTGTGATCACGAGATGGTCGATGCGGTCTATGGTGAAGCGCATGGGGAGCTCCGGGCGGTGCCAGCATCGGATCGCGGAGTTTCGGGGAACGCGGAGCGGCCACGAAACGAAGCGTGAATCCGATGCCTCGACAGAAAGCATCGTGCCCGCTTGCTTGGCAAGCGGGCACGATGCCGCCCGGTATAGGGGTCAGAGGTAATGCTCGGCCAGGGGGGCAAATCCGTTGAAGCGCTGGCTCGCGTAGGTGGTGACGTAGGCGCCGGTGTCGTGGAGGAGGACGCGGTCGCCGGCGGCAAGCGCCATCGGAAGCCGGTAGGGCGTGCGCTGGTAGAGGATGTCCGCGCCGTCGCAGGTGGGGCCGGCGATGGCGACCGGGCCCGCCGGCCCATGGTCGTGCGCCGTGCTGATCCGGTAGCGGATCGCCTCGTTCTCGGTCTCGGCGAGGCCGCCGAAGCGGCCGATATCGAGATAGACCCAGCGCACCGGATCGTCGTGCGAGCGGCGGCTGACGAGGACGACCTCGGAGGCGACGACGCCGGCGTCGGCGACGAGGCAGCGGCCGGGCTCGATCACCATCTCCGGGAGCGCGTTGCCGAAATGCCGGGTCATCGCGCTCATGATTGCGGTGGCGAAATCATCGATCCCCGGAACGGACTCGCGATAGCGGGCGGGAAAGCCGCCGCCGAGATTGACCATGCGCAGATTGACGCCGGCCTCCGTGAGATCGGTGAAGAGCATGGCGACGCGGCCGATCGCGGCCTCGTAGGCAATCGTGCGCGTCTGCTGGCTGCCGACATGGAAGGAGAGGCCGCAGGGATCGAGCCCGAGATCGCCGGCGCGCAGCATGAGCTCGCGGGCGAGCGCCAGCTCGGCGCCGAACTTGCGCGAGAGCGGCCAGTCCGCTCCTTCGTTTTCGACGAGGATGCGGCAATAGACCGCAGCGCCCGGCGCGTTGGCCGCGAGCTTCTCCAATTCCTCGGCCGAATCGAAGGCGTAGAGGCGCACGCCGGCCTCGTGGGCGGCGCGGATGGCGAGCGCCTTCTTGATGGTGTTGCCGTAGCTGATGGCGCCTGGTGCTGCGCCGGCGGCGAGGCAAAGGCTGATCTCCTCGAAGCTCGCGGCGTCGAAGCAGGAGCCGAGGCCGGCCAGGCGCTCGAGCACGGGCGCGGCCGGATTGGCCTTCACCGCGTAGTAGATGCGCGCGAGCGGCAGCGTGCGGCGCAGGTTGCGAAAATTCGCCTCAAGACGATCGACGTCGAAGACGAGGCAAGGCGTGCCCGGCCCATAATCAGCCAGGAAACGGGCGATCTTCGGTGGCATGGCACCGACCTCCCTTTCAGGCCCCGCGTCGGGGCCTCCCTCGGTGAACGTCCGGCTCTCGGAGGCGGCGGACGGAGTTGACGAAACGGTCGAACGAACCAGCGACGAAGACGAGTTGCCAGAACGCTTGACGTCGTTGCGTAACCACGAGGGTCAGAGGCACGTGCGTTGCTGCGTGGGGCCGCACATAGGACCCTCTCGCCGGGGTTGCAAGCGAAAATGCGGACCCGGTTGCAGGCGCGGCCGGCGCGAGCTTACAGAGGATTCATGGAGCGGAAGGCGGTGGAGGGCCAAGGCGGCTCCGACGGACGGTCCGCTGCCCGGCGACGGTCGCCTGCCGGCGGACGGTCCGCTGCCGGGGGAAGGTCCCCCGCCGGCGGAGCGTCCGCTGCCCGGCGCTCGGCCGGCTGGCGGCTGGTCCGCGCGCTTGCCGAGGCGATGCAGCTCATGGTCTCGGACCGCGTGTCGCTCTCCGCGGCGGGATGCGCGTTCTACGCGACGCTCGCGCTCTTCCCCGCGATCACCATGCTCGTCTTCCTCTACGGGCTCGTCTTCGATCCGCACACGGTCGAGCCGCAGCTGCGCAACCTGCGCACGCTCGTCCCGCCGCCCGCGTACGCGCTGATCGAGGCGCGCGTTCACGCGCTCGTTTCGCGCACGGGTGCGAGCCTGCGCCTTGGCCTCATCGTGAGCGCGGCGGTGACCTACTGGAGCGCCTCGACGGGGACGAAGTCGCTGCTCTCGGCGCTCAACCTCGCGTACGGCGAAGTCGAGCGGCGCGGACTCCTGGGCTTCCAGCTCGCGGGGCTCGGGATGACGCTCGCGGCGATCGTCGCCGCCGTTCTCGGGCTCGGCGTGCTCGTCGGGCTGCCGAACGCGATTGGCTTCCTCGGGCTATCGGCCTACCAGGCGACACTCGTGCAGGCCGGCGGCCTCGGCGGGCTTCCCCTCTTCGTGCTGGCCGCGCTGCTGCTGCTCTACCGCTTCGGGCCGTCCCGCGCGCCTGGCGCGCGCCATGTCGTGGCGCCGGGCGCGCTGCTCGGCACCGTGGGATGGTTCGCCGTCTCGGTGCTCTTCTCGATCTACGTGACACGGGTCGGGCGGCTGGACGTGACCTATGGGCCGCTCGCCGCGGTCGTCGGGGTGATGATGTGGTTCTACGTCTCGGCGTATGTCGTGCTGTTCGGGGCGGAGCTGAACGCCGCCCTGGAGCGTGGCCAGGGCTGAACCGGGCGGCGGCCGGGCCGTTGACCGGCCAGGGAGATATGCATAGCCTATGCATATGTTGGCGGCGAACAAGCTCGGCGCGCTCTCCGTGCTGCTGGCGGACCGGGTCGGCGCGGCGCTCGGGGATTTCTCGCCGAGCGCCGCCGCCCTCCTGCTCACGCTCCGCTATCATGGTGCCAAGACGGGCTCCAAGACGGGCGCGATGACGGTAAGCGCGCTCGCCCCGATCCTCGGCGTGGCCCAGCCGACGGCCGTGCGGGTCGCGCAGGGGCTGGCGCGGCGCGGGCTGATCGCCGCACGCGGCCGGGAGGGGCGTACCGCGCCGCTCGCGCTGACGCGGGAAGGCAGGCGCCGGGCCGACGCGCTCGCGCGGGCGCGGCTGGCCGCGGTGGAGCGGCTGCTCACGCCCCTCTCGGGCAAGAAGCGGGCGCGGCTGGAGCGGCTGATCGACGCTCTCCTCGGCGAGGCAGCGGAGTCGCGCGCGCTCGCACGGCGCATCTGCCGGCTTTGCGACCACGATATCTGCGCGGGGCCGCTCTGCCCGGTCGGCAGCCGGGCGAGCGCGCTCGAGCGGGCAGAGGCGCAAGGGACGAACGGATGCTGATTGTTCATGCGGGCCGGCAGCCGGACATCCATCCGACTTCGTGGGTGGCGCCCGACGCGACGATCGCCGGCGATGTCGCGATCGGGCCTGAGTGCCGCGTGCTCTGGGGGGCGCGAATCATCGGCGAGGGCGGGGGAAAAATCCGCATCGGACGCGCGGCGATCGTGATGGAGAACGCGGTGATCCGCGCGACGGCGCAACAGGATTGCGCGATCGGCGATCATTGCCTCGTCGGGCCGCAGGCGCATGTCGTGGGCGCGGTTCTGGAGGACGAGGTGTTTATCGCCACGGGGGCGGCGGTGTTCCACGGTGCGCACCTCGGTCGGGGTGCGGAGGTGCGCGTGCATGCGACCGTGCATCTGAGGACGCGGTTGGCGCCGGACGCGGTGGTGCCGATCGGCTGGGTCGCGGTCGGCGACCCGGCGCGGATCCTGCCGCCCGATCGGCACGCGGCGATCTGGGCGGTGCAGGAGCCGCTCGATTTTCCGGGCTTCGTCTACGGGTTCTCGCGCGAGACGCCCGCACTGATGCGGCAGGTGACCGAGCGGCTCGCGGCCACGCTCGGGGAGCACCGCGCGGACCGGGTAGCCGGGGGATGAGCGGGGACCGGCCGCAAGCGGAGACCCTGCGCCGCCTCGCGGGCTCGCTCCGCAAGGCGGGCGCGAGCGCGCTTGGGACCAGCCTCTCGCTTGCCGCGCGCTCGCGCGCCGGCCGCGCCGCGCGCGCCGCCATCCAGGAGGTCGCGGAAACCAAGCCTGAGCCGCGGACGATCTTCGTCTGGGACGCGCCGACGCGGATCTTCAAATGGTTGCTGGTGCTCAGCGTCGGCATCGCGTTCCTCGTAAGCTCGATGCACCCGCGCGGGCTTCTCTTCGTCGTCCACATCGCCTGCGGCTACGCGGTGGCGCTGCTGCTGCTCTTCCGCCTTGCCTGGGGCGCCATCGGCGGCGAGCGCGCACGCTTCGCCGACTTCGTGCGCGGCTGGCGTGGGGCCCGCGCGCACGCTTTGGGCCTGCTCCGGCTCGATCCGGAGGAAACCGCCGGGCACAATGCGATCGGCGGCTGGATGATCCTGCTGCTGCTCGCCACGCTCGCCGTCACCGTGATCACCGGGCTTTTGACGGAGGGGAGCACGGGCGGCGCCGGCGTGCTGAGCGATGTGCTGCCGCGCAGCACGATCGGCTGGGTGGGCTGGATCCACGGCACGCTCGGCTTTGCGATCATCTGGCTCGCCGGCGCCCATGTCGCGGGCGTTGTGGTCGAGAGCGTGCTGCACCGCGAGAACCTGGTGCGCGCGATGATCACCGGCCGCAAGCGCGTGCGGGCGCCGGGGCTCGCCGATGCGCGCGAGGTCTCGCCCTGGCGCGTCGTGCCGATCCTGCTCGCGCTGGCGCTGCTCGGCGCCTGGATGGTCGCGGGCACGCACCTGCCGCCGCCCGCGTAGGGGTGCAATTAATCCAGCGACTTGCTGAAGCGCATCACGCTGATCGCCAGCGCGCCGGCGCCCAGCAGGAACATTGCCAGGAATTGCGGCCAGAGGTCGTAGAAGCCGACGCCCTTGAGGAAGAGCGAGCGGATGACGACGAGAAAGTAGCGGAGCGGGTTGAGGTAGGTGAACCATTGCAGGAAGGGCGGCATCGCCGCGATCGGGAAGGCGAACCCCGAGAGGATGAAGAACGGGTTGAGGAGGAAGAAGTTGAGCGCAAAGGCCTGCTGCTGGGTCCGCGAGAAGGTCGAGAGAAGCAGGCCGAGCCCGAGCACGCCGAGCAGGAAGAGCGAGGCGCCGAGCAGCATGAGGAAGGGATTGCCGACGAAGGGGACGCCGAACCAGAGGACCCCGACGACGCCGATCAGGGCGACGTCGGCGAGCCCGATCAGGAAGAACGGGATCGTCTTGCCGAGAATGAACTCGAAGGAGCTGATCGGGCTCACCAGGATCTGCTCGAGCGTGCCGACCTCGCGCTCGCGGACGACGGCGAACGCCGTGAGGCCGACGATCTGCACCAGGACGAGCGTGCCGATGATGCCGGGGATGAAGAACCAGCGGTCGTTGAGGCCGGGGTTGAACCAGGGCTGATCGGCCAGCGAGAGCGTGATCGTTCCGGGCGCCGCGGGGTCCCCAGCGCGCTCGCCGCGCTGGGGTGCCCCGGCGCCTGCGCTCGCAGGGAGGACCTGGGTCGTCTCGTCGGACTGGAAGATGGAGACGATCTGGCTCGCGTAGCCGAGCGCGATCAGCGCGGTGTTCGAGTTGGTGCCGTCGACGATTACCTGGAGCGGCGCCTCCCGCCCGTTGTCGAAATCGGCGGCGAAGCCGGAATGGATGACGATCGCCAGGGCCGCGGTACCCTGGTTGAGGTCGCGCGTGATCTCCCGCTGATCGGTGGCGACGTCCACGACATCGAAGATCGAGGTCGCGGTGAAGTGCGAAATGAGCGC
>DATJTV010000104.1:0-22197 GCA_035503055.1 Acetobacteraceae bacterium
ATGACCTTGTCGGTGTCGATGTTCGCCATCGGCAGCGCCGCCGCAACCGCTGTGAGCTTGGTGAACTTTTCCATCGTCAGCCCAGCTCCCGCACGTCGACGAAGTGCCCTGCGACCGCCGCCGCCGCCGCCATCGCCGGCGAAACGAGATGCGTCCGCGCCCCCGGCCCCTGCCGTCCCTCGAAATTGCGGTTGGACGTGCTCGCCGAGCGCTTGCCGCGCGGCACCTTGTCCGGGTTCATCCCGAGGCACATCGAGCAACCGGCCTCGCGCCACTCGAACCCCGCCGCCTTCAAGACCGTGTCGAGCCCCTCCGCCTCCGCCTGCTTCTTCACCAGCCCCGATCCCGGCACCACCAGCGCCTGCACGCCCGCCGCCACCTTGCGCCCGCGCGCGATCCGCGCCGCCTCGCGGATATCCTCGATGCGGCTGTTCGTGCAGCTCCCGATGAACACGACATCCACCGGGATCTCCGTCATTTTCGTCCCGGGCCGCAAATCCATGTACTCGAGCATCCGCACCCAGTTCGCCCGCCGCCCGAGGTCTGTCACCGTCTCGGGATCCGGCACGCGCGCGGTGATCGGCACCGCCGTCTCCGGGCTCGTCCCCCACGTCACCATCGGCGCAAGCTCCGAAACATCGAGGCTCACGCTATGGTCGAACGAAGCCCCCGGGTCGGAGGGCAGCGTCCGCCAGTACTCTATCGCCCGCTCCAGCGCCTCGCCCTTCGGCGCGTAGGGCCGGCTCGCCACATAGGCGAACGTCGTCTCGTCGGGCGCCACGAGCCCCGCCCGCGCGCCCGCCTCGATCGACATGTTGCACACCGTCATCCGCCCGGCCATGCCGAGCGCGCGGATCGTTTCGCCCGCGTATTCTATCACGTGCCCCGTCCCGCCCGCCGTGCCGATGCGCCCGATGATCGCAAGCACGATGTCCTTGGCCGAGCAGCCCGCCGGCAGCGTCCCGTTCACCTCGACGCGCATGTTCTTCGCCGGAAGCTGGAGCAGCGTCTGCGTCGCCAGCACGTGCTCGACCTCGGAGGTGCCGATCCCGAACGCGAGCGCGCCCACCGCGCCGTGCGTCGAGGTGTGCGAATCCCCGCACACCAGCGTCATTCCCGGCAAGCTCAGCCCAAGCTCCGGCCCGATGACATGGACGATCCCCTGCCGCTCATCCAGCACCGGGATATAGGGCACGCCGAAGGCGGCGACGTTCGTCTCCAGCGTCTCGACCTGAAGCCGGCTCTCCGGCTCGTCGATCCCATTCCTTCGGTCCGTCGTCGGAATATTGTGATCGACGACCGCGATCGTCGCATCCGGGCGCCGCACTTTCCGCCCCGCGAGCTTGAGCCCCTCGAAGGCCTGCGGGCTCGTCACCTCGTGCACGAGATGGCGGTCGATATAGAGGAGGCAGGTCTCGTCCGGCAGCTTCTCGACGATATGGCTCGCCCAAATCTTGTCGAACAGCGTCCGCGGCTTTCCCTCGGCCATCGGTCCCTCCCTCGCCAACCCGTCTTGGAGCCCGCCCTGGAGCCCGGGCCGCTACTCCGCCGCCGCCGCCGGCGCTTCCGCCGCCGGCCCCGTCTCGCGCGCCCGCTCGGCGATCCGCGCCGCCTTGCCCCGCCGCCCGCGCAGGTAATAGAGCTTGGCCCGCCGCACCTTGCCCCGCCGCACCACCTCGATCCCGGCGACACTCGGCGCGTGCAGCGGGAACACCCGCTCGACGCCCTCGCCATAGCTGATCTTGCGCACGGTGAAGCTCGAGTTGAGCCCGCGGTTCGAGCGGGCGATGCACACCCCCTCGAACGCCTGGGTGCGCGTCCGCTCGCCCTCGACCACCCGGACGAGCACGCGCAGCGTATCGCCCGGCGCGAACTCGGGCACCGCCCGCTCGGCGGAGAGGCGCGCGACCGTCTCCGCCTCGTAGCGCTGGATAATGTTCATGGAACTGACCCTCTCCGCATTTCCTTAAGGCGCCCCGGCCCGGCTGGCAACCGTTCCGCCCAGCAGGTCAGGCCGGCGCTCCCGCGTGATTCTCTCCGCCTCCGCCCGCCGCCAGGCGGCGATCGCCGCGTGGTCGCCCGAGAGCAGGACCTCCGGCACCGCCCGCCCCTCCCACACCGGCGGCCGCGTATAGTGCGGATATTCCAGCAGCCCGCCCGAGAAACTCTCCTCCTCGGCCGAGGCGCTCGCCCCCATCACCCCCGGCAGCAGCCGCACCACCGCGTCCAGCAGCACCATCGCCGCCAGCTCGCCCCCGGAAAGCACGTAGTCGCCCACGCTCAGCTCCTCGAAGCCCCGCGCCTCGATCGCCCGCTCATCGATCCCCTCGTAGCGCCCGGCGAGCAGCACCACCCCATCCTCGCCCGCCAGCGCCGCCACCCGCCTTTGCTCCAGCCGCCGCCCCCTCGGGCTCAGGAAAATCAGCGTCCGCCCGTCCGCCACGCTCGCGACCGCCCGGTCCACCACGTCCGCCCGCATGACCATCCCCGCCCCGCCGCCGTAGGGCGTGTCATCGACGCTCCGGTGCCGATCCACGGCAAACCCCCGGATATCGACCGCCTCGAGCGCCCAGAGCCCGCCCGCCAGCGCCCTCCCCGCGAGCGACGCCCCGAGCGGCCCCGGAAAAATCTCGGGAAAGAGCGTGAGCACGCTCGCCCGAAAGCTCATTTCTCCCCCTCCACCGTCGCCGGCGGCGCCACCACCACCCGCCCGCCCGCCAGATCGACCTCCGGCACCGCCTCGCGCGTGAACGGCACCATGAGCGCCCCGATCTCCAGGCTCGCGCCTCCGCCATAGTCGTGCACCGCGCTCACCCGCCCGAGCGCTCTCCCCTCGCCGTCGAACGCCGCGAGTCCAATCAAATCAGCCAGATAGAACTCGTCCTTCTCAAGCGCCGGCAAAACCTCCCGTGGCACATAGAGCCGCCGGTTGGTGAGCTTCGCCGCCGCTTCCCGATCCTCGATCCGCCGCTCGCCCTCCGCCCCGATCGCCACGAGCCGCGCCACGCCCTCGCCCGCCCATTCGAGCCGGTATCTCTCGCCCCTCTGGTCCTCGAGCGGCCCGTACCCCGCGAGCGCCGCCGGGTCCTCCGTGTAGCTCGTCACGTGCACGAGCCCGCGCACGCCGTGCGGCCGGCCGATCACGCCCACCAGCACGCGCCGCTCGCCCGCCAATTGCGTCAGGCAGCGCCCTTCTTCGCCTTCCGCGGCTCGGCCTGCTTCGTCTGCTCGTGCCGCACGGGCGGCGGCGCCAGCCCGGCACTGCCCAGGAACCGCGCCACCCGCTCGGTCGCGAGCGCGCCCTTCCCCAGCCAGTGCGTCACCCGCTCGGACATGAACCGCACGCGGTCCGCATGGTCCATCGGCAGCAGCGGGTTGTACGTCCCCACCCGCTCGATGAACCGCCCATCCCGCGGGCTCCGGCTGTCGGCAACGACGATGTGATAGTAGGGGCGCTTCTTCGCCCCCGCCCGGGCTAGCCGGATTTTCAGACTCAACTCTTTTCCCCTTCTCTCAAAACGGCCTTCTCGCCCCACCGGGCGGCATCAGCGCGGACAACCCCTGCCGCATCATTCCCTTCTCGCCGAGCTTCTGCGCCCGCTTCATCATCACCGTGATGTCGTCGAACTGCTTGAGCAGTTTGTTCACCTCGGGCACGCTCACGCCCGAGCCCGCCGCGATCCGCCGCTTCCGGCTCGCCTTGATAATGTCCGGATGCCGCCGTTCGCCCATCGTCATCGAGCCGATGATCGCCGCCTGGCGCTTCAAGATCTTCGTATCGAGGTTCGCCTCGGCGAGCTGCGCCTTCACCTTGTTCACCCCGGGCAGCATGCCCAGAATCCCCGAAAGGTTCCCCATCTTCGTGATCTGCCTGAGCTGGGCTGCATAATCCTCGAGGTCGAACTTCCCCTTCGACATCTTGGCGGCCAGCCGCTCCGCCTCGTCGCGGTCGATCACCTCGGCCGCGCGCTCGACGAGCCCGACGATGTCGCCCATCCCGAGGATCCGCCCCGCCACCCGCTCGGGATGGAAATCCTCGAGCGCGTCGAGCTTCTCGCCCACGCCCACGAGCTTGATCGGCGCCCCCGTCACCGCGCGCATCGAAAGTGCGGCACCCCCGCGCGCGTCGCCGTCCATCCGCGAGAGCACGATCCCCGTGACCGCAACGGCCTCGTTGAACGCCCGCGCGGTGTTCACCGCGTCCTGCCCGGTCATCGCATCGACCACCAGCAGCGTCTCCGCCGGCTCGGTCGCCGCGCGCACTTCCTTCACCTCCGCCATCAGCTCTTCGTCGATCGAGAGCCGCCCCGCCGTGTCGAGGATGACGACGTCGTACCCTTCCCGCCGTCCCGTCTCCATCGCCCGCCGCGCGATCGCGAGCGGCCCCTGCCCCGCAACCACGGGCAGGCTCGCCACGCCCGCCCGCTCCGCGAGCTGCGCCAACTGAAGCTGCGCGGCAGGCCGCGCCACGTCGAGGCTCGCGAGCAGCACCTTCTTCCGGCTCTTCTCCCGGAGCCTCAGCGCGAGCTTCCCCGCCGTCGTCGTCTTGCCCGAGCCCTGCAACCCCACCAGCAGCACCGGCACCGGCGGCGGCGCCTCCAAGGCGAGCGGCACCGCGCCCTCGCCGCCCAGCGCCTCCACCAGCGCGTCGTTGACGATCTTGACGACCTGCTGCCCGGGCGTGACGGACTTCAGAACCTCCTGCCCGACCGCCCGCGCCCGAACTTTCTCGGTCAGCTCCCGCACCACCGAAAGCGCGACGTCCGCCTCCAGCAGCGCCACGCGCACCTCGCGCAGCGCCTCGCCCACGTCCGCCTCCGAAAGCGAGCCGCGGCGGCGCAGCCGGTCGAAAACCCCCGTGAGCCGCGTGGAAAGCGCGTCGAACATCGCCTTGCCCCAAACAAAAACGCGCCGCTGCGCGAACCCTCGCGGAGCGGCGGCGCCCCCGGCGCCCGGAGACCAGCCGCATATGCCCCGCCACCCCTCCCCGCGTCAACCGCCCCGCGATCGGCTATCAATCCCGAACGGTCCCCCGATGATCGCGGGACCGGCCCGCCGCCGGCGCGCCGCCGGCGCGCTGCCGGCCCCGGGGTGGCCGCAACTCCGGAGATGGCGTCTTGCCGAAGCAGGGTGGCGTTCACGGCAACCGGCCACTGCCGATGCCCGCGCCGATGGAGCAGCGGTTTCAACAGGCCGTGGCGCTCCACCAGCAGGGCCGGCTCGCCGAGGCGGAGCGCCTCTACACCCGGATCCTGCAACAGGATCCCAGCCACGTCGACGCGCTGCACCTGCTCGGCATGCTGGCGCTGCAGACAAAACGAACGGATCGCGGGATCCGGTTGCTCGACAAGGTCATCCGGCTCCGCCCGGACCTCGCATCGGCGCACAGCAATCGCGGCATCGCGCTCCGCGACCTCAACCGGCTCCCGGAAGCCATCGCCAGCTACGACCGCGCCATCGCGCTCGAGCCGGACTCCGCCGCCCTCCACAACAATCGCGGCATCGCGCTCCGCGACCTCCGCCGCCTCCCGGAAGCCCTCGCCTGCTACGACCGCGCCATCGCCCTCAAGCCGGACTACGCCGAGGCTCACAACAATCGCGGCGCCGCGCTCCGCGACCTCGGCCGGCTCGAGGAAGCCCTCGCCAGCCACGACCGCGCCATCGCGCTCAAGCCGGATTCCGCCGCTTCCCACAACAATCGCGGCGTCGTGCTCCGTGAGCTCCACCGGCCCGAAGACGCGCTCGCCAGCTACGATCGCGCCATCGCGCTCAAGCCCGACTACGCCGAGGCGTACACCAATCGCGGCTCCGCCCTCCAGGACCTCGCACGGTTCGCCGAGGCGATCGCCAGTTACGACCGGGCCATCGCGCTCACGCCCCGTGACGCCGACGCCTCCTACAACAAGAGCCTGGCCTGCCTCGTCACCGGCGACCTGCCGAGCGGCTGGAAATTATACGAATACCGCACGCGGCTCGGCAGTGCTTCGGAATACCGCCGCTTCCCTCAGCCTTTATGGCTGGGCGAGACGGCTCCGGCCGGCAAGACCGTCTTCCTTCACTGGGAGCAGGGGCTCGGGGACACCATCCAGTTCTGCCGCTACGCAATGCGCCTCCGCGCGCTCGGCGCTCGCGTGATCCTCTCCGTCCAGGACCCGCTGCTCCGCCTGCTGCGCCAGCTGGAGCCCGCGATCGCGATCATCGGCGCCGATCAGCAGCCGCCCAGCTTCGATCTCCACTGCCCGCTGATGAGCCTGCCGCTCGCCTTCGGGACAACCCTCGAGACCATCCCCTCCGAGCCGCGCTATCTCCTCGCCGACCCGCACCTCGCAGCCCGCCGCGCAGCCCGCCTGCCGCCGCGAACGCGGCCCCGCGTCGGTCTCGCCTGGAGCGGCTATGCGGGCCACCCGAACGACCATAACCGCTCGATCGCGCTCGGCCGCCTCCAGCCTCTCCTCTCGCTCGACGCCGATTGGTTCTGCCTTCAGAAGGAGTTCCGCGAGGGCGACGCAGCCGAGCTGGAAGCGTGCCCCCGCCTCACCCGCCTCGATGAGGAGCTGCAAGACTTTGCCGACACCGCGGCGCTGATCGATGCGCTCGATCTCGTCGTCACCGTCGACACCGCCGTCGCGCATCTCGCGGGCGCGCTCGGCAAGCCCGTCTGGATCCTCCTTCCCTTCTCGCCCGATTGGCGCTGGCTCATGGATCGCGACGACACGCCCTGGTACCCGAGCGCGCGCCTCTATCGCCAGCCGCGCATCGATGACTGGCCCTCCGTCATCGAGCAGGTGACGCGCGAGATGCGCTCGCGGTTCCTCAGCTGAACCCCCCGCGCGCCGAGATGGGCCACAAGCACTCCACCCGCCCGCCCCGCACGCCCACATACCACTCGTAGCGATCGACCGTCGGGTCGCAATGGCCAGGCACCAGCCTCAACTTTTCTCCAAGAAGCGGCCCGCCGCCGCCCTCCTCCACCACCAGCTTCCCGTGCTCGTCCGAGGCGCCGACATACCGCACGCCCGGCCGCCCCCACACCAGCGGCATCCCCGAATCCACCGCCAGCGCCTTCAGCCCCGCATCCACCACCGCGACCTCCGGCCGCGGCCGGCTCATCACGCTCGCCAGCACGAACAAGGATTGCTCGAACGTCGAGAACGGCGCGCCCGCCTCGTCGAAATTCCGCGCATAGTCGGCGTCCATGAAAACATAGCTGCCGGCCTGGATTTCGTTATAGACGCCCGACCCCGCCTCGAACTGGAACGTCCCGGTCCCGCCGCCGCCCACGATCGCGCAGTCGAGCCCCACCTGCTTCAGCTGCTCGACCGTCCGCCGCGTCTGTAGCACCGCCCCTTCGATCGCCGCCGCCCGCTCCTCGTATCGCCTTATGTGCTGCGCGCTCCCATGGTACGCCTGCAAACCCCCGAATCGCAGGTGCGGCGAGCCCGCGATCAGCTGCGCCAGCGCCACCGCCTCCGGCCCCGGCGCCACCCCGCACCGCCCGGCCCCCACATCGATCTCGACGAGCACCGAAAGCCGGATCCCCGCCGCTTCCGCCGCCGCCTCGAGCCGCGCGACCTCGCCCGCGTCATCGACGCACACGCCAACCCTTGCCACCCGCGCCAACGCCACCAGCCGCGCGATCTTCCCCGCCCCCACCACCTCGTTGCTCACCAAAATATCAGGCACCCCCGCCCACCCAAGCGCCTCCGCCTCCGCAACCTTCTGCACGCACTGCCCGACCGCGCCCGCCTTCATCTGCAAATGCGCGATCACCGCGCATTTGTGCGTCTTCGCATGCGCGCGCAGCCGCGCCGTCGTCCCTCGCAACAGCTCCGCCATCCGTGCGAGGTTCCCCTCGAACGCATCGAGATCGATGACCAGCGCCGGCGTGTCGATCGCCTCTTCCCGATCTCCGGGTGCCGCCGGCGGCGCTTGCTGCATGGTCCACTCCTCTTCCCGCGAATTGCCTTTTGCCGCACCCTGCCCGCCCTTCCAAGCACCGGTGCCCGCGCTGCCATCGGGAGAGGCGAATCGGCCGCTCGCCAGGGGGGAATCCCGGTCAGCTCCAGCGCGAGAGCCGCACCGTGCGGCCGGCGATCTCGGCCTCGAGCTTGCGAGTCATCGCGGCCACGAAGTCATCGTTGAACTTCACCTGCATCCCGAAGCAACCGGGGCCGCCGATGACGTTGTCGCGGTACCATTTTACGATGCCGCCGGGCGGGTCGACGTGCGGCACCAGCCATGGCGGCGGGTTCTCGTGGATCATGACCAGTCCATTGATGGTGACGCCGGACTTGATCGCCTCGGCACGGGAGCGGTCGAGCGGCGAGCCGCCGATGCAAGTGCCGTCTCCGCACACGTCGATGACGTGCCTGGTGGCGGCGAAGCCGGATTCGGCGAGCTCCCCGACCGCGGCATCGATGCCGGACCCGATCGCCGTGCGGCCGTACGAGGAGCGCGGCTGGGACATGATGTCGTCGGCGAATTTCTTGGCCGATGCCTGGTCATGGATGATCTGCCAGCCGAGCACGGTGGCGATCTGCACCGAGCCCGAGAATTCCAGGTAGGTCACGGCGATTGCGCCGACCATGCCGCCACGGATCGCGCCCAGCACTGCGGCGCTTTGGATCGCGGCGGCGTATCCGTGCCGCTCGATCGCAAACTCGGGGTCGATGACGCTGTAGGACACGTCGGTGAGGAGGACGAGCGCGACGTCGACGGGGACCGCGGCGGCCGCTTCGGCGACCTTCGCGGCGGCCGCAACTCCAATCGGAACCGTCGAAAAAAAAGCACGCCGGCTGATCATCGCGATGTCCTCCTCTGGTTTCCTCGACCCAAAGGTTCGCCCGGCGAGGCCGGCCGGCACCGGCCCGCCGCGCAGCGCCACGATACGCCGTTCGCTGCCGGCGTCATACCGGCCTGACGAGGAACGCCTGCCGGGGGGCTCATCGGTCGCTCAGCCCGCGGGCGGACGCTGCCGGGCTCGGCCCAAGCCCACATCGATAGGCATCCCACGGCCGGCCGCCGGCGGCGATGCGGCGAAGCCGATCGTGCGACGGGAGGCTCGGATCATCCCGCTCCGGTCTCTTTGTTTTCAGGGGCCCGCTTATCCCTCCCTTCGTCGCGAAATGCGAGAAATATCGGAGGGAGGACGCCAGAGCGGGATGGGTTCGCTTGCCACTCGCCCATCCCGCTCCTGCTCGCCGTCATCTCGCCTGATCGAATGCCTCCGGTTCATCCACCTCCGGCGATCGCGCTCCGGATCACGCGCCGAAGGCCGAGACGATTTCCGCGCAGGTCGGTGTGCGACCGACGTTGGTGAGCGCATAGTTGAGGCCGGCGCGCTGCCAATCGTCATTCACCGTGGACGTGCCGTCGCTCGCAACGATCACCTCGAACCCCGCATCCGCACCGTGCCGCGCCGTGTGCTCGATCGACATGTTGGTCCACGCGCCGGTGATGATGAGGGTCTCGGCTCCGAGACCGCGCAGAAGGATTTCGAGCTTGGTGTCATAGAAGCCGTTCATGCGCAGCTTCTCGACGACGAAATCGCCCGGCTGGGGCTCGAGCCCCGCCACCGGCGCCGCGCCCCAGCTCCCGCGCACGAGCGCCTTCGCCTCCTTGACGCCCTTGAACAGCGGGGCGTTCAGCCGAAGCCCCTTCGCCCCCGGCTCGACGATGTAGTGGACATGAATCACCGGCACGCTGCGGGCCCGCGCCTCCTTGGCCAGCTGCGATACATTGGCGACGATACGCTGGCTCGCGGCATGCTTCGGCGCGCCCGAGTCAGCGAAGGCTCCGCCTTCGCTGATCACGTCGTTCTGGAGGTCTTGGATGATGACGGCCGCGGTCGATTGGTTGATCCGCAAGGTCTCGTTTGTCACGGTTTCCTCCTAACGCATATACGCCAGCCGGTTGCCGCCGACGTTCAGGTCGATCTTGTAGAGAGATGTCGAGGCGCAGATGAAAAGCGTCTTCCAATCGTCCCCGCCCCAGTTGAGGTTGCCGACATTCTCGGGCACCTCGATCCGGCCGAGCAGCTCGGCTTTCGGGCCGATGACCCAGATCCCCCCCGGCCCCGTCACGTAGATATTGCCCTCCGCGTCGCACTTCATGCCGTCGGGGATTCCTTCCTCGAGCGCGCCCGAGCCGATATGGTCGAAGAAGACCGATCCGCGATCGATCGCGCCGTCCTTCGCTACCCTGAACGCCCGAATATGCGCGCGCGAGCTGTCGTTGACATAGAGCAACGACTGATCGGGCGAGAAACAGAGCCCGTTCGGCTGCTCGAAGTCATCGGCCAAAAGCTCGATCCCCTGTCCCGACGCCTGCACGCGATAGACCCCCTGGAACGAAAGGTCCTGCTTGCGCTCGACGCCGAACACCGGCATCCGGCCATAGGTCGGATCGCTGAAGTAGATACGCCCGTCCGAGGCGACGATGACGTCGTTGGGGCTGTTCAGCTCCTTCCCCTTGTAGCGGGAAACGACCGTCTCGCGGCCGCCGTCTTCGCGGATGCGAACGACGGAGCTGGTCGCGTGCTCGCAGACGAGCAGGCTCCCGTCCGCCTCATAGGTCATCCCGTTGCCTTTGTTCGATGGCCGCGCGATCTCGCGCACGCCGCCGCTCGCATCCCAGCGGCGGCGGACGTCGCCCGGCATGTCGCTGAACAGCAGGAACCTGCCGCGGTGGTTCCACACCGGTCCTTCGGTGAAGGTGAACCCGGTGCCAAGACGTTCCACCTTCGCGCCTTTGGGAACCAGCTCGTAGAAGCGATCCGTGTTGGTGAGGGTTGTCATTTCCTTGAGCTTCCTCCACGTTATTGTTTCAGCAAGAGCCGCGCACGGCTGGCCGCGATTGCCGTCGCCGTCGCGCTCGATCCTTGGCGCGAGCGAAGGCAGACTCTCTGTCATCAATGCGCGATGTTGTCAAACCGACCTGCCCCGCGAACGCCCCGTTTCGCGCAATGTCGGCCTCGGATCTCCCGCACTGAATTCGCTTCGCTCCCGAAGTCTCAGATCTGGGTGCGCGGATGGGGACTGCGTGCATAGAGTGCGACGGTCGGAATGATGAGGGAGCCGAGAATTGCTTCCTGTGCGGCCTGCGAGAGGTTGTAGCCCGAAAGGATGGTCTGGAGCACCGTGAGGATGAGGACGCCGAGAACGCTGAGCCCGTAGCCGCCTCGTCCGCCGACGAGCGAGGTACCCCCGATCAACACCGCCGCGATCGTGGTGAAGAGATAAGGATCGCCGACGCCGGCATACCCGCTGCCCGTATAGCCGAGCAACAGGATGCCGGTGAGCGCGGCGGCAACCCCGCTTGCGGCAAACACCAGCGTCCAGCACCATCCGCTCGAGATGAGCACGCGCTCGGCAGCGGTCTGGTTGCCGCCCAGCGCATAGAGGCTGCGGCCGAACCAGGTTCGCCGCAGCAGGACGATGGTCAGCACGATGAGCGCCGCCCACAGCAGCACCGCGGGCGCAACGCCGATCGCGCTCCTCATCGACGAGAGGGCCTCGATCCAGCGCGGAATCTTGCCTTCGATGGTGCCGCCGGAGATGCCCGATACGCCGCCGCTGCTGACGAGTATCTGCACCAGCCCGAGCACCGCGTTTCCAACGCCGAGCGTCACGACCAGGGATTGGCCGCGCAGCCGATGGCTGAGCGCACCGTTGAAAGCGCCGATCGCGGCCGCGAGAGCAAGCACGATGACGATTCCCGCGCCCGGCGCGGCGCCAAGGTTCATCAGCTTCACCAGGCCGACATTCGCCCCGCCGAGGACGAAGGGGATGGAGAGGTCGAGGCCGCCGATCAAGGCGCAGAGCGTCTGGCCGATCGTGGCGATGCCGAGGAACGAGGCGAAGACGAGGTTGGAGCGGAGATTGAGCAGCGACCAGAAGCCGTCGATCGTTGCCGCGCCGAACCCGACCAGGGCAACGAAGACGCCACCCGCCATCACGGTGCTCCAGTGCCGGAAGACGAGCGCTCCCAAATCGGCGCGGCCGCCGCCGCGGAGCGGCTCCGGGCGGGTCGTCATCGCCCCGCCCCCGCAGCTTGCCTGCCGCGCCACCCCCGGCTTCCCGGCAGGCCGGCCAGGGCACCGCCGGCGAGGAGGGCCGCAACCAGCACCGCACCGGTCGCGAACTGCACCCAGTAGCCCGCGTTCAGGCCGAAATTGAAGGTCGAGAGAACATAGGAGACGAGCCAGATATCGATCGCTCCAAGCACCGAGCCGAGGCCCTTCGCGCGGCCTCCCGCGAGGCTCGCCCCGCCGATCACGAGCGCGGTCACCGCGCTCAGCGTGTACGACGCGCCGGCGGTCGGGTCTGCCGATCCGATCAGGCCGGTGAACATCACGCTCGCGACGCCGGCAAAGCAGCCGGCGATCACGTGCGCGCCGATGCGCGTCGGGATCAGCGGAATCCCGCTCACGAACGCGGTCCGGTCGTTGGCTCCCATCAGCCGGATGTTGCGCAGGAAGGTGGTGCGCGAGAGCAGCGTCCAGAGAGCGAAGGCGGCGAGCGGGACATAGAGGATGGGCGAGAGAATGCTCGAGGCCGAGCCCCAATTCGCGAGCCAGGCCGGCGCGCTGCCGCCCGGTTCGGGCAGGATGACCGTGTTGAGGCCGTCGAGCACGAGATAGACCGCGAGCGTCACCACCACGGTGCTCACCCTGAGCAGCGCGATCAGCCCCCCCATCGCCGCCTCGACGGCGACGCCGAGCACGATCGCGAAAGCGAATACCGCGATGGGGCCCGAGACGCCGAGCTTCGGGAGGCCGAGCACGATCGCGATGTTGATGAACGTCATCAGCGGCCCGATGGAGAGGTCCACGCCCGCCGGTCCCGCCAGCGCGATCGGGGTGATCGCGAGCGTCGCCAGCACCAGCGGCGCGGCGCCGATCACGGCGCCCGCCAGCCCGTCCGAGGTGAAGAGGTGAGGCCCGTGCCATGCGGAGACGACGAGCAGCACGGCGCAGAGCGCCGCAGGCGTCACCAGGGAGAGCTGTCCGGCGGGGACGCGCATGGCGGGGCGCTCAGTGCGGGGCACCATCGGAGTCTTGCCGGTTCCGGTAGCCGAACATCGCGGCCAGCACCGCATCGGCGGTGATCTCCGCGCCCGCGAGTGTCACGAAGATGCTGCCGGACCGGAACACGGCGACCCGGTCGCAGAGACCCACGAATTCCTCGATCTCGTTGGAGAGGAAGAGGATGGCCTTTCCCGCCTCCGCGAGGCCTTGCAGCTGGACGTAGAGGTCGCGCTTGGCGCCGATGTCCACGCCGCGCGTGGGATCGTTCAGCGCCAGCACCAGCGGGGCGGCGGCCAGCGCGCGCGCGAGCACGATCTTCTGCTGGTTTCCCCCGCTCAGGGAGTTGATCGGCGCCGTCGCCCGCCCGATGCGAATGGCGAGCGTCTCGACCTGGTCGGCGAACATGCGCCCGACACGGCGCCCGTCGATGAACCCGGCGCGCGCCGTCCGCCGGTAGCAGGCGATGCCGAAGTTCTCGAACACCGAGAGGTTGGCGAAGACGCCCTCCGCCTTCCGGTCCCCGGGGATATAGGCCATGCCGGCACGAACCGCGGACCTGAGGGAACCGATCAGGTCGGTCCGCCCTGGGGTCCCCCCTGGGGTCCGCCCTGCGGCCCGCCCTTCGCGCGCCAGGCGAACCTCGCCCGCGGCCGGGCGCCGGATGCCGGTGACGGCCTGAAGGAACTCGCCCTGGCCGTGGCCCTCCAGCCCGGCCAGCCCGACGATCTCCCCGCGCCGGACGACGAGCTCGACCGCGGCCGCCTCCGGCGCGAGCCGCAGCCCCGAAACCGTGAGCGCCGGTCCGGCATGAGCGCGGGCCCGCCGCTCCCGAGGCTCGGGCCCAACCGCGTGCGTCGTCCTCGATACCGTTTCCCCGCGCATCAGCTCGAGCAAGCGCTCCTCCTTGATCTCCGCTCCCGCCAGCGTGCCGACATCGACGCCGTCGCTCAGCACGGTGGCGCGGTCGCAGATCGCGGTCAGCTCGTGGATGCGGTGGGTGACCACCAGCACCGCGGCGCCGGATTCCTTGAGCTCGCGCACCACTGCGAAGAACCGCTCGACGCTCGCGTGGTCGAGCGCGGCCGTCGATTCATCGAACACCGCGACGCGCGGGTTTCCGAGCAGCGCGCGCGCAATGACGATCCATTGCCGCGTGTTGAGCGGCAACGCCTCGACCGGCATGTCGAGATCGATCGGCCCGCCGAGGAGACGGCCCAGCAACGAATTCGCCCGCTTGCGCTTCTCCCGCTGCGAAAGCCTGGCGCGGAGGAGCCCGTCGTCGCTGATGAACAGGTTCTCGAGCACGCTCGCGCCCTCGGCGACGAGGATCTCCTGGAACACGACGGCGATCCCCACCGCCCGGGCGAACGCGGGGTTCGCCGGCCGCACGCCGTCGACCCGCACGCTCCCCCGGTCGGGATGCAACACGCCCGCGAGCAGCTTGGCGAGAGTGCTCTTGCCGCTGCCGTTCTCGCCCACGACCGCGTGCACCTCGCCGGCGCGCGCCGAGAAGGAGCAGGCACTCAGCGCATGCGTCTCGCCGAACGACTTGCTGACCTTGCGGACCTCGACGACGTCGCCCGGACCCGTCGGATAGGCGCCGGGCCCGGACATTCCGCTCAGCGCGTCCCTTCGCCCGCAGTCCCGCCCGCGACGCGGATCATCCCCTCCCCTGCAGCGGATCGGCCGGGCGGTCGAAATACATGTCCATGGTTTCCGGCGGGAACCAGGTCCTGTACGGCGGCTCGACCCACTCGTTGGAAGCGTAGCTCGTGCCCTTGGGAAGAAGCCCCGCAAGGTCCTTGTAGGTGATCGGCCCGGGACCGATCAGGATGCTCGCGATCTTCGGCCCCTGCCCCTCGAGGGTGCGCAGCATCGCCTCCCAACCTTCCTCCATCTCGTTCCCCGGCGGCCATCCCTGATAGGTCAGGTCGATCCAGTCGGGATGGTCGCGCCAATAGGCAAGCGGCCCCATCTCGCCGCCCGGGGTCATCGGCGCGACCGCCCGGCCGAGCTGCTGCAGCGCTCCCAATGTGCCGAGGTCTCCCGGAGACTGGGTGGCGATGCCGCCGAGCGGCTCCGGGTGGGTGGCAAGAAACTGCAGGACCTTGGTCTTGGCAACCGAATCGACCCACCCGCCGGCCACCGCACCGATGATCCGAATGTCGGGGTATTCCTTGAGGCCCGCCTCATGGCCGCGCTGGAAGTCGGCGCTCGCCTCGGCCTGCGGGATGCCCTGGACGATCAGGGCATTGCCCTTGCCGCCCATCTTCTTGCCGAGCGCCTGCCCTTGCAGCTTGCCGCAGAGAGCGTAGTTGCCGCTCACTTGCAGCGCGTAGGGCGAGGCAACGCCACCCTGAATGGCGACGAACAGCACGCCGTGGTCGTACGCGTACTTGATGGCGCCGTCCAAGGCGGTGTGCGCGGCGCCGATCGTCATGACGGCATCGCAGCCCTGATCGACGAGCTGGCGAATCTGCTGGATCTGCCTCGGAATGACGAGGTTCGACTCGGTGGTGACGACATCCTTCACCAGCCCCGCCGCCTTGTATTTCGGCAGCAATGCATCTTCGAGCCGTGTCCGCGCACCGATGCGCCATGTGTTCCCGGCGAACGAGCTCGCATAGCCGATCAGCCAGGGCGGGCCCTTCTTCGGCTTGAAACCGCGGTAGATGCTCGGACCGAGCGGCGTCGTCGTCGCCAGATCGTAGTATTGCTGGACAGCGGTCGGCAGGGAGCCGACGACCGATCCGTCGCTCGCGGGAGCGGCGAACACCCTGGGCGCGACCATCAGCCCGAGCCCGGCCGTCCCCGCCGCTTGCAGGAATCGCCGGCGTCCGCATTTCCCAGGCGGCAATTGCGGTTTTTCCTCGCGCGCCTGCGCTTTGTCCCTTTTCATTGACGTATCCTCCTCGCCCGTCGTTTTGTTATAGGAGCGCCTTCGGAGCGGATTGGAACCGCTCACGCTCTCTCATTGGCTCTTCCGGCGCCCCTGCCTCCGGCGACCGTGCCCAGGTGCCGACACTTCCGAGTTTCTCCCCGGCGGGTAGGACGGTGTCAAGGAAGGGGCGTCGGGCCGGAGCGGAACGGGCTCGCCGGCACCGACCCGTCCCGCTCCCGCGCATTCTCGTCTCGCGTGGTGGTCTCGCGCGATCGAATGTGTCCGGCGATCGCGCCCCGGAGCCGCATGGCATGACGTTCAATCCGGGCACCCCGCCACTTTCTCGGCGGCGCATCCCCCGCGCTGCTTTTCGTCCAGGCCGTGAAATCGCTCGAGAAGACGAAATCCGGCGCGCCATGATCAAGAATTGTCATGTTCCCGTGAGGACTTTCTCGGTGGGCGGGGCGGATTTCTTCCTCGGCCGGCGCCCCGTGACCGCCGACCGTGCAGCAACGCTCAAGCCTTCGAGGAGGCCGGCGAGCCCAGCGAGCCTCGCGCGGCAGCCTCCTGGGCATCCGCCCATGCTTCCACCGCTTCCGCCGCCCGCGGGAAATCCCTGGCAACATCTCGAAGCCTGTCGGGCGCCGCCCGCTCCAGGCCGCGCCCATGGATGGCGATCGTCGCGCCCCCCGCCAGCGCCTCCGCCGCCCGCCAGGCATCGGCGTCGTCGATGTCGATCTCGATGAGCCCGATCGTCTCGGCATCCGGCGGCGGCGCGCGCGGATCGGCGGCGAGATCGATGCGCCGGAGACGGCGGACCTCAAGACCGGCCTCGGCGGCGATGCGCGGGATCTTGGCCACCGCGCCGAGGTTGTAGTCGCGGTCGCGCTCCGGCAGCCGCTCCCATGCCACGAGCAGGTCGTGCGTCTTCGCCGCCTCGTCGCGCACCGGGCCGTAGCGCCATCCCATGGCAAGCAGGTCGAGGCTCCAGCGATGGTGCTCGGCACGCGCCATCCGCTCGATCTCCTCGGCCCGCAAGCTGGCGCCCGGCCCACGCCCGGGCACGAGGCGAAGCCCGGCGTCGCGGAGCTTGACCGGGATATGATCGGCGGCCGCGCGGTTCTGCCGCCGAAACCGCTCCGCGAGCTGTTCCCATGGCTTCGCGGCGGGTTTGTCGGGGCTGGGCTTGGACGCCAGGTAGTCCTCGTGGACCGCGCGGGCCATCCGGTCGGCCTTCTCCTCGAAGAGCTGCGCCGGTCCGACCAGCGAGGGCAGGTCGCCAAACCCCGCGAGCCGTTCGCGGCAGAGCGGCCGCTCCGCCATGCGCCCGAGCAGCGCGCGAAGCCCGCGCCGCTTGCGCGTGCGGACATGGATCGGGGTGGCGAAGCGGCGAAGCCGGTCGAGCGCGTCGCGAAACCCGACGGCGGCCTCGAGCGCCGCGTCATCGTCGCCGAGTGCGACGATCACCGCGTCCGGCGGGCGGGCCGCCAGCTCCGCCGAGATCGCCTCCCAGTCGGTGATGTGGCCTTTCTCCCCCGGGCCCTGCTCGTCAGGCGGCCCGAAATAGCCCGCCCGGGCCTTGAGATCGAGGAACTGCCGCCAGTGGGCGGCGTTCACCACGGCCGCCCGCGCGTCGGCCTCGCTGTCGTAGGCGAGGACCTCCGCCCGCACGCCCGGCAGCGCGAAGGTCGAGAGGACGGCTTGGCGGAGGATCGCCGCACCGAGATCGCCGAGCCCGACCAGAACGATCCGCGGCCGCGCGCCGGCGGTGCGGACGAAGCCCGCATTGCCGAGCAACGCCCGTGCCGAAACCTCCTCGACCCTGAGCGGATGCACCAGCAGCCCCGCATCGAAGACCGAAGCCGGCGGGGCCACCAGCGCGTCGATCAGCCAGGGGGCACGAACCTCCGGTCGCACCAGCAGCGGCGCCGGGCCGCCGCCTCCCGGGCCGCCTCCCGCCGCGCGCCCCGCGGCGCGCTCCCCCGCCGCCATGACGATGTCGAGATTGGTGGCGTCCGACCCGGTCGTCGCCACCAGCACGCTCGCTCCCGCGATCCCCGCGCTGTCGAGCGTCTCCGCCCGGGTCGCGTCGCCGCTCAGCACCGGCACGCCCAGCCGGTCGCACTGGGCGATCGCCGCCGGCGCATCCTCGCGCGTGATCGCGACGACCTTGTGCCCCTCGTGATTGAGGCGGTGGACGATCTCGAGCCCCGTCTCCCCGAGCCCGCATACCACCACGTGCCCGCGCAATGCCCTGGCGCGCGCGAGCTTCACGTCATGGCGGAAGTCCCGCACCGCGAGCTTGACGCTGCCCTTGATCGCGGCCCAGAGGACCACGCCGTACATCAGCGTCTGCGCCGCGACCAGGAGAGCGGGATCGCTGTGGTAGTCGATGCTCTGGCCGCCGCGGATCAGGAACAGCGAGCGGACCACCGCGTCCCCGATCGAGTCGGGGTGGCACGCCAGCTTGGGACCGCACTGCTCGAAGCCGACGACCGCGAGCACCACCGCGACCAGCCCGACCGCGATCACCGGCAGCCACTCGCCGAGCCGGAAGATGCCAAGGCGAGGCATGGTCCCCTCGCCGCGGGCCTACTGCCCGAGGACCGTGATGACGCTCGGCGCCGGCAGCGTTTTCGCAGACGTGTTGAGCGCCAGAAGCTGGAGCACGATCTCCATCACCTGGGACGAACGGTCCGCCCCGGAGGGGTCGATCGAGACGCAGTAGCGCGAGCCGTCATAGACGGCGTCGATCTCGGCCCCGAGGCCGGTGCAGTTCTGGCGCACCCGGAACAGCACCTGGCTGGAGCCGGCCCCGGTCTGGACGATCGGCGCCGAGCCCATGCCGCCGCCGCCGATATCCAGCTCCCCCCGCGCCAGCTCGCCAAGGTAATAGATGATGCCTTCGACCGAACGGACGGTGAGATCGATCCGGAGCGTGACGGTCTCGTGCGCGCCGCCCGCCGTCAGGACCGCGAGCGCGAACCGGCTCGTCGGTTGCGTGTAGCCGTTCTGCTCCGCCGCCTTCATCCGCACATAGGGCGAGGCCCCGCAGCGCGCGGCGGCGTCGTCGAGCGCGGCGCTGGCCGGCGTCGTCGGCAGCCCCTCGATCTGATCGCCCACCGGCAGCACGCCGAGCCCGACCAGCATGCCGCTCGCCGCGCTCAGATCAGCCGGGGTCTCGGCGTTCGTGTCAATGCAGAACCGGCTCTGCTCGCTCGTCTGCTGCAGGCGGAAATACTCGCTCACGCCCCTTCGGGCGAGGTCGGCGCGTTCGCTCGGCGTGAGGTCGGGGTCGCTCGCCGGGGTGAAGCGCTTGAGCACGGCCCCCTCCGCCAGCGGTGCCAGCGCGCGCAGGCTTGCGATGTCGCCGGCCGGGATCGGCGGTCCGACATTGGTGAGCGTCCTCGCCACCTCGGAGCGGACGCCGAGATCGCGAAACGCCGCGACCAGCCCTTCGAAGTTGAGGAAATCCTTGCCGCTCGGGACGTTGTAGAACGAAACGCGGGAGTTCTTCCCGCTCTCGATATCGACCCGGCTGATCACGAGCGTCAGCAGCAGCGCCTCCGGAAATCCCTGCTCGAGATAATAGTCGATGCTGGTGATCGGAATCGGCGAGAGGATGCCCTCGTAGAATTCCTGCGTGTCGAGGTTGGCGACCGTGAACGCCTGGGTGCCGGAGAGCGTCGCGGCCGGAAGCGCGGTGTCGGCGTGCCCGAAGGTGGGCGGGCTCGGGTTGAAGGGCAGCGTGAAGGCGGCGGTGCCCGAGACCGTGGCCTGGCCGGTGACCTGCGTGAAATCGGTGAATTGCAGAGGCTCGCGATAGGCGGAGCGCATCACGTTGAGCATCAATTGGCTCTCCTTGATGGTCTCCGCCTGCTGGTTGTAGGTCATGGCGCGCGAGCTGAAGCTGTCCACGGCCGCGCAGCCCGCGAGCCCGAGCAGCACAACCGGAACGGCCGGCCCCCATCGCCGCCTTTTCCCCATCGCCTCGTCCCCGTTGCCTCCGGCGGCGCCAATTGTAACAACGGTCGCACGGCGCTCTCTTTTCCCGCAAGACCATTGCGGAGCGTCAAGGACCACCTCGCGAACGTGTGAAACCGGGACCGCCGCTTCGCGCCACACGCGAAAAAAAGGCGGCACCACGCGGATGCCGCCTCTCAAGTTCGGCGCCGCGGGGGCGGCGCGTAATCGGGGGAGGAAACACGGAACCGGCAAGGCCCGGTCCCGTCCGCAATATTAACGCCCCGTCCCTTGCCAAATCCTTACCAGCCGCGGCCCCGCGCCCGTCCGCGCACCCATCGCAATCCCCCGCCGGAACCCTCGACGACTACGTCAACGGCGAACCGCCCGATTTCCCCACTCCACCTTAAAATTACCCCCCAACCTCTTGCTTTTCCTTCTCCCACCGTCCACTATCCCCACCCATGGCGCTTCCCGCCCGCCACGCCTGGGCCTCGCTCCTCCTGCTCGCCCTCGCCTCCTGCGGCGGCGCCAGCCGCTACGCCGCCATCGGCACGCCCACCAGCCTCACCTGCGTCCCCTACGTCGAGGAAGTCACCGGCATCTCGCTCACCGGGGACGCCTACTCCTGGTGGCGCGAGGCCGCCGGCCGCTATCCCCGCCTCCACCGCCCCGTCGTCGGCGCCGTCCTCGTCTTCCGCCCGACCGATGCGATGCCGCTCGGCCACGTCTCGGTCGTCACCGCCATCCTCTCCCGGCGCGAAATCCTCGTCGAGCACGCCAACTGGGTCCCCTACCGGATCACCGAGGACCAGCCGGTGATCGACGTCTCCGCCGCCAACGACTGGTCGCGCGTGCGCGTCTGGTACCCCCCGATCGATGCCCTCGGCACCAGCGTTTTCCCGGTCTACGGCTTCGTCCTGCCGCAACCTCGGGCTGACCTTGCCCGCGCGGGCTCTTGAGGGTGACAATGGCCTTCGGGAGGCTTAAGTAACGAGCCGGTCGGCCTGGAGGCGAGCCTCCGGTGGAGGAACAATGGGTAGCTTGAGCATCTGGCACTGGATGGTGGTGCTGCTGGTCGTGCTGCTGCTGTTCGGCAGCGGCAAGGTCAGCACCCTGATGGGCGACTTCGCCAAGGGCATCAAATCCTTCAAGAAGCACATGGCCGAGGACGAGCCGGAGGACAGCTCGATGGCCGCCAGCGCCGACCGCACCACGGGCTCGATCCCGGGTCCGGGCGCCGGCACATCGACGGCCAACCGCTCGAAGGCCGAGACGCACGCGCAATAGCCTCGCGCGCACGCGCGAGAGATGGGCCAGATCGTGGGTACGAAGCAGCCGGGCTTTCGGCTTCCTCGGGCCGGTTGATGCGAAGTGTTCCGCTCGGTCCGCGGGGGCCCCTCGTCCCCGCGATCGGCCTCGGCTGCATGGCGATCTCGGGCCTCTACGGCCCCGCGGACGATGCCGAGAGCGTCAAAACCATCCATGCCGCGCTCGAATCCGGCGTCAGCTTGCTCGACACCGGCGATTTCTACGGCATGGGCCACAACGAGCTCCTCCTCCGCCGCGCGCTCGAGGGCGGCAAGCGTGCCCAAATGGCCCATCTCGACAGCGAAAACCCCGCCCTCATGAGCGTCTCGCCATGACCGAGCTCACCCTACGCCTCGCCGAGTACGGTGCCGCCGAGCGCAGCCGCCCGCTCCCCGATAATGTCCGCCATCACGCCAGGCGCGCGCTTATCGACTGGTTCGCAACCCTTCTGCCCGGCTCGCGCCTTCCCCCCGCAACTCTCCTCGCCCGCGCGCTCGCCGACGAAGCCCGCCCCGACGGCGCCATTGTCTATTCCACCTTCACGCGCGCGAGCCTCCGCTCCGCCGCGCTCATCAACGCGACCGCGGCCCACACCGTCGAGTTCGACGATATTTTCCGTGACGCCGTCTATCATCCCGGCTGCCCGGTCATCGGCGCCGCACTCGCCGCCGCCCAGGCGCGCGGCGCCGACGGCGAGGCGCTGCTGCGCGCCATCGTCGTCGGATACGAGATCTCGACCCGCATCGGGCTTGCCGTCCAGCCCTCGCACTACCGTTTCTGGCACACCACCGGAACCATCGGCACCTTCGGCGCCGCCGCCGCCGCGGCCTCGATCCTCAAGCTCGATCCCACCCAATTCGCCCACGCGCTCGCCAACGCCGCGACCTTCGCCGCCGGCCTCCAGCAGGCCTTCCGCTCGGATGCGATGTCGAAGCCCCTCCATCCCGGCCACGCCGCGGAAGCCGGCGCGCTTGCCGCACTCGCCGCCGCCGAGGGCGTCACCGGCGCGCTCGAC
>DATJTV010000105.1:0-11368 GCA_035503055.1 Acetobacteraceae bacterium
GGCAGCGCTCGCCGATTACGGTCCAGGGCCCAAGCCGGCTCTTCTGCACCAGTGCCGTCTCATGCACCCATGGCGCTTCCGTCATCATGTTCGAGCCGTGCCACGGGCTCTGGACGTCGCCGACATTGACTTCGATCACCGTTCGCTCTCCTGTGGCGCCGCTCTCCGCTCCGCTCCGCCCACGATCTCGCGCAGAAGTGCCACCAGCGCCCGCACCCCTTCCTCCACCGTTCCGTCATTGACGATCGCGCTGACCGCGATCCCCTCCGGAATGGCGATGATGCGCGAGAGGCGCTCGGCGACTCCCTCCGCGTCCTCGCGCCCGCGCGCGGCGAGCCGTCTTGCGAGGATCTCGGGCGGCGCCGTGATCTCGACCACGCGGACGGGGAAGCGCGCCGCGGCCTCGGCGAGAACGCCGCGCGAGACGCTGGCGACAACGATTCGCCCGCCTGCAAGATCGCGCTCGATGCCCGCCGGCACGCCGTAGAAAAACCCATGCGCCTGCCACCAGAGAGCGAACCCGTTCGCATCGCGGCGGGCGCGGAATTCCGCCTCGTCCAGGAACGCCTCGTCCGCCCCGGGCCCGCTCGCCCTGCGCGTCACGGCGCGGCGCACGAAGCGCACGCGCGGCTCGTCCGCGAGTGCGGCCCGCGCGGCGCCGAGCAGCGTGTCCTTCCCCGCGCCGGAGGGCCCGACGACCAGAACCAGCACCGTCCGGCCTGCTCAGGAAACGCGGCGCCCGGCGCTCCAAACCTCGCGGACCACCGGCGTCGCTGCATGCAGGCGTACGCGGACGAGATCGGCCCGCATGCCGGGCGCGATGCGGCCGCGATCCTCGAGCCGGGCCATGCGGGCCGGATTGTCGGTGATCAGCGCGATGGCCTGCGCCAGCGAGAGCCCCGCGGACTCGGCGGCAAGAAACGCGGCCTCGATCATGCTCGCCGGCACGTAATCGGAGGCGAACGCATCGACCATTCCTTCGCGCACGAGATCGCGCGCGGCGACGTTCCCGGAGTGCGATCTGCCGCGCACCAGGTTCGGCGCGCCGGCAATCACCTCGATCCCCAACCCCTTCGCCGCGCGGGCGGCTGCCATGCTCACCGGGAACTCGCTGAGCCCGATGCCGTCGGCGTGGTTCCGGGCGATGTCCGCCTCGGACTCGTCGTCGTGGCTCGCGAGCACCAAAGGCAGCCCCGCGATGCGCGCGAGCAGCGCGCGTCGGTTGGGCGCGAGCAAGCGCGCGCGCTGCGCCTGCAGCTCGAGGATGCGGCGTTCGACCGCCGCACCGACCATGCCCTCGCGGACGCGCATGGCGCGATAGCGATCGAGATCGGCGTACTGGCCGACGCCGGGGCTATGGTCCATCAGGCTCACGATCCGGACGAGCGCGTGCTCCACGACCGGATCGAGCAGTGCCAGCATGTCCGGCGCCGGCAGCTCGCAGCGGAGGTGGAGGAAATGCTCGGCCTTGAGCAGCCCCGTGCCGGCGAAATCGTCGAGGTCCGCGACCCCCTCCTGGAAGGTGCGGATGCGGTCCTTGTCGAACCCGAGATCGCCGAGGCAGAGCGCGTCGCACACTGTGGTGACGCCGGAAGCGGCGCATTGGGCGTCATGCGCCAACAGAGCCGAGCGCGAGGGCCAGCGCGCGCTCGGGCGGGGCAGGACCTGGCGCTCGAGATTGTCCGTGTGCAGATCGACCACGCCCGGGATGAGGTAATCGCCGTCGAGGTCGGTGGCGGCGGAAAGGAAGGAGCGGCCCGGCTGTACCTCCCCGATCCGTCCGTTCTCGATGACGAGAGAGCCCGCCAGCACTTCCTCGGCCAGGACGATGCGCGCGTTGGTCAGGACGAGTTCCCCCGCAGGAAAATTCTCCGATCGCGGCGGCGAGGCGTGAAAGTTCATCGTCATGCGGCATCCTGAAGGGGCGTGAGCGGAAAGAGCCGGTCGGCGATCGCGGCGCGTGCGTCCTCGTCGTGGATGATCCCGAGGATGGCCGCGCCGCGGGCCTTCGCCTCGCGCACGAGATCGATGACGACGGCACAGTTCTCGGCATCGAGCGAAGCGGTGGGCTCGTCGAGCAGCAGGATAGGATGGTCGCCCGCGAACCCGCGGGCAAGGTTCACCCGCTGCCGCTCGCCGCCCGAGAACGTCGCGGGCGGCAGCAGGTGCAGGCGCGCCGGAATATTGAGCCGCAGCAGCAGCGCGCGTGCGCGCTCGCGCGCCTCCTCCGCCGCGGTGCCGCGCAAGGCGAGCGCTTCGGCGACGATCTCGAGCGTCGGCACGCGCGGCACGACGCGGAGGAACTGGCTGACATAGCCGAGCGTGCGCCTTCGCACGTCGAGCACGGTGCGCGGGTCGGCCGACGCGAGGTCCACCCATGCCCCGTCGTGGCGCACGAGGATCTCGCCTTCCTCGGCGCGGTAGTTGCCGTAGAGGCTCCGCACGAGCGTCGACTTGCCAACCCCCGAAGGACCTGCGAGCATGACGCACTCGCCGGCGCGAAGCTCGAGCCCAACACCGGCGAGGACGGGAATCCGGAGCCCGCCCTGAAGATGGAGCGTGAAGCTCTTGCCGAGCCCGCGCACCGCCAGCATCACCTCGCCCGACGCGGCGCCCCTCATGCCTGGAGCACCGAGCTCACGAGGAGCTGCGTATAGGGCTCGTGCGGGTCGTCGAGCACCTGGTCGGTGAGGCCCGTCTCCACCACGCGACCGGCCTGCATGACCAGGATCCGGTCCGCGAGCAGGCGCGCGACCGCGACATCGTGCGTCACCAGAACGACCGCGATCGCGAACCGCGCGATCAGCGTGCGGATGAGGTCGAGCAGCCGCGCCTGGACCGAGACGTCGAGCCCGCCCGTCGGCTCGTCCATGAAGACGAGCCGCGGATGCGTCACCAGGGTGCGCGCGATCTGCAGCCGCTGCAGCATGCCGCCCGAGAAGGTGCGCGGCAGATCGTCGATGCGCGCGGGGTCGATCTCGACCTCGCGCAACCATTCGATCGCCGCCGCCCGGATGCGCCCGTAATGAAGCGCGCCCGCGCTCGCCGTCCCCTGCGCCATCAGCCGTTCGCCGACATTGCCGCCGGCGGAGACCGGCATCCGGAGCGCCTGGCGCGGCTCCTGGTAGATGAACCCCCAGTCGGAGCGATGGAGCGCGCGCAGCATCGGCCGCTTCATCGCATGCACGTCGTGCACGTGCCCCGCTGGGTCGCGGTAGCGGACGATCCCGGCATCGGGCCTCTGCGCACCGAAAAGCGTATTCAAGAGCGTCGTCTTTCCCGATCCGCTTTCGCCGACGATGGCGAGCGCCTCGCCGGGCCAGAGATCGAGATCGACGCCGTCGAGCGCCGGGATGCTCCCGAACGAGAGCGAGAGCCCGCGCGCGGAGAGCAGCGTGCCGGGCGTCACTCGGCCGCCTCCCGCTCGCGCCGCCCGGCGCAATAGTCGGTGTCGGAGCAGACGAACATGCGCCCGCCGCGGTCGTCGGTGACGATCTCGTCGAGATAGCTCGTGCGCGCCCCGCAGAGCGCGCATTCGTGCCGCGCGCGCGTCGCGCGGAAGGGATGGTCCTCGAAGTCGAGCGACCGCACCTCGGTGTAGGGCGGCACGGCGTAGATCCGCTTCTCGCGCCCGGCGCCGAAGAGATGCAGCGCCGGGCTGCGGTCGAGCTTCGGATTGTCGAAGGCGGGGATAGGCGTCGGCGACATCAAATAGCGTCCGTTCACCATCACCGGATAGTCGAAGCTGATCGAGACCTGGCCGAGCCGCGAGATATCCTCGTAGAGCTTCACGTGCATCAGCCCGTAATCGCCGAGCGCGTGCATCTCGCGCGCCTCGGCGCGGCTTGGCTCGAGCCGCGAGAGCGGCTCCGGCAGCGGCACCTGGTAGACGATGATCTGGCCCTCCCTGAGCTTCGTCTCCGGAATGCGGTGCCGCGTCTGGATCACGCTCGCCTCTTCGGTGCGCGTCGTCGTCGCGACCCCGGCGGTGCGGGCGAAGAAGCGGCGGATGGAGACCGCGTTGGTGGTGTCGTCTGCGCCCTGGTCGATCACTTTGAGCACATCGCCGCTTCCGAGGATGCTCGCCGTGACCTGGATGCCGCCCGTGCCCCAGCCGTAGGGCAGCGGCATCTCGCGCCCACCGAACGGCACCTGGTGCCCGGGGATGGCGACGGCCTTGAGGAGAGCGCGGCGGACCATGCGCTTCGTCTGCTCGTCGAGATAGGCGAAATTGTAGCCGTTCATTCGGCCGCTTCCCGCCGATCCGGCGAGGCGGCCGCCTCGGCCTCGCGCCGCATCCGCCGGATCGTCTCGAGCTCGCTCTGGAAGTCCACATAGTGCGGCAGCTTGAGGTGCTCGACGAAGCCGGTGGCCTCGATATTGTCGCAATGGGAAAGCACGAACTCGACATTCTGCGCCGGTGCGGTGCGCTCTTCGCCCAGCTCCTCGGCCCGCATCGCGCGATCGACGAGCGCCATCGCCATCGCCTTGCGCTCGCCATGGCCGAAGCAGAGCCCGTAGCCGCGCGTGAATTGCGGCGGCACCGTCTTCGAGCCCTTGAACTGGTTCACCATCTGGCATTCGGTCACGGTGATCTCGCCGATGTCGATGGCGAAGCCGAGCTCGGGCGGCTCGATCTCGACCGCAACCTCGCCGACCCGGATCTCGCCCACGAAGGGATGCGTGCCGCCCCAGCCGCGCTGGGTGGAGTAGCCGAGCGCCAACAGGAAGCCCTCGTCGCCGCGCGCGAGCGCCTGGAGGCGAAGATCGCGCCCGGCCGGAAAGGCGAGCGGCTCGCGCGTCAGATCGCCCGGCGGGCCGTCCGCCACCCCGTCCCCCTCGATCAGGCCCTCATGCGCGAGGATGGAGGAGACCCGCTTCATCCCACCTTCCGCCGCCGCCTCGCCGGCGGGTGGGGGCGCGCGGTCGGCGGCAGGCTGCGGACCATCCGCCGCCAGCCGGAAGTCGAGCAGGCGATGGGTATAGTCGTAGGTCGGGCCGAGCACCTGCCCGCCCGGCAAATCCTTGTAGATCGCGGAGATGCGGCGGCGGACCTGCATCGCATCGCTATCGACCGGCCGCGCCGCGGCGAAGCGCGGCAGCGTCGTGCGATAGGCGCGGAGCAGGAAGGCCGCCTCGATCAGGTCGCCCTGCGCCTGCTTGACGGCGAGGGCGGCGAGCGCCGGGTCGTAGCAGGAGCTCTCCGCCATCACCCGATCCACCGCGCGGCCGAGCTGTTCGGCGATCTGCACGGTCGCGATCTCGGCCAGGCGGGGATCCCCGCGCCGCTCCTCCGCGAGCCAGGCATGGGCGGCGTCGATCGCCCGCTCGCCCCCCTTTACGGCGACATAGGCCATCGCTCAGGCCTGCTCGAGGCGCACGCTGCGCGGCAGGCAGCAGAACCGCGTGCCGGCGCAGAGCACGAGATCGATCCCGCGCGGGTAGAGGGCGTGGTTCGCCGCCCACTGCGCGGGAAAATCCGCCGGCAGGCCCTCGGCCCGAAGCAGCGCCGGCCCACGGAGCCCCGGCCCGGAGAGCCGATAGGCCGGCCCCGTGCCCAGCCCGGGCAGCTGGACGATGAGGGTCGCGGAGTCCTCGGGCGCCGCGTCGCTTCCGGTGGAGAAGAGGCCGAGCGGCTTCATTCCGATCGCGGCGGCAAAGGCGGCGGCCGCCGGATCCTCGGTGAGCGGCGCGCCACAATGGAAAATGAGCCATTCACGCGCCGCCATGCTCGCTGCGTCGAGCCAGAGCAGCGTGTCGGCATCGACGAGGGTGAGGAGCACGGAAGCAGAAGCGGGACCGAGCGGCGGCGGGGGGACGAGGCCGGCCGCCTCGTGCAACGTGCCAGGGCGCGCCATGCAGTCGAGCAGTGCGCGGAAGGAGGCTTGCGCGTCTCCAATCGGGTCGGCGAAGCCGGGAAGCTCTAGCGTTGTCATCAGCGCATGTTGGCCATGGTGAAGAACTGCACGCGGGTTCCGGTGGCCTTGCCCGCGGTGGCAGCGCGCGCGGCCTGCTGCGCGGCGGCAAGCGGCGCGATCACCATCCGCTCGAGCGCGTCCTGCCGCGCGTCATCCTGCAACGCCGCGTCGAGCACCGCGGCGAGCTCGGCGTGGTGGAGATCGCGGCCGGCAACATAGGCGTGGCCGACGCGCCCTGCTTCATCGCGCACGGTGCAGCGTGCGACCGTCATCTCGCCGAGGTTGAACGGGGCGCCGGCGCCACCGGCGCGGCCGCGCACCATGACCAGCCCGATCTCGGGTCCGCGCAGCCGAATGTGCGCCGGCGTCGGTGCCGCCCCGGCGAGAGGCACCGCCCCGGCGAGCAGCGCCTCGATCTCAGCCGCACTCGCCCGCGCCAGCACTGACATCCAGCGCCGGCGCTTCGCGTTCGGATCGGGCTCGCTCACGTCGGCCTTTGCTCCCGGTCGGGAATTGATCTAATCATCTAGACAACTCGATGAGGCTCCCGTATAGATGAGGCTCCTGGGCCGGTCAACCCCGATGATCACCGATCGCCCCGCGGCGTGGACGAAGTTTCGATGACACCGGCCGACGGTGCCACGGCGACGAAGCTGGTGCGCGACGGCGTCGCCCTGTGGCGGCGGATCGCCGAAACCCTCCAGCGCGAGATCGTCGGCGGCACGCTTCCGGCCGGCACTCAACTGCCCACGGAGGCCGCGCTTGCCGCGCGATTCGGCGTCAACCGCCACACCGTGCGCCGCGCGCTCGAGGAATTGTCACGCACCGGCCTGATCCGCGTCGAGCAAGGCCGCGGCTCCTTCGTCGCCGAGGACGTCCTCGATTACCTCGTCGGGCCGCGCACGCGCTTCTCCGAATGGATCCGCCGCCACAACCGCGAGCCCTCCGGCCGGATGCTCGATCTCCGCGAGCTGGAGGCGGACAGCAGGGTGGCGGCCGGGCTTGGGCTCCGCGGCGGCGCGAAGGTGGTGCTGTTCGAGCATCTCGGGCTCGCCGACGGGCGGCCGATCTCTCTTGCCAGCCATTATTTTCCCCCCACGCGCCTGCGCGGCATCCTCGCGGCGCTGCGCGAGGAGCGGGCCGTCACCCGGGCGCTCGCCAGGGTGGGTGTCGCGGATTATCTCCGCCAGTCCACACGCGTGACGGCGCGGATGCCGACGCCGGCGGAGGCGGAGCTCCTGCAGACGCCGCGCTCGCGGCCGCTGCTTCATTGCGAGAACGTCAATGTCGACCGCGCCGGGACCATCGTCGAGTTCGGCATCGCCCGCTACCCCACGCCCAGGGTGCAGGTCGTCTTCGAGCCGTGACCGGGGGGCGCGTCAGGACGCGAGCGGGAGGCGCGCGGCGAGGCGGAATGCGGCGCCGGGGTTCGGCTCGACGAAGATCGCGAGCTCCCGCACGACCTCCTCACGGCCGAGCGCTGTGGCGAAATGGCGTGTGGCGGCGGCGAGCAGGGACGGCGTCGCCGCACCGGTGTTGCTGAGCGTCATGTGGAAGCGCCATTCATCGAGCACGAACGGATAGCCCCAGCGGGCAAGGTGCGCCGCCTGGGCGGGCGTTCGGCCGAGGCTGCGGCGGGCCTGCTTGTCCGGCTCCTCCGCCAGGCGATGGTGGTCGAGCTCCGTGACAACGGAGGCGGCGAGCGCCGTAAGCTCGGGACACTCCAAGGTCGGGCAGAGGGCGGCGAATCCGTCGAGCGCGCGGACCGCGAGCGAAGGGAGGGGCGCCGGCTTCAGCGTCCCCGCCAGCGCCCGCGCATCGGCGAGAAAGGAATCGAAGGTGCCGGCAAGCATTATCGGCGCCTTGAGGGTGGCGTGAAACCCGTAGCGGCGGGGGCTTTCGGTGAGGGCGGCGAGGTCGGGGATTTCGGGCTGCGGGAGTGCGAGGCCGGTTTCGGCATCGCGGCCGAGCCAGGCCGAGCCCAATGCGAAGAGCGGATCGGCCGCGGGCGGAGTCCAATAGACGGCGACGCGCATGACGAGTCGGGCACCCTCCCCGCTCCTTCACGCAAGGGAGCGGCCAAACCGTTCACCCGGTTGCGGACGGACGGCAGAGGTAGAGCGCAGCGAGGGCATGGGCAAGCCGCCGGCGATTCCGTGGAAGCGGAAGCGACGCGCGCCGCCGTTCGTCGCCCCGCCGCGACCGGGAGGTTAACGATTATCTTTGACTCGACGAATGAAGCTGAGCATATGATCATAGTGTAAAGATTCTCTGTTTCACAGAGGATGCCCAATGATCGTGAGGAACGCGGTGGCGTTCGTACGCGCCGGCGCGGAGCGGTGCGGGGATCCGCGTGTTCGCACGTCCGGCTCCCGCTTCCGGGGCTGCGGCGGAACGCGTCCCCTTGCCCAACTTCATGCCGCAGGCGCGCGGAGCGATCCGCGAAAGCCACGCTGATCGGAATCACATGCCATGGCAGCGAGACTGACGGAGGGGTTCGCAATGGTTGAACCGGTTCGGCTCGTCATCTGGGACCTCGACGAGACCTTCTGGAAGGGGACCCTGACCGAAGGCGGCATCGAATACCTCCAGCCCCATCACGATATCGTCATCGAACTCGCGCGGCGGGGAATTCTGAGCTCGATCTGCTCAAAAAACGATATGGAACCGGTCAAATCCCTTCTCATCGAAAAGGGCCTGTGGGACTATTTCATCTTCCCCAGCGTCAACTGGCAACCAAAAGGCCCCCGTCTGCAGGCCCTCGTGGAGGCCGTTCAACTGCGCCCTCCGACCATTCTGTTCATCGACGACAATCCGATGAACCGCAACGAAGCGCTGCATTATGTCCCCGACCTGCAGGTCTCGGATGAGACCATCATCCCCTCCATTCTTGCGAACTCTCTCTTCAAGGGCAAGGACGACTCCCGCCTGAAGCGGTTGGGCCAATACAAGCTGCTCGAATCGCGCAAGAGGGACCAGGAGGAGTTCGGGGACGACAGCGCGTTTCTGCGCGCCTCGGGAATCCGCGTCACCTTCGAGCACGATTTTGTCAAGCACATCGACCGTGCCGTGGAGCTGATCAACCGGACCAATCAGCTCAACTTCACGAAGAACCGCCTGCCGGAGGATCCGCTCGCCGCGCGGCGCGAGCTCGAAGAGCTCCTCTCGCAGCAGGACGTGCAGGCGGGATTGGTCCATGTGCGGGACCGTTATGGCGATTACGGATATATCGGCCTCTACGTCATGCGGAGCAACGCGACCGGCCTTTGGCTCCTGCATTTCTGCTTTTCCTGCAGAACGCTTGGGATGGCGGTGGAAGCCTGGGTCTTCGATCGCCTGGCGCGGCCGCGGATTCGCATCCGCGGCGAAGTGCTTACCGACCTCTTTGCAAAGCGCGCGCCCATCGACTGGATAAACGCCTCGAGCGAGGCCGCGCGGGAAGTCGATCCGGAGCTTCCTCTTCGGATCCTCGTGCGCGGCGGCTGCGATATGAGCTGCGTCGCTCACTATTTGAACCTGAACGCCCGCGAGGTCGCCGGAGAGTTCAACATCATCCGTTCGGGCCTCCCGATCCGCCGGGATCATTCCTGGTTCCTGCGCTATGCGCTGGAAGGGCTGCCCGGCGCGGAGAAGCAGGCCGCGCGGGAGATCGGCTATCTTCCCGAGGATTTCACCTCTCGCCTCGCCGAAGATATGTCCTCGCTGGACGCATGCATCTTCAGCTTCTGGCAGGACGCGATCATCGGGCTCTACCACCATCGTGAACTCGACCTTCGACTGCCGTTCATCTTGCCTCACGGCAAGGGATCGGTCGATGTGACGGCCCGCGACGAAGCGGAGCTGCGCGAGTGGCTGCCCACGCCCGACGCGCTTGCCGCTTCCCTCAAGGTCCGGAGGAACTACCGATATTTCCAGCCGACGCCCTCGGCGTTTCGGGAAAATCTGGAGGCGATCCTGTCGCACGTGCCCGAGCGCGTCGTGATATTCTTCTTGCTTGGCGCCGAAGAGAGGATCGGGCGGAACGGGCAGCTGGTCGCACTCCGTCATCTGGCCGCGCACAACAGGACGATCTCCGAAGTCGTCGCCGGCCGTGCAAACGTTCATCTGCTGCGGATCACCGAATTCGTCGAGGGTCCAGAAGATATGCTGGAGGGGCTGCACTTCAGCCGGATGGTGTATTATCGCCTTTACCGAAGGGTCGAATCCCTGCTCCGCCTCCACGCGGAGCGGCATTTTCCGGAGATGGCGTCGGCGGAGCCCGCTGCAGCCTGACAATTCAAGCCTGCCCATTCGCGGCGCCGCTGCCCGACGATTGACCGACAGGCGAGCCCGAAGCCCGCGCTTGCTCGTGCCGGGTGGGCCGTCATGGCATAGTTAACATGTAAATTTTGGCGCGATTACGCTCAGCACGGACCAGCAATTGGCGCCCATCAATTCTCGGTTGAGGCCCATGTCTGAACCCGAGTCCGCCGTCATAACCCCCTGCTACGGAGTCGGGTTCTGGCCGGTGCTCGGGCCCTGGGTGGCCCCTCTCCGGGCATGGAACGAAAACCCGATCGAGATGAGATGATGTCTCTGGACGGGGGTGCCTATGATGGGGACGCGCCGGAGGTCGCGACCGTTTTCGCGGCTCCGAGCGCGAGGCGGCTCGGATACGGAGACGGGGATCGGATCCGTCTGGCAGCGAATCCTCCGCCACCTCGAACGGGGCCGGAGCTGCATCCAGATCGATCTCGACGTGCGCATGAAGCGCGACTTCTCCGTCCTGTCGCGCCTACCATACGATTTCGTCGTTTCGCGGGCTTTCGCCTTTCCACCTTTCGCCGTCAAGCCGCTGGGCTTTGTCGCCGGCACGGGATTCTACATTGCGAAGCCCACTGCCCGGCCGCTCTGCGTGAAGCTGCCGGGCGATCTGAGGGAGCGCCTCCATCGGGACTCGCATCTGGACCAACACGCACTCAACCTCTTGCTTTGCGCCGCGGCCGATGGCGGGCATCAGCGCACCGAGGTGATCCAGCTCGACGGCCTTGCGTTCGACATTGACGTTTTCGAGGTCGGGGCCTGCCGGATCGGAGTCCTGCCGCGGGCAACGACCGAGCGGCACCCCGCCACGGAGGCAGGGATCTTCGGCAACCATCATCGCGCGCTTCTCGATCTGTTTCTCGCGGAAGTCTCTCCGAAGGTGGACAAGATCAGGCTTTCCGGGGGCGGTAGATCGCAGTAGGGAGAGACGATCGGATGCCTTGAGTGCGCTCTGTTCGCCAAGGCTCACGGAAAGCACTCCAGAGCGTGTTCACCCAGAGTGAACACGCTCTAGCCTTGTCTTGCCGAGCAGATTCACGCGCCCCTGGATCGCTTCGCGATTCCAGTCAGGCGCGATCTGCTCTAGGCAGCAGGAACAGCTTGGCGCCGCTTTGCCGGATCGCCGCCCGTATCGCACGGCCGCGGTG
>DATJTV010000106.1:0-17411 GCA_035503055.1 Acetobacteraceae bacterium
CAGATCGGCTAGAATCACGCCCGCAAGGCTCATGAGGTCGACGCGAAGCCAGATTCCATCGACCACGCCCTCGCTGAACGCGGTATAGACGATCAGCAGGATCGAGCCGCGGTCGACCAGGAAGGTGATCCATTTGTGCCGACCGAGCCACGCCCCGATCCAGAGCCGGGCGACCTGCCCGGCCACGAACGGTGCGAGAAGCTGCAGCAGGATCCCCTCGATGCCGTGCATGGAGATGCCGCCTTGCGCGCCCATCAGCAGCCCGACCAGCATCGGGGTCACGAAAATGCCGATCAGGCTCGAGGCCGAGGCGGCGCACACCGCGCCCGCGATATTGCCGCGCGCAATCGAGGTGAAGGCGATCGAGGACTGCACCGTCGATGGCAGCATGGTGAGGAAAAGAACGCCGGGATAGAGCTCCGGCGAGAGGACGCGCGGAACCAGCACGTGCGCGGCGAGGCCGAGCGCCGGAAACACCCCGAACGTGCTTGCCAGGATCAGCACCTGCAGCCGCCAGTGCGAAAGCCCCGCCCACGCCGCCTGTGGCGAGAGCCGCGCGCCGTAGAGGAAGAAAAGCAAGCCGATAACCACGGTGGTCGCGTGGTCAAATCCCATCGCGACATTGCCGCGGCAGGGGAACGTCGACGCGAGCGCCGCCATCGAGACGATCGCGAGCAAGTAGGGATCGATGGGCAGGCGATCGAGCAGACGGCTTACGGAGATGCGGCGAGCGGACATCCGGCACTCCACTCCTGGTCTCTTGTCCCGGCCCTCTTGTTTGTGCCGCGCCGCGGCAGTTGTGAACGCCTCCGCATCCGCTTATTGTCATCGCGATTCGTGATAAGCAGAGCCGATGCTCGACCCACTCCTCCTCCGCAGCTTCCTTGCGGTCGCGCACGCCGGGAGCTTCAGCCAAGCCGCCCGCGGGCTCCGCCTGGGCCAGCCCGCCGTCAGCCAGCACGTGCGCCGCCTCGAGCAGCATCTTGGGCGGCGGCTCTTCGTGCGCGACACCCATTCCGTCCGCATGACGCAAGAGGGTGAGGTGATGGTCGCCTTCGCGGAGGGCATTCTCGAAGCGAGCGACCGCGTGGAGCGCTATTTTGCGGGCGCTGCACTTCGCGGCCGGCTGCGCTTCGGCACCTCCGAGGATTTCGTGTTCTCCCGCCTGCCCGTCGCGCTCCGTGATTTCACGCGCTTGCACCCGCTCGTGGACCTGGAGCTCACCGTGGGCCTCAGTGGCTGGCTCAACGCAAGGCTCGACGAGGGCGAGATCGACCTCGTGCTGGCCAAGCGCCCGGAAGGTGATGACCGCGGGCGGCTCGTCTGGCGTGATCGTCTGGTCTGGGCCGGCGCACCCGGCACGGAGATCGATCCGCGCCAGCCGGTGCCGCTGATCCTCTATCCCCCGCCCAGCATCACCCGCGCGCGCGTGCTGCGGACCCTGGAGCGCGCCGGACGCCCGTGGCATCTCTCCTGCACCAGCGGCAGTCTCACCGGGCTCCGTGCGGCCGCACTCGCCGGGCTCGGCGTGCTGGCCCTCGCAAGCGGGCTCATCCCGCATGGGCTCGCGGAACTACCTTCCGCCAGCCTGCCATCGCTCGGTGAAGTCGAGTTCGCGCTCCGCGCCGCCGGCCGCACGCTCCGCCCGCCGGCACGCCAGCTCGGCGACGCGATCCTTGCCTATGGCGAACGGCTGCTGCAGGACGAGCCGATAGCATAGAAAACACCGGCGCCACACGCGCCCCGACGCCCCGAATTCGAACGCACCCAGGCACGGAACTTATCCCGCGCCCCCCTCCCGTGATTCAAGCCACCAATCGGCCCGGCCTTTTGCTGAAAACCCGGAACCAGTACGGTTGAACAGCTTGAAACTACCGCCGAAAGGGTGGACGCCGCTCCATCTCGCCGGGGACATCGGCATCAGATGCCCACCGTCCTGCAAGGCCAGCACCGCATAGGGACGCGACACCACCGTGACGCCGGACCGCGTCTCGCTTCCCGCGTTGCCGGTCGTTGCGACATCGGCGATCAACGGGGCTGCCAGCAGAAATGCCGCGATCATTCGCCGTCCCGACCTCCGTCGCGCACGCATGCCGGTTCCGACAGAGATAAATGCCGAGAGGGCCATCATCCGCGAGGCGGGTTCACTCCGCCGGCTGCACCTGGCGCGGCGTCGCTCCGCCGCGGATCCGCGCGCCCAGCTGTCCCAGCCGGTCCATGTAGATATAGACGACCGGCGTCGTGAACAGGGTCAGGACCTGCGAGACGAGAAGCCCGCCCACGATCGAATAGCCGAGCGGATGGCGCAATGCCGCTCCCGTGCCCGTGCTCAGCATCAGCGGCAGACCGCCCAGAAGCGCGCACATCGTCGTCATCAGGATGGGCCGGAACCGGAGCAGGCAGGCTTCATGAATCGATTCCTCCGTCGTCAGTCCGCGCTGCCGCTCGGCCTCCAGCGCGAAGTCCACCAGCATGATCCCGTTCTTCTTGACGATCCCGATCAAGAGAATGATGCCGATCATCCCCATCACGTCGAGGCCGAGGCCGAACACATAGAGGGTGAGCAGCGCGCCAAGCCCGGCCGCCGGCAGCGTCGAGATGATCGTCAACGGATGGATGGTGTTCTCGTAGAGCATCCCGAGAATGATATAGACGGCGATCAGCGCGGCCACGATCAGGATGGGCATGCTGGCGAGCGAGGCCCGGAAGGCCTCCGCGTTGCCCTGGAAGCTGGTGCTGATCCTCGGCGGCAGATCGAGCGCCGCAACCGAGTTCCTGATCGCCGTCACCGCCGGGCCGAGCGAGGCGTTCGGCCTCAGATTGAAGCTGATCGTCACGGAAGGGAACTGGCCCTGGTGGTTGACCGCAAGCGGCCCGACCCTGTGTTGCAGCGTGACAAGCTCGCTCAGCGGAACCATGCCCGCCGTCTGCGAGCGGACATAGATCCGCTGCAGCGCATCCGGCCCGAGCTGGAACCGCGGATTGACCTCCGTGATCACCCAGTACTGATTGAGCCTGGTATAGAGCTGCGCGATCGGTCGCTGCCCGAAGGCGTCGTACAGCACCCCGTCGATGTCGGCGGGCGTGATCCCGAGCCGCGAAGCCACGCTTCGGTTGATCTCGAGATTAAGCTGCGGTCCGGCGGACTGTTGGTCGCTCGTCACGTCGATGAGCTCGGGCAGCTTCGCAAGCTGCTGCTCCACCACCGGCGCCCATTGGTTCAGCTCGTCCAAATCCACGTCCGTCAGCGTGTACTGGTACTGCGTCGCGGTCAGCCGGCCGCCGATATTGATATCCTGCACCGCCTGCATGAAGAGCCTGACACCCGGAATCCCGCGGGTCTCCCGGCCGAGCCGCGCCATCACCTCGTCGATCGGCGGGCGCTCGCTCCTTGGCTTCAGCGCGATGAACACGCGACCCTGATTCTCGGTCGAGGTCGCCCCCCCGGCGCCGATCGCCGCTCCGATCGAGGCAACCGCAGGATCCTTCAACACCGTCGCGATCAATTGCTGCTGCAGCGCCGCCATCCCCGCGGGTGAGATGTCCTCAGCCGCTTCGGTCACGCCGAGAATGAGGCCGGTATCCTGCTCGGGGAAGAATCCCTTGGGAATCACGATGAAAAGCCATGCCGTCGCCGCCACCGTCGCCAGCATCACCATCAGTGTGGCGAAACGGTGCCTGAGCGCCACCTTGAGCGCGCGGTCGTACGCTTCCAGTAGCGCCTCGAAGCACCATTCGAGCCCGCGCGCCAACCGCCCCTGCTCCTCGGGTCGCTCATGGCGCAACAATCGTGCCGCCATCGCCGGCGTCAGCGTCAGGGACACCACCATCGAGAACGCGATGGTCACCGCGACCGTCACCGCGAACTCCTGGAACATGCGCCCCACCATGCCGCTCATCAGCAGCAGCGGAATGAACACCGCGACGAGCGAGATGGACATCGAGACGATCGTGAAACCGATCTCGCCGGCGCCGTCCAGCGCGGCCTGCATCGGCGTCTTGCCCATCTCGATATGCCGCGCGACGTTCTCGACCATGACGATCGCATCGTCCACGACGAAGCCCACCGCGATCGAGAGGCCCATCAGCGAGAGGTTGTCGAGACTGTAGCCGAAGGCATACATCGCCCCGAACGTCCCGATGATCGAGACCGGCACGGCAATCCCGGGAATGATCGTCGGCCAGACGCTGCGCAGGAACAGAAAGATCACCCCGACGACGAGCCCGACGGTCAGCACCAGCGTGAACTCGACGTCGGCGACCGAGGCGCGAATGCTCGTCGTGCGATCGGAGAGCACCGAGATCTTGATCGTCGGCGGAAGCGAGGCCTCGATCTCCGGCAGCGCCTTCTTCACCGCCTGGACCGTCGCGATCACGTTCGCGCCGGGAAGCTGCTCGACGAGCAGGATGATGCCGCGGTGCCGGTTGACCCAGCCCTTCAGCGTGATGTCCTGCGGCCCGACGACGGTTTTCCCGACGTCGCCCACCGTGATCGGCGCGCCATTGCGATAGGCGATGATCTGGCGGTCCCAATCCTCGGCGCTCAGGATTTGGTCGTTGGTCTGGAGCGTGTACGACTGCGCCGGGCCGTAGAGGCTCCCCTTCGGCTGATCGACGCTCACATTCGTAAGCGCATTCCGCACATCCTCGAGATCGAGGCCGTCGGCTGCGAGCAGCGCCGGATCGAACTCAAGCCGGATTGCGGGGTGCTGCTCGCCGCCGACATTGACAAGCCCCACTCCCGGCACCCGCGAGAGTTTCTGCTCGACGATGCTCTCGGCATAGTCGTCCACAGTCGTGATCGGCAACACATTCGAGGTGACGCCAAGCACCAGGATCGGCGCGTCCGCCGGGTTGACCTCGTGATAGGTGGGGGGCGTCGGCATGTCCTTCGGCAGATTCCCCGCTGCCGCGTTGATCGCCGTCTGCACCAGCTGCGCCGCCGCATTGATATTGTCGCTGAGCGCGAATTGCAGCGTGACGTTGGTGTAGCCAAGCGAGCTCGTCGACGTCATCTGCGTCAGGTAAGGGATCTCGCCGAACTGCTTCTCGAGCGGCGTCGCGACCGACGAGGCCATCGTCTGCGGATCTGCGCCCGGCAGTTGCGCCGAAACCTCGATCGTCGGAAAAGAGACATCCGGGAGCGAGGCGACCGGCAGCAGCTCGAAGGAAACGGCGCCGAGCAGCACGATCGCCACCATCAAGAGCGAGGTCGCGACCGGCCGGCGGATGAACGGCGAGGAGATGCTCATCAGAGCATGCCCGCGCTGGCCTCGGTTACATCCTGCACGCGGGGATTTCCCGCCCCGACCTCCGCGACCTTGGCGCCATCGGCAAGTCCGTACTGGCCCGCCGTAACCACGGTATCGCCCGACTCCAACCCCTTGTCGATCAGCGCGCGCCCGCCGATCGTCTCGGCGACGCTCACGGGGCGCTCGCGCGCGGTGCCGTCCGGCGCGACCACGAACACGAACGAGCCGCTTTGCCCCTGTTGCACGGCGCTCATCGGCACCGTGATCCCGTCATGCCGGACCCCGATGACGAGCCGGACATTGACGAACTCGCCCGGCCACAACGCACGGTTCGCGTTCGGGAACGTCGCCCGCAACTGCATCGTCCCGTCGCTCTGGTTGATTGTGTTGTTCACGAGCAGCAGCGTTCCCCTACCAAGCTCGGTGCGGTCGTCCTGGCCGTAGGCAACGGCCGACAAAGCTCCCTTCGCCATCGCCGCCTGCACTGCGGGCAAGTCGTCCTGCGGCAGCGTGAAGTCGACGTAGATCGGCTGGATCTGCGTGATCGTAACGATCGGTGTCGCGGCGCCCGCCTGGACGATGTTTCCGATATCGACGCCGAGGATCCCGGTCACGCCGTCGATCGGCGAGGTGATCCGAGTGTAGCTCAGTTGCGTTGCGGCGTTGAAAATCGCGGCCTTGTCGGCTTCCACCTGCGCCTTCGCCTCGCTCACCGCCGATTCCTGGTCGGCCACCTGCTGGGCCGAGGCGTACCCCGGCTTCAGCAGCGGGATGTAGCGGTTGAGGTTGATCTCGGCATTGGCGAGCGAGGCTTGGTCGCGCGCCAGGTTCGCCTCAGCCTCCTTGAGCGCGGCCTGGAAGGGCCTCGGGTCGAGCTCGGCGATCAGGCTCCCCGGATGCACGGTCTGCCCCTGGACGATGCCGATCTGCTCGATCGTCCCCGTCACCCGCGCGTTCACGTGCACGAGGTTGTACGCCATCACGGTTCCGATGCCCGTCAACTCGATCGGCACGTCGGAGACCGCGACCTTGGCCGCGACGACGGGCACGGCGGCCACCGCTTCCGGCGCCTGCGGCGGTCGTCCCGCCCCATGGGCCCGCCAGCTCGCCACGCCACCGGCGCCGATCGCGACCAGGACGGCCGCTATGACAATGCGCTTTTTCACGGCCGTCCTTCCGAAAATTCAAACCGGCCCTACGCGAGCCCCTACTCCGGCTCGTGGTTCCTTTCTCGGACGGAAGCCCGAGACGGCCAGCATGGGTGATCTGGGCCACGCGCCCGCCCCGTCCAGCCTCGCTCCCCGCATCGCGCCATGCGGGCGGCGAATGGCCCTACCGACCTCTATGAATTGAGATCGAGCCCGCGCAGACGCAGCGCATTCGTCACCACCGAGACCGAGCTCAACGACATCGCAAGTGCCGCGATCACCGGGCTCAGCAGGATCCCGAAGAACGGATAGAGCACGCCCGCGGCCACCGGCACGCCCACGGCGTTGTAGACGAACGCGAAGAAGAGGTTCTGGCGGATATTGCGCATCGTCGCCCGGCTCAGCCGCCGCGCCCGCACCACGCCGGCGAGGTCGCCCTTCACCAGCGTCACACCGGCGCTCTCGATCGCAACATCCGTCCCGGTGCCCATGGCAATCCCGATATCCGCCTCCGCGAGCGCCGGCGCATCGTTCACGCCGTCCCCCGCCATCGCCACCACGCGTCCCGCGGCGCGCAGCCGCCGCACCACCTCGTGCTTCTGCGCGGGCAGCACATCCGCCTCGACGGTCTCGATCCCGAGCCTGCGCGCCACCGCCTCGGCCGTGCGCCGATTATCGCCCGTCAGCATGACGACGCGCACGCCCTCCGCGCCGAGCAACGCAAGAGCCGACCGCGCGCTCTCCTTGATCGGATCGGCGATCGCCACCGCCCCCGCCGCCTTGCCGTCCACGGAAACGAAGAGTGCCGTCGCCCCTTCCATCCGCAATTCATCGGCTGCCGCCCCAAGCGCCCCGATCGCCGCGCCGGCTTCCTCCATCAACGCCGCATTGCCCAGCGCCACCGCGCTTCCACCGATCCGCCCGCGCACGCCCTTGCCGGTGATAGATGCGAAATCCTGAGCCTCCGCCACCACAATTCCGCGCTCGCCCGCCGCGCGCACGATCGCGGCGGCCAACGGATGCTCGCTCGACCGCTCGAGGCTCGCCGCCAACCGCAGCAGCTCCGCCTCGGCAAATCCTGGCGCCAGGACGATCCGCGTCACGCGCGGCTTGCCCTCGGTCAGCGTGCCGGTCTTGTCGGCCACCAGCGTGTCCACCCTTTCCATCCGCTCCAGCGCCTCGGCGGATTTGATCAGCACGCCCACCGCCGCGCCCTTGCCGATCCCCACCTGGATCGACATCGGCGTCGCCAGCCCGAGCGCGCATGGGCAGGCGATGATGAGCACCGAGACCGCGGCAAGCAGCCCGTACGCCAGTGCCGGCGCCGGCCCCCAGATCGCCCACAGCCCAAACGACAGCACCGCGACCGCAATCACCGCCGGCACGAACCAGCCGGCGACGAGATCCGCCAGTCGCTGGATTGGCGCGCGCGAGCGCTGCGCCTCGCTCACCATCGCGACGATGCGCGCGAGCACGGTCTCCGCGCCCACCTTCTCCGCGCGCATCACCAAGGCGCCGGTGCCGTTCATCGTGCCGCCGATCAGCGCATCGCCCTGCTCTTTCATCACCGGCATCGCTTCGCCGCTCACCATAGACTCATCGACCGCGCTCTTTCCCTCGAGCACCACCCCGTCCACCGGCACCGCATCGCCCGGCCGAACCCGGAGCCTTTCGCCCACCTGCACGCGCTCGAGCGCGATCTCCTCGTCCGTCCCGTCGTCGCGGAGCCGCCACGTCGTCTTCGGCGCCAAATGAAGCAGCGCGCGGATCGCGCCCCCGGTCCGCTCGCGCGCGCGAAGCTCGAGCACCTGTCCCACCAGCACGAGCACGGTGATCACCGCGGCCGCCTCGAAATAGGTATCCACCGTGCCATCGGCACCGCGGAAGCCGGCGGGAAAAATCCCGGGCGCCAGCGTCGCAATCACGCTGTAGAGGTACGCCGTGCCGGTGCCGAGCGCGATCAGCGTGAACATGTTGAGGTTGCGGTTGAGGATCGAGCGCCAGCCGCGAACGAAGAAGATCGACCCCGCCCAGACCACGATCGGCGTCGCGAGCACGAGCTGGATCCAATCCGATGCCGCGCGGGGCACCGCCCGCGCGAGCGCCGGCCCGAACCCCGGCACATAGGTGCCCATCGCCAGCACGACGACCGGAACCGCCAGCGCAATTGCGGCCCAAAGGCGCCGGCGCATATCGCCGAGCTCCGGGCTCTCGCCTTCCTCCGCGGTGGGCTGAAGCGGTTCGAGCGCCATCCCGCAGATCGGGCACGCGCCCGGATGGTCCTGGCGCACCTCGGGGTGCATCGGGCAGGTGTAGATCGTGCCCGCCGTCGCGGCCTTCGCCCCCGCCTTCAAAAACGCATCCGGATCGGAAGCGAACTTCTCCCGGCATCGCGCAGAACAAAAATGGAATACCTCTCCCCCATGCTCAAAGCGATGTGGCGAGCGCGCCGGATCGACCGACATCCCGCAGACCGGATCGATCGCCCCCGCCTCCGCTCTGTGGTGATGATGGGGCTCCTGCATGACGTGGTGCTCGTCCATGATCCGATCTCCGCCCGGCGCGCCCTTGCTCGCGGCGTCCTGATGGCTCATATACCCCACACGGGTATTGTATCAAGGAGGGCGGCCCGAGCATGCATGAGAAAACGAGAGAGGCGGTCGGCACGCGCCTCCGGCGGATCGAGGGCCAGGTCGGCGGGCTTCTCCGCATGGTCGAGGAGGACCGCTACTGCGTCGACGTGCTGACCCAGATCGCCGCCGTGCGGGCCGCGCTGCACAAGGTCGAGGAGCAGATCCTGCGCGACCATGTCGGCCACTGCGTCGCCGACGCCTTCGCCTCCGGCGGCGTCGTCGCGCAGCGCCGCAAGGTGGACGAGCTGGTGGAGGCGATCGGCCGAATGACGCGATAGCGCAGCGAGACCAAGGGGGCCCAAGGGGGCAAGCCGCCCCCTGGCCTACAGCGCCGCGCCCAGATACGCGCGGTGCAGATCCGGGTTCTCGGCGATTTCGCGTGCGGTTCCAGAGAGCACGGTCCGTCCCGTCTGCAGCACCGTCGCCCGGTCGGCGATGTCCAGCGCCAGCTCCATCGACTGTTCGGCGATCAGGAGCGTGAGCCCTGCCGTGCTCAGCCGCGCGAGCGTCTCGTACATCGCGTCCACCACCGTGGGCGCGAGCCCCAGGCTCGGCTCGTCGAGCATGAGGAGCTTGGGGTCACTCATGAGCGCCCGCCCCACCGCGAGCATCTGCCGCTCGCCGCCCGAGAGCGTTCCGGCACTCTGCCGCCTTCGCTCGGCCAGTCGCGGAAAAAGCGAGAAGACGCGCTCGAGCAGCGGCGCGAACCGCGTCCGCTCGCCAAGCGCCGTCGCGCCAAGCCGCAGATTCTGCTCCACCGTCTGCTGCACGAAGAGCCGCCATCCCTCGGGCGCAAGTGCTATCCCGCGAGCCACGATCGCGTGCGCCGCCATCCCCTCGATCCGCCCACCCCGCCACTCGATCGTCCCGCCCGCCGGCCGCACCAGCCCGGCAAGCGCGTTCAGCGTCGTCGTCTTGCCCGCCCCGTTGGCGCCGAGCAGCGCCACCACCTCGCCCTCGCCCACCTCGAACGAGACGTCCGCGACGCCGACGAGATCGCCGTAGCGCACCGCGAGCTTCGACACCTTGAGCAGCGCCTCGCTCATCGCGCCAACCGACCCATGCGCCCTTGGGCCCGCCGCCCGAGATAGGCCTCGATCACCGCCGGATCCGCCGTCACCTCCGCAGGCGCCCCGTGCGCGATCACGCGCCCCTGGTTGAACACCAGCACCCGCCGCGTCAGCCGGTGGATCACTTCCATGATGTGCTCGACCACGATCAACGTGATGCCGCGCTCGTGGATGCGCTCCACCAGCGCGATCGCCGCCTCCACTTCCCGCGAGGTAAGCCCGGCCAGCGCCTCGTCGAGGAGCAGCAGCGAAGGCTCGCTCGCCAGCGCGCGCGCAATCTCGAGCCGCTTCCGCCCCGGCGTGCCGAGCGCAGTCACCGCCATCCCCGCCTGCTCGGCGAGCCCGGTGAACTCCAGCACCTCCTCGGCCTTCTCGGCCGCCCGCCGCCGGTGCGGATGCCTGAGGAACGCGCCCACCATCACGTTCTCGCGCACGCTCATGCCCTCGAAAACGATCGGCACCTGGAACGTCCGCGCTAGCCCCAGCCGTGCATGCCCATCCGGCGAGAGCGTCGTCACATCCGTCCCGCGGAAACGAATCGTGCCCGCCGTCGGCCGCGTGTCCCCCGCGAGGCAGTTGAAGAACGTGCTCTTCCCCGCGCCGTTCGGCCCGATCAGGCCGATCAGCTCGTTCTCCTCGAGCGCGAGATCGGCCCCGTCCACCGCGCGGAAGCTGCCGAACGCCTTGACGATGCCCCTTGCCTCAAGCAGCACGGCGCGTCCGCCCGGCTTCCCTCAGCCGCGGTATCCATTGCGCGAGCCCGCGCGGGCTGAAGCGGGCGATCAGCATGATGATGACACCGTACGCGACATACGCCGCCCCCGTCCCGCCGCCGCCCAGCCATGCGTTGCTCATCTCCTGGAGCGGCACGAGGATGATCGCACCCGCGAGCGGCCCGAACAGCGTCCCCGCCCCGCCCAGTGCGGCCATCACCACCATGTTCACCGACACGATGATCCCGAATCCGCTGTCCGGATCGATGAAACCGATCATCACTGCGTAGAGCGAACCCGCGAGTGCCGTGAACGCACCGGAGATGAAGAGGGCGTAGAGCTTGTAGCGCCGGATCGGCACGCCGAGACTCTCCGCCGCCCGCTCGCCCGAGCCGATCGCGCGCAGATAGAACCCCATCCGGCTCCGCTGCATCCACCAGGTCAGCGCCAGCAGAACCGCGAGCACGACGAGGAAGATCGCGTAGTAGGGAAGCGCGCTGCGGAACAGAAGATCCGCCGGCGAGCGCGGCGTCGCCGGCCCCATCAGCCCGATCGCGCCCCCCGCGTAGCCCCAGTTGGCGACCAGCAATTCGGCAAGCGCGGCGATCGCGATTGTTGCCATCGAGAAATAATGCCCGCGCAGCCGGAAGCTCGGCAGCCCGACCATCGCCGAAAGCGCGAAGCTCGCGAGAATGCCAAGCGGCGCGCCGGCGATCGGCGGCAGGCCGAGCTTGGTGAAGGTGAGGAGCGCCGCATAGCCGCCGATCCCGAAATAGACCGCATGCCCGAACGAGACCTGCCCCGCATAGCCGCCCACCACGTTCCACGCCGAGGCCGAGATCGCCGCCAGCACGGTCAGCGCCGCGATGCGCTGGTAGAACACATTCGCCGTGAGGAAGGGCGCGATGACGAGGAGCAGCGCCACCACGATCAGCGCCGCCCGCGGGAAACGCCTCATGCGCGGCCGAGCAGGCCCTGCGGCCTGACCCAGAGCAGCACCACGAAGAGCGCGAACACCACTACGTCCTTGGTCGCCGGCCCGAGCCAATAGGCGGAAAAGGATTCGATTACCCCGATCGCCAGCCCCGCGATCAGCGCCCCCGGCACGCTGCCGAACCCGCCCAGGCAAACGGTGACGAAGGCGAGCAGCGTAAAGGAATTGCCGACCTCCGGCGACACATAGAAGAAAAGCGCGATCAGCGCGCCCGCAACGCCCGTCGCCGCCGCGCCCAGCCCCCACGCCAGCGCCTGCATCGGGTCGGCGCGGATGCCGACCAGCGAAGCGGCCACACGATCTTCGGAAACCGCCAGCATGCGGCTGCCGAGATCCGTTCGCGTGAGCAGAAGATGCATGCCGAGCGTGAGCACGAGCGCGGTCGCGCCCGCGATGAGACGCGAGGCGGAGAGCCGGATCCCTCCCACCTCATAGACCCCGCCCACCAGCGTATCGGGCAGCGAGACGAAATTGGCCGAGAACGCCCATAGCGCCGAGTATCTCAGAAAAAGCGCTAACCCGAACGTCGAGATGATCTGCGCCAGCATCGGCCCGCGCATCACGTGCCGCACCAATGCGAGATAGACGACGACGCCGAGCCCGAACAGCATCACCGCCGCCAGCGGCACGAAGATCAGGGGCCCGACCTTGAGCAGGGTGAAGGCGAAGAACGCCACGTACATCGCCAGCATAACGAAGTCGCCGTGCGCGAAGTTGACGACGTTCATCATGCCCCAGATCAGCGTGAGACCGGAGGAGAAGAGCGCATAGACGGCGCCGAGCAGCAGCCCGTCCACCGCGAGCTGAAGCAGGATCATCCGCCCGAGGTCATCGTCCGCATTCGTCCCCCCCGGGGGTCGGCGCGCCGGCGCGCCGGCGCGTCAGGTCCAGCCCTTGAACGGAAGCTCAAGCTTCGCCGTCGCTTCCTCGAGCGGCCAGACCGGCACGTACCCGGGCCCCTGGAGCTGGATCATCAGCGAGTAGGCGAGCGTGTTCTGCCCCGTCTTGTCGAACTTCACGCCCTTGTAGCCGATCATCAGCTCGCTCGCCGGCAGATCGGTCGCGACGAGCGCTTCGCGGATCGCCTCCGGCTTCGTCGACCCCGCGCGGTTGATCGCATCGCAGAGCACGAAGAAGCCCTCCATCGAGCGCGCCGTCGTATCGTCGAGGTCGCGCCCCGTCTTCTGCTTGAAGAGCACGTTCACCTTGTAGGGGAGGCTGTCCGGCTTGCCGGGCACGAAGGCGCTGCGGTCGAGCGCGCCCTGCGCGAGATTGCCCACCGTCTTCGCGAACGAGGGATCGGAGAAGCCGGCATCGTCGCCGATCACGATCGGCGGACGATAGCCGAGGGTGTGGAACGTCTTCATGTAGAGGATGGAATCGGACGTGTAGCTCACGAAGATGACGACGTCGGGATTCTCGTTCTTGAGCGCCAGCACCTGCGGCGAGACGTCGGTGCCGTTGGCGTTGTAGGAGATCGTCTGCGCGATCGTCTGCCCGCGCGCCTTCGCCGCGTCGGTGATCGAGCCGGCGACGGAGGTCCCGTAGTCGGTGTTCTCGTGCACGATCGCGATCTTTTTCGTAGCCATCCCGGTGCTCGCGAGATAGGCGAGGAAGTCGAGATAGAGCCTGCCGAAATCGGGCCCGAACGGCGTCGTGCGGAAGAACCATTTGTAGCCGCGCTCGGTCAGGTTTGCGGCAACCGATTCTCCGGTCAGGAATGGAATGCCGTAGCGCTCCGCGACCGCGCTCGCCGTCAGCGTGACGTTCGACTGGTAGGCGCCGCAAAGCGCGACCACGCGGTCCTGCGTGATGAGGCGGAGCGCGTCGCTCTGGCCGACCGCGGGGCTGCCCTGGTTGTCGGCCCAGGTCACCTCCACCATCGCGCCGCCGAGCCGCGGCAGCCCCGCCGTCGCCGCGAGCGGCAAGGGCGCCAGGTCCGGATACGCGCTGTTGATGATGTCGAGCGCCAGCTCGACCCCCTGCTTGATCGACTGCCCCGCCGATGCCGCATTGCCGGTCAGCGGCTCGATATAGCCGATCTTGACCGGCGGGGCCGCCCGCGCGCGCACCGGAATCGCCGCCGGCAACGAAGCGAGCGCCGGAATCGCCAGCACGCCACGCCGGGTGATCGACATCGCCTAGCCTCCCAATCGTTCTCCGCCGGGCCGCCTCCCGGCCCACCGGGTCCGAGCCTAATCGAGAGATTCTTCACGCGAAAGCCCAACACCGCGCGAGAAACGAGAAAGTCCGGGCTTGCCGCACGCCCGCTCTCCCGGCACCTATGGCCACGCATGACGAGCGCCCTGACCGCGCCTCTCACCCTTCCGCACCGGCTCTGGCGCCTCCTTCCGGCGGGCGGCCGGCGGCGCATGTTCGCCGAAGCCACAGCCCTCCTCGCCCCGCGCCCCGATCGCGCCGTCCCGCCTTCCGGCTCCGGCCTCATCGTCGCGGGCGAGCTTTCCCGCTCTTCGGGCCTCGGCGAAGGCGCGCGCCTGATGCGCCAGGCCCTCGCCCATCTCGGCATCGCCTCCTGGCCGCTCGACATCACCGGCCCGATGTGGCCCGGCGCCGCCCCCGACCTCCCGCCGCCCGCGCTCGCGCACCCGCCCGAAGGCGCCGCCCTCGCGCTCCACGTCAACCCGCCCATGCTCCCCTGGGTCCTTCTCCACCAGGGCCGCCGGCTGCTCCGCGGCCGCCGCGTAATCGGCTTCTGGAACTGGGAGCTCGGCACGGTCCCGCCCACCTGGAAGGTCGGCGCCCGCTTCGTCCACGAGGCCTGGGTCTCCTCGCGCTTCACCGCCGCCGCCGTCGCCCCCCTCCTGCCCGGCCGCGTCCGCGTCGTCCCCTTTCCGCTCGCCATCGCCCCGCCTGCGCCCTCCCAGCTCGATCGCGCCTCCTTCGGCCTGCCGCCCGACGCCGTCATCGTGCTCGTCTCCTTCAGCATCTCCTCGAGCTACGTGCGGAAGAACCCGCTCGCCGCGCTCGCCGCCTTCCGCGCCGCCTTCACCGACCGCGCCGACCGCCTGCTCCTGCTCAAGATCGGCAACCCGGCCTCCGCACCCGAGGATTTCCGCGCGCTCGCCGCCGCCATCGCCGATCTCCCCAACGTCCGCCTCTTCACGCAGACTCTTCCCACTGCCGACAACCACGCCCTCACCCGCGCCGCGGACATCGTGCTCAGCCTCCATCGCAGCGAGGGCTTCGGCCTCGTCCCGGCCGAGGCGATGCTGCTCGGCAAGCCCGTCGTCGCGACCGGCTGGTCCGGCAATCTCGACTTCATGGACGAACAAAGCGCCGCCCTCGTCGGCTACCGCCTCATCCCCACAATCGATCCCCGCGGCGTCTACGACGTGCCCGGCGCCCTCTGGGCCGAGCCCGACATCGCCGAAGCCGCCCGCCATCTCTCCCGCCTTGCCGACGATCCCCTCGCCCGCGCCGCCCTCGGCGCCCGCGCCCGCGCCATGGCGCTCGCCCGCCTCGGCGTCGCCCCGCTCGAACAGGCGCTCGCCGCGATCGGGCTCGGAGCGCGCCGTTGAGGGTCCTCGTCTGGCACTGGGGACGCTTCGGCGCCGGTCCGCGCTTCGCAGCCGAGCTGGCAGCCGGCCTCCGCCGCCTGCCCGGCACGGAGGCCCTTCTTTCCCTCTCGGCCCAGGCCGAGCTGCTCCAGGGCCCCGCGCCACCCGTCTGCGCGCTGCCCATCCCGACCTACACCGGCCTCCCCGGCCTCCTCGCCCGCATCGCCGCCGCCCCCTTCCTCGCCCGCGCCCTCGCGCGCCGCCTCGCCGCGCTCGCCCCCGACGCCGCCATCTGCGCCATGCCCGCGCCGCTCGATCTCGTCATGGCGAGCGCGCTCGCCCGCTGCCGCATTCCCTTCGCGGTCGTGATCCACGACGCCGAGACCCATCCCGGCGACGGCGCCCCCCTGCAGATGACCATGCAGCGCCTGCTCGCCCGCCGCGCCGCCGTCCTCGCCGCCCTCTCGCCCCACGTCGCTGCCCGCCTCCGCGCCCTGGGCCTCGCCCCGCGCCAGCGCCTCCTGCTCGCCTCACACCCGCCCTTCGATTTCGGCCCCGTCCCCGCGCGCCGCCCGCACGTGGGCCCCCTCCGCCTGCTCTTCTTCGGCCGCCTCCTTCGCTATAAGGGCCTCGACCTCCTCGCCGCCGCGCTGCAGCGCCTGCCTCCCGGCCTCTTCGCCGTCCGCGTCGTCGGCCGCGGCCCGCCAAGCCCCGCGCTCGCCGCTCTCGCGGCGCTCAACTTCGTCACCGTCGAGAACCGCTGGGTCCCCGAGGCCGAGATCGCCTCCCTCCTCGCCTGGGCGGACGCCATCGTCCTGCCCTACCGCGAGGCGAGCCAGAGCGGCGTCGCCGCCGGCGCCCTCGCGGCAGGCCGCTGGGTGGTCGCAACCCGCGTCGGCGGCCTCGCCCGGCAGCTCGCCGGCGAGCCTCTCGCCCGCCTCGCCGCTCCCGAACCCTCTTCCCTCGCCGACTGCCTCGTCCGCCTCGCCGGCGAGCCCCTTCCCGCACCGCCGCCCTTGGGGCCGCCTGCCTCGACGCACGACGCCGCCTGGAGCGCGCTCGCCGCCAGCCTTCTCGCCGAGCTCGAACCGGGCCTCCCGGCCGCCCTGGCTTCCCCCGGCCAGGCGCGGCACGATGCGTCCGACACCGCCTGATTCCACCGGGAGCCGCCCCATGCCTCTCCGCATCGTCGCGGTCCACGAGCGCACCACCCCGATCGCCTCGACGATCCGCAACGCCTATATCGACTTCTCCCGAATGACCACGAGCCTGGTTGCCGTCGAGACGGACGTCGTCCGCAACGGAAGCCCGGTCATCGGCTACGGCTTCAACTCGAACGGCCGTTACGGCCAGGGCGGCCTCATCCGCGAGCGCTTCGCCCCTCGCCTCATGGAAGCCCCGCCCGCCTCGCTCCTCGACGAGACCGGCGAGAACCTCGACCCTGACCGCGCCTGGGCGGCGATGATGGCGAACGAGAAGCCGGGCGGCCACGGCGAGCGCTCGGTCGCGGTCGGCACGCTCGACATGGCGATCTGGGACGCCACTGCAAAAATAGCCGGCAAGCCCTTGTTCCGCCTTCTCGCCGAACGCACCGGCCGTGAGGCGGACCCAAGCGTCTTCGTCTATGCCGCCGGCGGCTACTACGAGCCCGGCAAGGACCTCACCGGGCTCCGCACCGAGATGCGCGGCTACGTCGACCGCGGCTACACCGTCGTCAAGATGAAGATCGGCGGCGCATCGCTGGCCGAGGATTGCCGCCGCATCGAGGCGGTGCTGGCCGAGATCGGCGCCGACGCGCAACTCGCGGTGGACGCGAACGGCCGCTTCGACCTCGAGACCGCCATCAGCTACGCCAAAGCTTTACGAAGCTACCCTCTCTTCTGGTACGAAGAAGCGGGCGACCCGCTCGACTTCCATCTCCAGGCATCGCTGGCGGAATTCTATCCCGGCCCGATGGCCACCGGCGAGAACCTCTTCAGCCACCAGGACGCCCGCAACCTCATCCGCTACGGCGGCATGCGCCCGGACCGTGACTGGCTCCAGTTCGACTGCGCCCTCTCCTACGGGCTCTGCGAATACCGCC
>DATJTV010000107.1:0-20011 GCA_035503055.1 Acetobacteraceae bacterium
CTCTAGCCCTCGTCCTCGCCGGGAGCGAACCGGCGCGCCTCCTCGAGCAGCTCAAGCACCTCGCGATCCTCGAGCTGCGGGAAGGACCGATAGAACTGGCCGACCGCGAGGAAGGAGCGCGGCTCGGCGAGGCAGACGATCTCGTCGGCCTCGGGGCCAAGCCGCGCGATCGTGTCCGGTGGTGCCACGGGGACCGCGAGGACGAGACGGGCGGGCTTGCGCTTGCGGCTGGCCCGGAGGGCGGCGCGCATGGTGGCGCCCGTTGCGATCCCGTCATCGACCAGGATGGCAGTGCAGCCCGCAATCGCCACCGGCTTGTTCTCGCCGAGATAGAGCTTTCGCCGCCGCTCGATCTCCCGCGCTTCGCGCGCCTTGATCGCTTCGAGCGAAGCGGGCAGGACGCCGAGTGCGGCGAGAAGCTCCGGGTCCGTGACGAATTCCACCTCGTCGCCGAGCGCCAGCGCCCCGATCGCAAGCTCGGGCTGTCCTGGCGCGCCGAGCTTGCGCACCAGCACGAGATCGAGGGGTGCGGCGAGCGCGCGGGCGATCTCGAAGCCGACCGGGACGCCTCCGCGCGGCAAAGCCAGCACGACGGGCCGGCCCTCCCTGAAGCGAACCAGCCGTTCCGCCAGCTTCCGCCCGGCCTCGCGCCTGTCAGCGAAGATCATGAGCCCATCCTACCCCGGATTTCGCCCCCGTGATGTTGACGGGGAGAGGGGCGGAGCACAGGTTCCCGCCATGGAAGGTTCGTTCCGCTCGCTCTACCGGCATGGCTTCGTGCGTGTCGCGGCCGTGACGATCGAGACGCATCTCGCCGATCCGCGCGCCAATGCCGCTTCGGTGCTCGCCATGGCGGAGGACGCCCACCGCGAAGCCGCGGCCCTCGCGGTCTTTCCGGAGCTTTGTGTTTCCGGCTACGCGATCAGCGATCTTTTGCAGCAGGATGCGCTGCTCGACGCGGTCGAGGCGGCAATCGGCACGATCGTCGCGCGCTCGGCCTCGTTGCTGCCGCTCATCCTCGTCGGTGCGCCGCTCCGTCATCGCGGGCGGCTCTACAACGCGGCCGTGGCGCTGCACCGCGGGCGAATCCTGGGGGTCGTTCCCAAGATCAACCTGCCGAATTACCGCGAGTTCTATGAGCGGCGGCATTTCGCCTCCGGCGCCGGCGTGCGGGGCGAAGAGATCGATATCGGCGCGCATCGTGTGCCCTTCGGAGAGGACCTGCTGTTCGTTGCGGAAGATCTGCGCAATCTCGTGGTGCACGCCGAGATCTGCGAAGATCTCTGGGTGCCGGTCCCGCCGAGCGCCGCAGCCGCGCTCGCGGGGGCAACGGTGCTCGCCAATCTTTCCGCGAGCAACATCACGATCGGCAAGGCCGAGGTGCGCCGCCTCCTTTGCCAGTCCCAATCGGCACGCTGTCTTGCCGCTTATCTCTACGCGGCGGCGGGCGGCGGCGAATCGACAACCGACCTCGCCTGGGACGGCCAGACCGGGATTTTCGAGAACGGGGTCCTCCTTGCGGAGAGCGAACGCTTCCCTCCAAGCGCGCAGATGGCGGTGGCGGACATCGATCTCGATCTCCTCGTCCAGGAGCGCATGCGCATGGGCTCGTTCGAGGACAATTCGCGCTCGAACGGGCGGCCCGGCGAGAAGTGGCGGCGCGTTTCATTCCGGCTGGCGCCGCCGGACGGAGATTTTGGCCTCAAGCGCGCGGTCGCGCGGTTTCCCTTCGTGCCCGCGAGCGGGCCGCGTCTCGAGCAGGATTGCTACGAGGCCTACAACATCCAGGTCCAGGGGCTGAAGCAGCGCCTCGCCGCGAGCGGCACGCGCCGGGCCGTGATCGGCATCTCGGGCGGGCTCGATTCGACGCAGGCGCTGATCGTCGCGGCGAAATGCTTCGACCTGCTCGGCCGGCCGCGGAGCGACATCATCGCCGTGACGCTGCCGGGCTTCGCAACAAGCGAGGCAACCAAGGCGAACGCGATGGCGCTGATGCGTGCCTTCGGCGCGAGCGCGCGCGAGATCGATATCCGCCCGGCGGCTTCGCTGCTGCTCGCCGATATCGGCCATCCCTTCGCCCGCGGCGAGAAGGTCTATGACGTGACCTTCGAGAACGTGCAGGCGGGCCTGCGCACCGACTATCTCTTCCGCATCGCCAACCGCGAGGGCGGCCTCGTGGTCGGCACGGGCGACCTTTCGGAGTTGGCACTCGGCTGGTGCACCTATGGCGTGGGCGACCAGATGGCGCACTACAACGTCAACTCCGGGGTGCCGAAGACGCTGATCCAGCACCTCATCCGCTGGGTCGTGAGCTCCCGCCAGTTCGAGCCCAAGGTGCTGAAGACGCTCGGCTCCGTGCTCGAGACGGTCATCTCGCCGGAGCTGGTGCCGGCCGCCGCGGGCGCTGAGCCGCAGAGCACGGAGGCGATCGTCGGGCCCTACGAGCTGCAGGATTTTTCTCTCTACTACACGCTGCGGTACGGGTTCCGTCCCTCCAAGATCGCCTTCCTCGCCTGGCATGCCTGGGCCGACGCGGGCGCGGGCGAGTGGCCGGAAGGGGTGGCCGCGAGCGCCCGGCGGGCCTACGCGCTGCCCGAGATCCGCCACTGGCTCCGCGTCTTCCTCGAGCGGTTCTTCGGCTTCAGCCAGTTCAAGCGGTCGGCAATGCCGAACGGGCCGAAGGTGAGCGCCGGCGGTGCCCTTTCCCCGCGCGGGGACTGGCGGGCGCCATCGGACGGCAATGCGCGGGCCTGGATCGAGGAGCTGGAGCGGGAGGTTCCGGAAGGGTAGCTGCTGCGGTTGCGTTGACCGGACCCGCGCCCGAATATATGGAAGTCCGGGCTCGGCACGCGCGCCTCGGCCCGTCGTTGCGAGGTAAGGAGCCGCCGATGCAGGACGTTCGCGAGGCGCTGATGGCCGGCCGCGCGAGCGATGGGCGGGCGGTGCGCCGGCCGCTCTCGCCGCACCTGCAAGTCTATCGGCCGCAGATCACCTCGACGCTCTCGATCCTCCATCGCATCACCGGGATCGGGCTCGGGGCCGGGACCCTCCTGCTCGTTGCATGGCTGGTGGCGCTGGCGAGCGGGGCGGGTCCCTTCGCCACCGTGCAGTGGTTCATCGCCTCCTGGCTCGGGCGGATACTGCTTTTCGGCTGGACGGCGGCGCTGCTCTTTCATTTCTGCAACGGCATCCGCCATCTCGCCTGGGACGCGGGCTACGGTTTCGAGAAGCCGGTCTATCGCGCGTCCGGATGGGCGGTGGTAGGGGTCAGCATCGCGGCGAGCCTGGCGATCTGGGCCATCTTCTGTCGCTGATCCGATCGGGGGCGTGCGATGGCGGCGAACGAAGCAATGACAGGCAAGCAAACGGCGATCATGCGCTCGGAGCTCGGCCGCGTGCGCGGCCTCGGCACCGCGCGCTCGGGTGCGGCGCATTGGTGGGCGCAGCGGCTGACGGCGGCCGCCCTCGTTCCCCTCGCCGTCTGGTTCGTCATCTCCCTCCTCGCCCATCTCGGCGCCGAGGCGCCGGCGATGGCGCGCTGGGCCGGGCGGCCGTGGAACAGCGTGCTGCTGCTCGCCCTGCTGATCGCGCTTTTTCACCATCTGGCGCTGGGTTTGCAGGTGGTGATCGAGGACTATGTTCATGGCGAGGGCACCAAGCTCGTCGGGCTCGCCGTGATGAAGGGCGCGCTGGCGCTGCTTTGGCTCGCCGCGGTGGTCGCGGTGCTCAAGCTCGCATTCGCGGGCTAGAGCGGGATGGGATCGCCCGCGCTCACGCGTCCCGCTCTAGAGCGGGATGGGATCGTTCGCGCTCACCCATCCCGCTCTAGGTCATTGTTTTATCGCGTGATTCACGCCTTCGGTGATTCCACCTCAGGCGATCACGCTCTAGGCTCGCCCCCGGGGCAAGGGATGGACGAGGGATGAACGCGATCACGCTGCCTTCCACGCGGGCCTATGAGATCGTCGATCATACCTACGACGTGCTGGTCGTGGGCGCCGGCGGCGCGGGGCTGCGCGCGACGCTCGGGATGGGCCACGCCGGGCTCAAGACGGCCTGCCTCTCCAAGGTCTTCCCGACCCGCAGCCACACCGTGGCGGCGCAGGGCGGGATCGGCGCCGCGCTCGGCAACATGAGCGAGGACGACTGGCGCTGGCACATGTACGACACGGTGAAAGGGTCGGACTGGCTCGGCGATCAGGACGCGATCGAATATATGTGCCGCGAGGCCATCCCGGCGGTCTACGAGCTCGAGCATTTCGGCGTGCCCTTCAGCCGCACGGAGGACGGGCGCATCTACCAGCGGCCCTTCGGCGGGCATATGATGGATTTCGGCAAGACCCCGGCGATGCGCGCCTGCGCCGCCGCCGACCGCACCGGGCATGCGATCCTCCACACGCTCTACCAGCAATGCCTCAAGCATGCCGTCGAGTTCTTCGTCGAATATTACGCGCTCGACCTGATCATGGACGAGGAAGGCGCCTGCCGCGGGGTGATGGCCTGGTGCCTCGAGGACGGCTCGATCCACCGCTTCCGCGCCGGGCTCGTCGTGCTCGCCACCGGCGGCTATGGCCGGACCTATCTCTCCTGCACCTCCGCGCACACCTGCACGGGCGACGGCAACGCGATGGTGCTGCGCGCCGCGCTGCCGACGCAGGACATGGAGTTCGTGCAGTTCCATCCCACCGGCATCTTCCCGGCCGGCTGCCTCATCACCGAAGGGGCGCGCGGCGAGGGCGGATACCTGACGAACAGCGAGGGCGAGCGCTTCATGGAGCGCTATGCGCCGACCGCGAAGGACCTTGCCAGCCGCGACGTCGTCTCCCGCTCGATGACGATCGAGATCGCCGAGGGCCGCGGCTGCGGGCCGAACAAGGATTACATCCTGCTCCATCTCGAGCATCTTGGCGCTGCGATCCTGCACGAGCGGCTCCCGGGAATCTCCGAGACGGCGCGTGTCTTCGCCGGCGTCGACGTAACCAAGGAGCCGATCCCGGTGCTGCCGACCGTGCACTACAACATGGGCGGCATCCCCACCAACCATCACGGTGAGGTGCTGCGGCCCACGTCGGAGGATGCGGACGCGACGGTGCCCGGGCTGATGGCGGTCGGCGAATGCGCCTGCGTCTCGGTGCACGGGGCGAACCGGCTCGGGACGAATTCCCTGCTCGACCTCGTCGTGTTCGGCCGATCGGCGGGCCTTCGCGCGGCCGAGAGGCTGCGTCCCGGCGCCGGCCAGCCGCCGCTTGCGGCGAAGGCGGGCGAAGGCGCCCTCGATCATTTCGACCGCACGCGCCATGCCGGCGGCGGCACGCGCGCAGCCGAGCTCAGGCTCGCCATGCAGCGCACGATGCAAACGCACGCCGCGGTCTTCCGCAGCAGTGCGAGCTTGAGCGAAGGTGTCGCCAAGATGCGGGACCTTTGGCAGGGCATGTCGGATCTCGCCGTCTCGGACCGCAGCCTGATCTGGAACTCGGATCTGATGGAAGCGCTCGAGCTCGACAACCTGATGCACAACGCGATGACGACGATGGCGAGCGCGGAGGCGCGGCACGAAAGCCGCGGGGCGCACGCGCATGACGACTATCCCGAGCGCGACGACCAGCACTGGATGAAGCACACGCTTTCCTGGTGCGACCGCAAGGGCGACGTCGCGCTCGCCTACCGCCCGGTGAAGATGCGCACCCTCACCAACGAAGTTTCGGTGATCCCGCCACAAAAGAGAGTCTACTGATCATGGTGATCCACGTATCCTCGCTGATCGGCACCCTGATCATCGGCGCGCTCGCCGGCTGGCTCGCCGGCCTGATCGTGCGCGGGCACGGCTTCGGCCTGATCGGCAACATCGTCGTCGGGATCATCGGCGCCATCATCGGCGGATACGTGCTCTCGGCGCTCAACGTGTTCCTGGTGGGCGGGTTCCTCGCCAGCCTGATCGGCGCGGTGTTCGGCGCGGTGATCCTGCTGGTGATCATCGGCCTGGTGCGGCGCGCGGCGTGAACGAAAAATCCTGATCGGAAAAGAAGGCGATGGCGAATTTTTCCCTGCCTGAAAAAAGCCGCGTCACCGCAGGCCGCAAGCACAAGGCCCCGCCCGGCGCCAAGCGGGTCATGCCGTTCCACATCTACCGCTGGAGCCCGGACGAGGACGCGAATCCGCGCTACGACACCTACGAGATCGACCTCGACGCCTGCGGGCCGATGGTTCTCGACGCGCTGATCAAGATCAAGAACGAGATCGATTCGACCCTGACGTTCCGTCGCTCCTGCCGCGAGGGGATCTGCGGCTCCTGCGCGATGAACATCGACGGCACCAACACGCTCGCCTGCCTCAAGCCGATCGCCGAGGTGAAGGAGGCTGTGCGCATCACCCCGCTGCCGCATCTCCCGGTGGTGAAGGACCTCGTCCCGAATCTTGAGCAGGCCTACGCGCAATATCGCAGCATCGAACCATGGCTGAAGGTTGAAAGCCCGGCCCCGCCGGACCGCGAGCGCCTCCAGAGCGAGGAGGAGCGGGCCAAGCTCGACGGAATGTGGGAGTGCATCCTCTGCTTCTGCTGCTCGACCGCCTGCCCGAGCTACTGGTGGAACGGCGATCGCTATCTAGGCCCGGCGGTGCTGCTCGCCTCGTACCGCTGGATCGCCGATTCGCGCGACGAGGCCACAGGCGAGCGGCTGGACGCACTCGAGGATCCGTTCCGCCTCTACCGCTGCCATACGATCATGAACTGCACCGAGACCTGCCCGAAAGGCCTCAACCCGGCACGCGCGATCGGCCGGATCAAGCAAATGATCGTCGAACGCAAAGCCTGAAACGAGCGCGGCCTGCGCGCTCATCCCCCCGGCGCAAGCGCCCGCCCTTGGCAGGGGTTCAGGGGCTCCCAACGCGCCTGCGCGTTGGGGACCCGCATGGGGGCAGAGCCCCCTTGGCCTTACTTATAAAGACGCGGGCGCTTGCGCTGTGGGGATGAGCGCGCAGGCCGCGCATTCGCCGCTGATCTCGACGAGGGCGTTGGCCGGGTGGAAGCCGTGGCTTGCTGCGGCGCTGTCGAGGGCGCGCGCGATCGCGTGGTCCTCGAGTTCGATGACGGCGCCGCAGCTGCGGCAGATCAGGAACTGCGCCTGGTGCGCGGCGTGGTTCGGCTCGACGCAGGGAACGAACGCGTTCAGGCTTTCGACCTTGTGGACGAGCCGGCGGGCGAGCAGGAAGTCGAGCGCGCGGTAGATGGTGGGCGGCACCGCGCCCTTGCGCGTTCGTTTGAGCCGGTCGAGGAGCTGGTAGGCGGTGAGCGGGCCTTCCGCCTCGAGGACGAGGCCGAGCACGAGGCGGCGGAGTTCGGTGAGTGCGCTGCCCTCGCGGGCGCAGGACCGCGCGGCCTCGTCGAGCCGCGCCTCGATCCGCCGCCGCGCGGCCGTTTGCGCCATCAGGCCGCGAGCGTGAGCCGTTTGACGAGCGCGGAGAGGCGGTGGCGGCGAAGCTCGGACCGCGCAGCGGCGTCCGTCGTCATGTAGTTGAGCTGGACCACATAGCGCCGCCCGATGAAGGTTTTGTGGCCGTGCCAAGCCTCGGCCGCGTTCGGGAAGGCGAGCAGCGCGCCGTCCGCCGGCGGCACCTCGACCGCGAAATCGTCGAGATCGTCCGGGCTGCGCAGCAGCCGGAGGCAGCCTTCGTGGCGCGCCCACGCGGCGGTCGCGGGGTTGAGGTAGAGCAGCACGGTGACGCGCTTGGCGGTCGAATCGCGGTGGATGAGCCCGTCGCGTTCGGTCGAGGCGCCGCGCAGCGTGAGCATGGTCGGCGCGTCGTCGAGGTCGAGCGCGAACTTCTCGGCGATCGCCCGGCGGAACTCCGGCCCTTCAAGCTCCTCCATCAGGAGCGCGGCCGCCGGGCCGAGGCGGAGCGATCCTATGGGGAAGGAGCCCCGCCGCTCGAGCGGCGGCAGGTCGGCCGCGACCCGGGCGAGCGCCTCGGGCGGCACGAACTCCGGCACGATGACGTGCCGGTAGGGGTCGGAGGCGACCCAAGTGGCGGCAAGCCGGTCGTAGGCGAGCATGGTCATCCGCGATCCTCCGGGCGAGCCATTCTTAAGTACACCCGCCTCGGCGCCTGTCCAGAGATTGAAGCTGCCGCCGGGTTCGCGCTAAGCGCAACCGAGCCATGGATCTTTCGTCGTCCCGCCTTGTCTCGCCCGGGCCAGAAGCCGCGGGCGGGCCGCTTCCCCTCTATCGCGCGAAGCTCGCCCAAGGCGCGCTCGGGCCGGATTCCGCGCAGGCGCTGGCGGTCGAGCGGCTGCAGGACCTCTGGTATCGGCTGCGCGCTTACGACCCTCCGCCCGCCGCCAACGGCGGGGGCAACGGCCATCACCTGCTGGCGCGGCTCTGGCCGCGGCGGAGCGCGGAAGACGCGGTGGCGCCGAACGGGCTCTATATCGCCGGCGAAGTGGGGCGGGGAAAATCCATGCTGATGGATCTCTTCTTCGCGACCGCGCCCCTCGCGCGCAAGCGGCGCGTGCATTTCGACCGCTTCATGCAGGACGTGCATGCACGGCTGCATGGCGCGCCGGGGGGCGACCCGATCCCGCTGCTCGCGGATGCGATCGTGCGCGAGAGCGTGCTGCTCTGCTTCGATGAGTTCCAGATCAACGATGTCGCCGATGCGCTCCTGCTCGGGCGGCTCTTCGAGGCGCTCTTCGCCCGCGGCGTGATCGTCGTCGCCACCTCGAACACCGTGCCGGACGATCTCTTCAAGGGTCAGCCCGGCCGCGATGCCTTCCTGCCCTTCATCGTGGTGCTCAAGCGCCATCTCGAGCTCCTGGTCATCGAGGGCGGGCAGGACTGGCGGCGCGAGCGGCTCATGCACATGCCGATCTGGCACGTGCCCGCGGGCGCGGGTGCCCGCGCGGCCCTCGATGCCGCGTTCGCCGAGCTTGGCGGGGAGAACCTGGCGGCGCGGCGGCTCACGGTGATGGGACGGAGTTTCCCGGTGCCGCGCGCGGCGGGCAGCGTGGCCCGCTTCGAATTCGCGGAGCTCTGCGAAACCCCGCTGGGACCAGGGGATTATCTGGCGCTCGCGACCCACTTCGAGACCCTCGTGCTCGACGCGATCCCGCGCCTCGATCCGGAGCGGTTCGACGCCGCCCGGCGCTTCATCACCCTCATCGACGCGCTCTACGACCACCGGGTCAAGCTCATCGCCTCGGCGGCCGCGGACCCCGATCATCTCTATCCCGAAGGCGAGGGCGCGGCTTCCTTCCGCCGCACCGCCTCGCGTCTGATCGAGATGCAGACGCCGGAATATCTCGCACTTCCGCATCTGACATGACTGCGGCGACTTGCCGGGGTCCCGGCGATGGGCTAGGCAGGCCGGGCCTTCCGGTTCGGCGGGTGCCCGGAGGGGCTTGCTGTACGCGGCCCGCCCGGAATTGAGGAACGGAATGGCTCGCAACAAGATCGCGCTGATTGGCGCCGGCTCCATCGGCGGCACGCTTGCACACCTGGTCGGCCTCAAGGAGCTCGGCGACGTCGTGCTGTTCGACGTTTTCGGCGGCGTCGCGGCGGGCAAGGCGCTCGACCTCGAGCAGGCCGGCGCGATCGAAGGGTACGACGCGGTGATCGCCGGCGGGTCGGACTATGCGCCGATCAAGGATGCGAACGTCGTCATCGTCACCGCCGGCTTCCCGCGCCAGCCCGGCATGTCGCGCGACGACCTGGTTGCCAAGAACGCCGCGGTGATATCGGAGGTGGGCGCGGGGATCCGCGAGCACTGCCCCGCGGCCTTCGTCATCGTCATCACCAATCCGCTCGATGCGATGGTCTGGGTGATGCGGGAGAAGTCGGGCCTGCCGCCCGAGCGCGTGGTCGGGATGGCTGGCGTGCTCGATTCGGCGCGCTTCAAGCTGTTCCTCGCCCGCGAATTCGGCGTCTCGGTCGAGGACGTCACCGCCTTCGTCCTCGGCGGGCATGGCGATGCGATGGTGCCGCTCGTGCGCTACTCGACGGTCGCGGGCATTCCGGTGCCGGACCTCGTGCGCATGGGCTGGACGAGCGAGGCGCGCGTCAAGGCAATCGTCGAGCGGACGGCGAACGGCGGGGGCGAGATCCTGAAGCTGATGGGCAAGGGGAGCGCGTTCTATGCCCCGGCCTCGGCGGCCGTCGCGATGGCCGAGAGCTTCCTCCATGACAAGAAGCGTGTCCTGCCTTGTGCGGCGTGGCTCACCGGGCAGTACGGCATCAAGGACCTCTATGTCGGCGTGCCGGTCGTGATCGGTGCGAAAGGCGTAGAAAGGATCATAGAAATTTCCTTGACCCCGGAGGAGAAGACGGCGTTCGAGGCGTCCTGCGCGTCGGTGCGCGGGCTGATCGACGCCTCGCGCAAGCTCATCGGCTGAGCGCCGCCGATGAACATCCACGAATACCAGGCGAAGGAACTCCTCAAGAAATTCGGCGTTCCCGTGCTCGCCGGCGCGGTCGCGTGGACGGCAGAGGAAGCCGTCAAGCGGGCCGAGGAGCTGCCGGGGCCGGTCTATGTCGTGAAGGCGCAGCTGCACGCCGGCGGCCGCGGCGCCGGCCACTTCGCCGACGACCCGAACGGCAAGGGCGGCGTGCGCATCGCCCGCTCGCTCGCCGAGGTGCACGCGGCGGCCGCCGCGATGATCGGGCATACGCTGATCACCCGCCAGACCGGCCCCAAGGGACGGCAGGTGCACCGCGTCTATGTCGAGGCGGGAGCGGCGATCGCCCGTGAAGTCTATCTCTCCCTCCTGATCGACCGTGCGGCCGGTCGGGCGGCGCTGATCGCCTCGAGCGAGGGCGGCGTCGAGATCGAAGAGGTGGCGGAGCGCCATCCCGACAAGATCCTGCATCTCGCCGTCGATCCCGCCTCCGGCGTCTCGCCCTTCCACGGCCGCCGGCTCGCCGCCGGCCTCGGTCTTCAGGGCAAGGAGGCAGCCGCGTTCGGCCGGCTCGTCGAGGGGCTCTACCGCGCTTTCATCGCCCTCGACTGTTCGCTCGTCGAGATCAACCCGCTCGTGGTGACGAACGAGGGTGCGGTGGTCGCGCTCGACGCGAAAATGGCCTTCGACGACAACGCGCTCTACCGCCATCCCGAGCTCCAGAAGCTTCGCGACGAGGCCGAGGAGGACCCCAAGGAGCTGGAGGCCGAGCGGCACAGCCTGAACTACGTCGCCCTCGACGGCACGATCGGCTGCATGGTGAACGGCGCCGGGCTCGCCATGGCGACCATGGACATCATCAAGCTCTATGGCGGCAGCCCGGCGAACTTCCTCGACGTCGGCGGCGGTGCGACGCGCGAGCGGGTGACCGCGGCGTTCAAGATCATCCTCTCCGATCCGGACGTCGAGGCGATCCTCGTCAACATCTTCGGCGGCATCATGCGCTGCGACGTGATCGCCGAGGGCGTGGTGGCGGCGGCGCGCGAGGTCTCGCTCGACGTGCCGCTCGTCGTGCGGCTCGAAGGAACCAATGTCGCACTCGGCAAGGAGATCCTGGCACGCTCGGGCCTGCCGATCATTTCTGCGGAAAATCTCGCCGACGCCGCCGAGAAAGTGGTGAAGGCAGTGGGCAAGGCGGCTTGAGATGGCGATCCTGGTCGATGGGCAGACGCGCGTGATCACCCAGGGCTTCACCGGCGCCCAAGGAACATTCCATTCGGAGCAGGCGATCGCCTACGGAACGAAGGTCGTGGGCGGCGTGACGCCGGGCAAGGGCGGCACCACGCATCTCGGCCTGCCGGTCTTCGAGACGGTGGCCGAGGCGGTGGCGCTTACGCAGGCGACGGCAAGCGCGATCTATGTCCCGCCGCCCTTCGCCGCCGACGCGATCCTCGAGTCGATCGACGCCGGCGTGCCGCTCATCGTCTGCATCACCGAGGGGATCCCGGTGCTCGACATGGTCCGCGTCAAGCGCGCGCTTTCGGGCACCGCCTCGCGGCTGATCGGCCCGAACTGCCCCGGCGTGATCACGCCGGATGCCTGCAAGATCGGGATCATGCCCGGCCATATCCACAGGCGCGGCAAGGTCGGCATCGTTTCGCGCTCGGGCACGCTCACCTACGAGGCGGTGGCGCAGACAACCGCGGCCGGGCTCGGCCAGAGCAGTTGCGTCGGCATCGGCGGCGATCCGGTGAAGGGGACGGATTTCATCGAGGTCCTGGAGCTCTTCCTCGCCGATCCCGAGACGGCCTGCATCGTCATGATCGGCGAGATCGGCGGCGAGAGCGAGATCGAGGCGGCGGAGTTCCTGGCGCGCTCCCCGGTCAGGAAGCCGGTGGTCGGCTTCGTCGCCGGCGCGACGGCACCGCCGGGCCGGCGGATGGGCCACGCCGGCGCGGTGATCAGCGGCGGGCGGGACACCGCCGCGGCCAAGATGGCCGCGATGCGCGAGGCGGGCATTCATGTGGCCGAAAGCCCGGCCGCGCTCGGCAGCACCATGGTCCGCGCCCTTGCCGATTGAGGCCATGCGGGCGGTGCAGGGCAGGACCCTCGGGCGCGCGTCATCCCGCTCTCGCGTCAATCCCATGTTGATCTCGGCTATGCTTCTGTTCTGACGGCCGAAAACGATACCGACGAGGTTGCGACGATGGCGGGTATGGATCTTCTGGCGAGCGCCTTAACGGGTGCCAACGCGACGTTTCTTGCCGATCTCTATGCGAAATGGGTGGAGAATCCCGCTGCCGTCGATCCGAGCTTCGGCGACATCTTCGCCAGCCTGAACGACGAGGCCCGCGCCGTCCTCACCGACGCGGCCGGCGCCTCCTGGGCGCCTCGCCCGTCCCTCCTCGCGCCCGAGCCCCCGAAGGACGAGGCGAAAGAAGCAGGCCTCTCCTCCGGCGAGGTCAGGACCGCAACGCTCGATTCGATCCGCGCCCTGATGCTGATCCGCGCCTACCGCGTGCGCGGGCATCTCGAGGCCCACCTCGACCCGCTCGGCCTCACCCAGCCCAAGCCGTACACCGAGCTCGATCCCGCGACCTACGGCTTCACCGAGGCCGATCTCGACCGGCCGATCTTCATCGCCCACGTGCTCGGGCGCGAGAGCGCCAGCTTGCGCGAGATCCTGGCGATCCTGCGCGCCACCTATTGCGGCCCGATCGGGGTCGAATTCATGCACATCCAGGATCCGGAACAGAAATCCTGGATCCAGCGCCACATGGAGGGGGCGCCCTGGCTGGGGGCGTTCGATGTCGCGGCGAAACGGAAGATCCTCCGCCAGCTCACCGAGGCCGAAGGCTTCGAGGCGTTCTGCCAGAAGCGCTTCGTCGGCACCAAGCGCTTCGGGCTCGAGGGCGGCGAGGCGACGATCCCGGCGGTGCAGACGGTGATCGAGAGCGCGGTCGCGGCGGGCGCGACCGAGGTCGTCATCGGCATGCCGCACCGCGGCCGGCTCAACACGCTCGTCAACATCGTGAAGAAACCGCTGACGGCCGTCTTCAGCGAGTTCGGCGGCGCAAGCTCGAAGCCCGACGACGTGCAGGGCTCGGGCGACGTGAAATACCATCTCGGCACCTCGACCGATCTCGAGATCGACGGCAGGCCCCTCCATCTTTCCCTCCAGCCCAACCCCTCGCACCTCGAGGCCGTCGATCCGGTCGTCATGGGCAAGGTGCGCGCGCGGCAGGACATGGCGGGCGACGCCGCCACGCGGCGGAAGGTCATGGGCATCCTGATGCACGGCGACGCGGCCTTCGCCGGCCAGGGCCTCGTCTACGAGACGCTGGCGATGAGCCAGCTCATCGGCTACCGCGTCGGCGGCACGGTGCATCTCGTGGTGAACAACCAGATCGGCTTCACCACCATTCCCGCCCACGCCTTCTCGGGCCTCTATTGCACCGATGTCGCGAAGTCCGTGCAGTCGCCGATCTTCCACGTCAACGGCGACGATCCGGAAGCGGTGGTGTACTGCGCGCGGCTCGCCGCCGAGTTCCGCCAGGAATTCGGCGTCGACACCGTCGTCGATATCGTCTGCTACCGCCGCCACGGGCACAACGAGACGGACGAGCCCGCCTTCACCCAGCCGCTGATGTACCGCGCGATCGCCGCCCACAAAACGACGCGCACGCTCTACGCCGAGGCGCTGGCCGCCGCAGGCAGCGTCACCGCGGCCGAGGCGAGCGCGATGTGGGACGAGTTCGCCGCAACCCTCGATGGTGCCTACCAGGCAGCGCTTTCCTACAAGCCGAACAAGGCCGACTGGCTGGAGGGGCACTGGAGCGGGCTCGTCCAGGCGTGCGAGGAGGCGGAGGAGGCAACCGCGGCGACCGCGGGCGATCTCGCCAAGGTGGGCGCGGCGCTCGCGCGCGTGCCGGACGATTTCGACCTCAATCCGAAGATCCGCCGCCAGCTCGAAGCCAAGCAGGCAATGCTGGAGAGCGGCGAGGGGATCGACTGGGCAACCGGCGAGGCGCTCGCCTTCGGCACCCTCCTCCTCGACGGTCACCGCGTCCGCCTCTCGGGCGAGGACACCGAGCGCGGCACCTTCAGCCAGCGCCACGCCGTCCTGATCGACCAGGCCGACCAGCGCCAGTACGTGCCGCTCAACGCGATCGCGCCCGGCCAGGCGAAGTTCGAAGTCTACAACTCGCTTCTTTCTGAGGCTGGCGTGCTCGGCTTCGAGTACGGCTACAGCCTCGCCGATCCCCGCTCGCTGGTGCTGTGGGAGGCGCAGTTCGGGGACTTCGCCAACGGCGCGCAGGCGATCATCGACCAGTTCCTCGCCTCGGGCGAATCGAAGTGGCTGCGCATGTCCGGGCTCGTGCTGCTGCTGCCGCACGGTTACGAAGGGCAGGGGCCGGAACATTCCTCGGCCCGGCTCGAGCGCTATCTCCAGCTGTGCGCCGAGCGCAACATGCAGGTCTGCAACCTGACCACCCCGGCCAACTACTTCCACGCGCTGCGCCGCCAGCTCAAGCGCAACTTCCGCAAGCCGCTCGTGGTGATGACCCCGAAATCGCTGCTCCGGCACAAGCTCGCGGTCTCGCGGCTCGCCGAGATGGGCGAGGGAAGCGCCTTCAACCCGGTGCTCGGCGAGGTCGATCCCATCGCGCCCGAGTCCGTCCGGCGCGTCGTGCTGTCGAGCGGGAAGGTCTATTACGATCTCCTGGCCGAGCGGCGGGCGAAGAAGATCGGCGACGTGGCGCTGCTCCGCCTGGAGCAGATCTATCCGTTCCCGGCCAAGACGCTGAAGCGCATCCTGGAGCCCTACGGCAAGGCCGAGCTGGTGTGGTGCCAGGAGGAGCCGGAGAACATGGGGGCCTGGACCTTCGTCGACCGGCGGCTGGAGCGGGTGCTGGAAGAGCTCGGTGCCCCCCCACGCCGGCCCCGCTATGTCGGGCGCGCGGAGGCCGCGAGCCCCGCGACCGGGCTTGCCAAGGTGCACGCGGCCGAGCAGGCGGCGCTGGTCCGCCAGGCATTGACGGTCGGCTGAGCGCGAAGGGGGCCCAGAGGGGTATCGCAGGGGGTATGGCGGGGGGTATGGCAGGGGATATGGCGAGCGAGATCAAGGTGCCGCCGCTCGGCGAGAGCGTCACCTCCGCGACCGTCGCGCGATGGCTGAAGCAGGCCGGCGACGCGGTGGCGATGGATGAGCCGCTGGTCGAGCTCGAGACGGACAAGGTGACGGTCGAAGTGCCGGCCCCGGCCGCGGGCGTGCTCGCCGAGATCACGGCCGAAACCGGCGCGGAGGTCGCGGTCGGCGCGGTCCTCGGCCGCCTCGACGGCGCCGCGGCCCCGGCAGCGAAGGCCGCCCCCGAAGCCGGCGTGCGCGAGGCGCCTCGCCCCTCGGGCCCGGTCGCCCGGCCCGCGGCGGTCCCCCCGCCCGCCGAAGTCCCTTCGCCGCCGGCACCTTCCCCAGCCCCCCTTCCCGCCGCGGCGCGGCTCATCGAGGAAAAGCAGATCCCCGCCGGCGCCCTCGGCCCCGGCACCGGCAAGGACGGGCGGATCACCAAGGGCGACGTGCTCGCCTTCCTCAACCGCCCCGCCGCGCCAGCCCCCGCCGCTCCCGTTGCCAAGGCCCCCCGCGAGACCGAGCCCGGCGAGGAGCGCGTGCGGATGACGCGCCTGCGCCGCACCATCGCGATCCGCCTCAAGGAAGCGCAGAACACCGCCGCGATGCTCACCACCTTCAACGAGGTGGACATGAGCGCCGTGATGGCAATCCGCGCCGAATACCGCGACCTCTTCGAGAAGAAGCACGCCGGCGTCCGCCTCGGCTTCATGAGCTTCTTCGTCCGCGCCGCAATCACCGCACTCGCCGAATTTCCCGCCGCCAACGCCGAAATCGACGGCGAGGACATCATCTACCGGCACTTCGTCCACATGGGCATCGCCGTCGGCGGCGCGAACGGCCTCGTCGTCCCCGTCATCCGCAACGCCGAGCGCATGAGCTTCGCGGAAATCGAATGCGCAACCTCGGATTTCGGCAAGCGCGCGCGCGAGGGCACGCTCAAGCTCGAGGAGCTCACCGGCGGCACCTTCAGCATCACCAACGGCGGGGTGTACGGCTCGCTGATGTCGACGCCGATCCTCAATCCCCCCCAATCGGCGATCCTCGGCATGCACAAGATCCAGGACCGGCCGATGGCGATCGCCGGCAAGGTCGAGATAAGGCCGATGATGTACCTGGCGCTCAGCTACGACCATCGCATCGTCGATGGGCGCGAAGCGGTCTCCTTCCTCGTCCGCGTCAAGGAAGGGATCGAGGACCCGCGCCGGCTGCTGCTCGATCTCTGAAGCATGAGCGAAGCATTCGACCTCATCGTCCTCGGCGCCGGCCCCGGCGGCTATGTCTGCGCGATCCGCGCCGCCCAGCTCGGCATGCGCGTCGCCTGCGTCGAAGGCCGCGAGACCCTGGGCGGCACCTGCCTCAATGTCGGCTGCATCCCCTCGAAGGCGCTCCTGCAATCCTCCGAGGAATTCGTCCATGCCGGCCACGGCCTCGCGGCGCATGGCGTCCTGGTCGAGAAGGTCGGGCTCGACCTCGCGCGCATGCAGGCGCGCAAGGATTCCGTGGTCGAGGCCAACGTCAAAGGCGTGGAATTCCTCTTCCGCAAGAACAAGGTCGCCTGGCTCAAAGGATGGGGCCGCATCGCCGCCCCCGGCCGGGTCGAGGTGAACGGCACCGCCTACGAGGCACGGCACATCGTCATCGCCTCGGGCAGCGAAAGCACGCCGCTCCCGAACGTGCCGATCGACGAGAAGCGCATCGTCACCTCCACCGGCGGCCTCGTGTTCGATGCTGTTCCGAAACGACTCGTCGTGATCGGCGGCGGCTATATCGGCCTCGAGCTCGGCAGCGTCTGGCAACGCCTCGGCGCCGAAGTGACGGTGGTCGAGTTCCTCGACCGCCTGGTGCCGACCATGGACGCTGAGCTCGCGAAGCAGCTCGAGCGCATCCTGGCCCGCCAGGGGCTGAAATTCCGCCTTGGCACCAAGGTGGTCGCGGCCGAGCCCGGCAACGAAGGCGTCCGGCTCCGCCTCGAGCCGGTCAGGGGCGGCGAAGCCACCGAGCTTCTCGCGGACGCCGTGCTGGTCTCGGTCGGCCGCCGCCCCTACACCAACGGGCTCGGCCTCGCCGAGACGGGCATCGCGCTCGATGACCGCGGACGCATCAAAACCGATGCCCACTTCGCGACCTCCGTCCCCGGCATCCACGCGATCGGCGATGCGATCGCCGGCCCGATGCTCGCTCACAAGGCCATGGACGAAGGCAGCGCGCTCGCCGAGATCCTCGCCGGCCAGGCCGCCCACGTGAACTATGATGCGATCCCGGGCGTCGTCTATACGTGGCCGGAGGCCGCCGCCGTCGGCAAGACCGAGGAGGAGCTGAAAACTGCCGGCATCGCCTACAAAATCGGCAAATACCCCTTCACCGCCAATCCCCGCGCCCGCGCCATGGGCGATACCGACGGGTTCGTGAAAATCCTCGCCGACGCAACCACCGACACGGTGCTCGGCGCGCACATCCTCGGCCCCGACGCCGGCACGCTGATCGCCGAGCTGGTTACCGCCATGGAGTTCGGCGCCTCGGCCGAGGATATCGCGCTCGCCTCGCACGCCCACCCGACGCTCAACGAGGCGGTGAAGGAAGCGGCCCTCGCGGTCGACGGCCGCGCCATCCACCTCTAGCTTCGCGCCATGCGCCCGCTCGCGCTGACGATGGGCGACCCCGCGGGAATCGGCGGCGAGATCGCGCTCGCTGCCTGGGCTTCTCTCCACGCCGAAGGCCCGGCCTTCTTCGCCATCGACGATCCCGCTCGCCTCGCCGCCATCAACCCGCGCGTGCCGCTCGCGCCGATCGCCTCGCCCGAGGAAGCGCCCGCGCGCTTCGCCGAGGCCCTCCCCGTTCTGCCCCTCCCGCTCGCCGTTCCCGCCACGCCCGGCAATCCCGACCCGCGCAACGGGCCCGTGGTCATCGCCGCCATCGAGCGCGCCGTCGCCCTCGCCCTCGCGGGCCGCGCCGCCGCGCTCGTCACCAACCCGATCAGCAAATCCGTCCTCTACGCCGCCGGCTTCGCCCATCCCGGCCATACCGAGTTCCTCGCAGCACTCACCGGCGGCGCCCAGCCCGTGATGATGCTCGTCGGCCCCGAGCTCCGCGTCGTCCCGGTCACGGTCCACGTGTCCCTCCGCGCCGCCATCGCCACGCTGAGCACGGACCTCATCGTCCGCACCGGCCGTATCGCCGCCGCCGGCCTCGCCCGCGATTTCGGCATCGCCCGCCCGCGCCTCGCTCTCGCCGGGCTCAATCCCCACGCCGGCGAGGAAGGCGCGCTCGGCTCGGAGGACCGCGAGATCGTCGCCCCGGCGGTCGCCGCCCTCGCCGCCGCCGGCATCGACGCCACCGGCCCCTTCCCGCCCGATACGATGTTCACGCCGGCGGCGCGCGCCCGCTACGATGCCGCGCTCTGCATGTACCACGACCAGGGGCTGATCCCGCTCAAGACGCTCGACATGGCGCACGGAGTGAACGTGACCCTCGGGCTCCCGATCGTCCGCACCTCGCCCGACCACGGCACGGCCTTCGACATCGCCGGCCGCGGCTCGGCCGATCCCTCGAGCCTGATCGCCGCCCTTCGCCTCGCCGCCGCTATGGCCGCCCAACGCGAGAGAGCCGCATGAGCCCCATCCGCCTCGGCATCAACGTCGATCACGTCGCCACGCTCCGCAATGCACGCGGCGGAACCCACCCCGACCCGCTGACCGCCGCCGAAATCGCCATCGCCGCCGGCGCGGACTCGATCACCCTCCACCTCCGCGAGGACCGAAGGCACATTCGCGACGACGATCTCAAGCGCATCCAAGCCAAACTCTCCGCACCCATCAACCTCGAGATGGCAGCCACCCCCGAAATGGTCACTATCGCCTGCGCCGCCCGGCCCGCCGCCTGCTGCCTGGTGCCCGAACGGCGCGCGGAGCTGACGACCGAAGGCGGGCTCGACGCCGCCGGCCAGGAATCATCGCTCGCCGACCCGATCGCGCGCCTCGCCGCTGCGGGCATCGCCGTCTCCCTCTTCATCGATCCCGATCCGCGCCAGGTGGAAGCCTCCGCCCGGCTCGGTGCCGCCGCCGTCGAGCTCCACACCGGACGCTACGCCACCGGCGGGCAGGCGGAGCTCGCCCGCCTCGCCGCCGCCGCCCGCCTCACCGCGGACCTCCGCATCGCCTGCCACGCCGGCCACGGCCTCACCTTCGCCAATGTCGGCCCTGTCGCCGCAATCCCCGAGGTGATCGAGCTCAATATCGGGCACTTCCTGATCGGCCAGGCGATCTTCGACGGACTCGCCTCCGTCGTTGCCCAAATGAAGCGCCTGATGGTCGAAGCCCGCCAAAGGTAGGCCAAGGGGGCTCTGCCCCCTTGAACCCCCGCCAAGGGCGGAGCCCTTGGAACCCATTCGTTTGGACGTTGGCCGCCCCACCGGCGGTGCCGGGTCCCGAGGTGGTGGGGGGCGGGCCTGTTCGGCGCTGCATCCGCTCTGCCCTCGGCGCGTACGCGCCGAGGGC
>DATJTV010000108.1:0-6350 GCA_035503055.1 Acetobacteraceae bacterium
ACCGATCAGGTGGTCAGGGCCGTGCCGGTGCTGATCCCGGCGAACGGCGAGGCGGCCGACATTCCGCTTCTTCTCGAGCGGCTGGACGGCATCATGCTGACCGGGAGCCGCTCCAACGTGCAGCCTGACCTTTACGGCGGACCGCCGCACGCGGAGGGAACGCCGGAGGACGAGGCGCGCGATGCCGTCACGCTGCCGCTGATCCGCGGCGCGATCGCGGCGGGCGTGCCGCTGCTGGCGATCTGCCGCGGCCTTCAGGAGCTGAACGTCGCACTCGGCGGCAGCCTCCATCAGCGGCTGCAGGACGTGCCCGGCCGCTTCGACCACTCGACGCCGCTGCAGCCGCTGCCGCGGCTGCGCACCGCCAAGGCGCATGCCATCCGCGTGGTGCCGGGGAGCTTCCTGCACCAGCTCGCCGGGGCCGGCGAGATCGCGGTCAATTCCCTGCACAACCAGGGGATCGACGCGCTGGCGCCCGGGCTCGTAACCGAGGGCACGGCGCCGGACGGGACGATCGAGGCGGTGCGGGTTGCGGCGGCGCCGGGCTTCGCCTTCGGCGTGCAGTGGCACCCGGAATATGATTTCGAGACCGACGCGCTCTCGCAGCGGATCTTTTCCGCGTTCGGCGCCGCCGTGCGGGCGCGGATGGGGGGCGCGGGCTTCGCCGCCGCCGCCGATTGATGGCCGGCGATTGATGACGACGCCCTGGGAGCTTCTCTCCCAGGAGGCGCGGGACCTCGCCTACAACAACAACGCGGCGGTGGCCGAGAGCGCGCGGCTGAACGAGGCGCGGATCGCCGCCTCCGCGCGCTTCCGGGAGAGGGCGCGGGCGGCGCTCGATATTCCCTACGGGCCGGACGCGCGGATGCGGTGGGATCTCTTTCCCGCCGAGAGAGAGGATGCGCCCTGCCTCGTCTTCATCCATGGCGGCTACTGGCAGCGCAACCGGCGGGAGGATTTCTGCTCGCTCGCCGCGGGGCTCTGCGCGCACGGCTGGGCGGCCGCCCTGCCCGGCTACACGCTCGCGCCGGAGAAGAAGCTGGCCGGGATCGTCAAGGAGATCGAGGCCGCGCTCGACTGGCTCGGCGCGAACGGCGCGCGCCGCGGCATCGCCGGGCCGATCCTGCTTTCGGGATGGTCCGCCGGCGGCCATCTCGCAGCGCTCGGGCTCGGGCATCCGTCCGTTGCCGCCGGGCTCGCGATTTCCGGGGTGTTCGATCTCGCGCCGATCCGCGACACCTATCTCAACGAGAAGCTGCAATTGACGGAGGAGGAGATCGCCACACTCTCCCCGCTCCGCCTGAAGCCGGTGCAAAAGAGACTCGCCATCGCCTACGGCACGGCGGAGCTGCCAAGGCTCGTTGCGGACAGTTGCGCGCTCAATGCCCAGCGGCAAGCGGCCGGCGCGCCGGGTCCGCTGGTTCCGGTGGCCGAAGCGAACCACTTCACCATTCTCGATGCGCTGAGCAGCCCCACGGGCGCGCTCGCGCGCGCGGCGCTCTCGCTCATGGCCGCGTGAGGATTACCTCGATCGGCGTCGGCTCGAAGCCGGCGGCCGGATTGTTCCGCTGCGGGCAGTTCGAGAGCACGGCGATCACCGGACGTTCGGCACGAAGGGCGACGTAGTCGCCGGCGCGCGAGAGCCCGGCCTCGATCGCCATCGAGCCGTCCTGGCGGACCGGGACGTTCATGAAGAAGTTCACGTTGGCGACGATGTCGGCCGGGCCGAGCGACCAGCAGGCCAGCTCGGCCGTGAAGTTCGCGTAGCAGCTCGGCGTGCCCTCGAGCCCGTAGCGGGCGAAGTTGCTGGCGGCACTGCAGCAGCCGCCGATCGTGTCGTGCCGGCCGACCGTATCGTCGACGATCGTGAGCAGCACTTCCGCGCGCTCGGAATAGAGTTTTCCGCCCTTGCCGAGATAGATGCTGCCGTTCATCTTCATCGTGTTCGCCGCATTGTAGCGGTCGGCCGGAAGCTCCGCGCTGAAAGCCAGGAAATCGACCGCCTGCTGCCCGTTGAGATCGACGATGCGGAGCGTATCGCCGGTCTCGAGGCGGGTGGAGAAGCGCCCGCCCGCTTCGATCGTTTGGCGCAGGACCTCGCGCATGGATCAGGCGGCGAGAAGTTCTGCCGGCGGAATGAGCGGGCTCTCCGCCGCGATCGCCTTGCCGGCGCGCAGAGCGAAGACCGGGCGCAGCATTTCCGAGACGACAACGCTCTCGCGGCTGTTGTCGGCAAGCCTGAAGCGGCCTTGCATAAGCTCGAGCACCGAGACGTCGGCGACGCGGCCGGGCGCGAGCGAGCCGATCTCATCCTCCAGCCGCAGCATCCGCGCGGCGTTGCTCGTCGCCGTCGCGATCACTTCGGGCAGCGTCATGCCGAGGGCGAGAAGCTCGGTCATCGCGTGGGTGAGGTTGAAGGGGGCGACGCCGAAGAACGGGTTGGCGCTGCGGCTCGCCTCGTCGTCGCTCGGCACGCTCACGTTGTAGCCGTGCATGTCCGCGCCCAGCGTGTAGGGGCGGATGCCGGCCGCGAGCACGCGGCGGGCCATTTCGAAGCTGAAATGAGAACCGTGGCCGACATCGACGGTGACGCCGCGCTCGAGCGCCGCCCACACCACGGGATGGACCTCGCCCGTTTCGGCCGAGATGAAGCCGCCCGGATGGCGGGTGAAGGGATGGGCGAGGACATCGCCCTCTTCCATCAGCGGAACCAGCGCGCGCACCACGTCGTCCGCGTTGACCTCGGCGCCCTTCTTCACCGGCCAGAGCTGGCCGAGATGGATGTAGAGCGGCAGGCCCGCCTCACGCGCGATCTCCTTGCCGAGCTTGATGACTTCGAGGCCCCAGCGCGAGACGCCGCCGGTCTCGGCATGCGCCTTGACCCCGCGCACGAGGTCGGCGTTGGCGCGCGCCGCCTTGACCGTGGCCTTCACGTCCACCTGGCCCGGGCCGTAGAGCTCCGGGTAGAGATGGCCTTCGAGGCCGCCGACGAGATAGGCGGAAATGAAGCAGAGAACCCGCGTTTCGGCCGGCTCGGCGATGAAATGGCGGAAGCCCGGGATCGTCATGCAGCTGGGCCCGCCCTGATCGACGACCGTGGTGACGCCCGAGCGGACGCCCACCATGTCGGCCTCGAGGCCGAAGCGGCCGGTAACATAGCGATAGACATGGCCGTGCGTGTCGATCAGGCCGGGCACGACGAGCTTGCCCGCGACATCGGTTACGGTGCGCGCGGCTTCGGGCGGGATGGAAGGGGCGAGGGCGGCGATGCGGTCGCCGGTGATCGCGAGATCGGCGACGCCGTCGAACCCGCTCGCCGGATCGATGACGCGGCCGCCGCGCAGGAGATGATCGAACTGGGCATCCATCGCCGGTGCTCCGGGTTACTCTTGGGTTCACGCCGCCGAATTTCGTCAGTATGCTAACGATAGGCGCCGGCCGAATGCAAGCGGAGGATTGGTGCGCGAGGGAGTGGGATGCTCGGTGCTGCGGCTCGAGGACGAGCGGTTCCTGCGCGGGCAAGGCGAGTTCGTCGCCGACATCCGGCTGCCGCGCATGCGCGAGCTGGCCTTCGCCCGCAGCCCGCTGGCGCATGCGCTGATCCGCGGGGTCAAGAAACCTGCGGGCGCGGTGTTCACGGCGGCGGACCTCGCCGGCGTCGCGCCGATCGTCGCGAATTCCGCCCTGCCCGGCTTCCGAAGCTCCGAGCAGCCGGTCCTCGCGCACGGGAAGGTCCGTTACGTGGGCGAGCCGATCGCCGTCTGCGTGGCCGCGAGCCGCGCCGAGGCGGAGGACCTCGCGGCCGCGGTCGCGGTGGATTTCGAGGAGCTGCCCGCCGTGGTGGACATGCGCGAGGCGCTCGCCACGCCGACGCGCCTCCATGAGCACTGGCCCGACAACGTCTTTCTCGAAACTTTCGTAGCGGTGGCGCCGGAGCGCTTCGCCGGAGGGGCGCCGATCACCGTGCGGCGGCGGCTCCGCACGGCGCGGCAATGCATGTCTCCGCTCGAGGGGCGCGGCGTGGTCGCGACGTGGGACCGGAGGCTCGGGCAGCTTTTGCTCTACACAGCGACGCAGATGCCGCACATCGTGCGCACCGGGCTCGCGGGCTGCCTCGGCCTCGACGAGGCACGGATCCGAATCGTCTCGCCCGACGTCGGCGGCGGCTTCGGCTACAAGGGCATCCTGCTCGCCGAGGAGGTGTGCGCGGGCTTCCTCGCCCGCCGGCTCGGCCATCCGGTGCGCTGGATCGAGGACCGGCGCGAGCAGCTCGCCGGCAACGCGAACTGCCGCGAGCACGATTACGACATCGCCCTGTACGCCGAGGCGGACGGCCGGCTGATCGGCATCGACGCCGAGGCGGTGGTGGATGCGGGCGCCTATTCCGCCTACCCGTTCTCCGCCTGCCTGGAGGCCGCGCAGGTGGCGAGCATCCTGCCCGGCCCCTACGTGATGGAGTCCTATCGCTGCCGCACCTTCTCGGCCGCGACCAACAAGCCGCCGATCCTGCCCTATCGCGGAGTCGCGCGCGCCGGAGTTTGTTTCGCACTCGAAGTGATGCTGGATGCGCTGGCGCGCGAGGCCGGGCTCGATCCCGTTGCGGTCCGGCTTCGCAACCTCGTGCCGGCAAGCGCGATGCCGTTCGACAATATCACCGGCAAGCACTTCGATAGCGGCGACTACCCCGCGTGCCTCCGCCGCGTCGCCGAAGCGATCGACGTCGCGGGGGTGCGACGGAGGCAGGCGGAGGCGAGCGGGACCGAGCGGATCGGACTTGGTTTTGCAATCTTCTGCGAGCAGGGCGCGCACGGCACCTCGGTCTATGCCGGATGGGGCATCCCGATGGTGCCGGGATTCGAGCAGGCGACGGCCAGGCTGACGCCGGATGGCGGGCTCGAGCTTCGCGTCGGCCTCCATTCGCACGGGCAGGGGCTGGAGACGACGCTCGCCCAGGTCGCGCACGAGATTCTTGCGATTCCGCTGGCCGCGATCCGGCTCGTCCACGGCGATACGGCGATGACGCCCTATTCCACCGGAACCTGGGGCTCGCGCGCGATGGTCATGGCGGGTGGGGCCGTGGCGAACGCCTGCACCGAGCTTGCCGCGCGCATCGGGCCGATCGGCGCGCACCTGCTGCAAGCCGCACCGGAGACGGTGCGCGTCGGCAACGGCGTGGTGGCGGGGCCGGCCGGCGAGGTCGCGATCGGGACCGTCGCGCGCACCTGGTACCTGCGGCCGCAGGATCTGCCGGAGGGCGTGGCGCCGGGCGGGCTCGAAGTCACGGCCGGATACAAGACCACGCGCGACAGCGGTACCTTCAGCTACGCCGCCCACGCCGCACTCGTCGCGGTGGACACCGAGATCGGCACGGTGCGCATCCTCGATTACGCGATCTGCGAGGATGGCGGCCGGCTCGTCAACCCGATGATCGTGGACGGGCAGGTGCTCGGCGGCGCGGCGCAGGGGATCGGCACCGCGCTCTATGAGGAGATGCCGTTCGACGGGCAGGGCCAGCCGCTGGCGACGACGCTCGCCGCCTACACGCTGCCGGGCGCGACCGAGGTGCCGGACATCCGGATCGAGCACATGGAGACCCTCTCGCCGCTCTCGTTCTTCGGCCAGAAGGGCATCGGCGAAGGTGGCGCGATCGGGCCGCCGGCGGCGCTCGCCAACGCCGTCAACGACGCGCTCGCCCCGCTCGGCGTCGCGATCGCGGAACTCCCGATCACGCCGCGCCGCATCCTCGCCGCACTGCTCGCCCGGCGCACATGAAGCCCGTCCGGTTCGATTTTGCACGCCCGGCGAGCCTCGCCGAGGCGATGCGGCTCCTGGCGGCGGAAAGCGGCGACGCGCGCGTGCTCGCCGGCGGGCAGTCGCTCGGGCCGATGCTCAACCTCCGCCTCGCCCAGCCCGACCTCCTCGTGCAGATCTCCCATCTGCCGGAGCTGGCTTTCCTGGCGGAATCATCCGATTTCGTAACGATCGGCGCAACGGTGACCCACGCGGCGATCGCGGCGGGCCGAACTCCGGACATCGGCAACGGCGTCCTCGCGCGCGTCGCGGGCGGCATCGCCTATCACGCGATCCGGACGCGTGGGACGATCGGCGGCAGCCTCTGCCACGCCGATCCCGCCGCGGACTGGATCACCGCGCTCACGGCGTTGGGTGCGGAGGCGGTGCTGCAATCGCCATCCGGCACGCGGCGCGTGCCAGTGGCCGGGCTGATCGCCGGCCCTTTCGCGACGGTGCTGGCGAAGGGCGAGATCCTGACCGCGATCCGCATCCCGCGCCTTCCCGTGGGCACAGGCTTCGCCCACGTGAAGGCGTGCCGCAAGCCGGGCGAGTTCGCG
>DATJTV010000109.1:0-3971 GCA_035503055.1 Acetobacteraceae bacterium
CCCGAAACTTGGACCGGTTCAGATGAGAGTTTCCGGCTCCTTCTTGGCCTCGGCGACCTGCCGAGGGTGGTAGATCAAGGACATAGGCGTCCTGTCACGAATTGCGCTATGCGGTCTCACTTCGTTGTATTCGACGCGCCAAGCTTCGACCCTTTCCTGGGCGTCATTCAACCCCATGCACCAGTGCTGACCGAGGCACTCGAGCCGAACGATAGCGTTGAAGCTCTCGGCGTACGCGTTGTCAGTGGGCCGGCTAGGCCGCGAGAAATCGATGGTGACGCCGTTGGCGTAGGCCCAGAGGTCGAATTCCTTCGATGTGAACTGGGCGCCTTGGTCAACGCGGATCGTGTGGGGCAGACCGACGCGACCGCGCGCCTCTTCAAGGGCCCCGATCACTTCCATAGCCGGCGCCGAGCGGCAGACACGCATGACTGGGCAGAGCCGGCTCCAGGTATCCACGATCGTCAGAACCCAGATGCGGCGGCCGTCGAACAGCTCGTCATGCATCCAGTCCATGGCCCAGATCTGGTTCGGGCCGTTGGCCGTCGAGCGATCTGACCGGAGCTTGGCCATGACCCGCCGGCGTGGCGGTTTGAGCCTCATCTGCAGGCCTTGCTGCCGATAGAGGCGGTGAACCCGTTTCGCATTCACCCGCCAGCCCTCGCGCCGCAGCAAAATGTGGACCCGCCGATAGCCGTAGCGAACATGCGTCTCGGCAAGCTCCCGGATCCGCTTGCGCAGGACGTCCCGGTTCGGCCGGACCGAAGTGTAATGATACGTCGACCGCGGCACAGGAATCGCCCTGCACACCCGCCGGACCGAGATCCGAAAAGCAATCTTCACGAAGCCAATCATCTCACGCCCCCGTTCCGCCGTCAGATCTGTTTTTTAATGACCTCGGTCAGCATCTCCTTGTCCAGCGTCAGGTCCGCCACGAGCTTGCGCAGCCTGCCATTCTCTTCCTGGAGTCGTTTCAGCTTGCGAACCTCTGACGGCATCAGCCCGCCATAAACTTTCTTCCATCGAAAGAAGGTCGCCTGGCTGATCTCCATTTTGCGGCACACTTCCTCCACCGAGGTGCCGGCTTCAGCCTGCTGCAAAGCAAAGGCGATCTGCTGGTCGGTAAACTTCGACGTCTTCATCGGCCACAGCCCCTCCTCCCCGGGCGACCATAGCCGGAAAAACTTTCACTCAGACTGGTCCAGGAAATCCGGAGGGGACCATTGTCATCATGCACGGCCGGAGCAACGGGCCAAGGCGCGGAGCCGTCGAGAGGCGGAGCGGCTTGGCCCCGTTGCGGTGGGAACCGGGCGGCATAGGAGGTTGGCAAGGCCACGCGCATCGCCGTGACGCGGAGCGGCCACGCGGCGACGAAGTTCTGGCGAATTGAGCCGCCAAGACGGTGATCCTGGGGATTGGCGGCGTCAGCGGCTTCCGCGCCAACGACCGGTGGCGCGTCTGCTTCGTCTGGCGGGAACGGGATGCCTACGACGTGGAGATCGTCGATTACCGCGGGGGATGACGATGGCTATTCGCACTGAGGAAGTGGCTGGAATGGACTTCTCCGACGTGGCCGGCAACAGGCGCATCGGCCGCGTGACGCCGGGCGAAGTTCTCCTTGAGGAGTTCATGAAACCGCTCGGCTTGTCCGCGCGCGCGCTCGCGGCCGAGCTTGGCGGGCCCTTGAACCGCATTTCCGCGATCGCGGCAGGCGCCCGCGCCGTGACCGCCGAGGGCGCGGTCCTGCTGGCCGACCGGTTCGGCACGTCTGCCGAGTTCTGGCTCAATCTGCAAATGATGCGCGATCTCGAAGAGGCCCGGGAGCGGGTGCGCCGCCCCGCCCGGAAGCGGCGAACGGCCCGAAAGCGCCGCCGCTCAGCCGACCAGGTGGCGTCGGCCGCGGAGTGAACGCCGCCTGGCGAGGGATGCCCCGGCGGCGCAAGATCGCCGAGGGGGGGTTCGACGTGTTCGGGAGACCACGGTCAACAGGGCTCTTTTATTGTTTTCGCCATTTGTCTTCGATTTTCCTCAAGGTACCATCCGCTGCAATAGCCGCTATTCCGGCGTCGAGCTTCGTCAGGAAATCGGCGTGCCGACCTTTGGCGACCGCGACGGCATAGGGAAGCTTGGCCGTGAACATCCTCGTTGGGATGGTCACTTTGCCCGAGTACGACGTAGCGACCATATTGGCGCCGACCTGGAGGTTCAAAGCGGCTGCGTCCACCTTGCCGTCGATCACGTCCTCGAAGCTCGTGGGATAATCCGGCGTGATCACGAGTCTCGCCTGGGGAGCCGTCTTTTGGATATAGTCGACGAATGGCCCAGTCTTGGGTGTCGCGACGCTCTTACCCGCCAACGCCGGAAGACCAGCAGGCGTTGCATCTGGAGCCCGGACGAAGAGTGCGCCGCCGGTGAAGACCAACGTCGAGCTGAAATCGTAGACCTTCCGGCGGTCCGGTGTCACCGCAAGCGGCGTGATCGCGTCTGCCTTGCCGTCCGTTAGCGACCCGTCGACTTGCGCAAAGGGTACGGGGACGAAGATGATCGTGATGCCTTCGCGAGCGGCCGCGGCATTGAGAATATCGACGATCAAGCCTTGCGACTTCCCGTCCTTCACATACACGAACGGCGCAAAATCGGTCTGGTGCGCGATGCGAACAGTTTCGTTGGCGCGGACGGGCACCACCGAAAACGAGGCAACTGCCAGGATGATTGCGATAAGCGCGGCTTTCATGGAATCCATCACCTCCGGACAGCTCTCGTGCCTTCTCGCGGCGCTCGGCAGCCCCCTTCGGTTTCCTCGACGATGCCGAGCCGTCAGGCCTTGACGCGAGTGCTCGATCCCGCCACGAGGCGGCCGAGCGTCAAGGCGGTCTCGGGCCGGTAGCCGAGCGTTCGGCCACGACCGCGGCCCAGAGGATCAGCATGGGCGCGCCGTTGACGCGGATCGAGGGCCGGACGGTGGGCATCGCCGGCGGCGAGCAATCCGCTCGTGCATCGTCCTTACGGTTGCAATTGGACGAAGCCTTCTTGAACGAGCTGCACGATCCGGAAATTAGCGCCGGTATTCACCTTTACCCCCGACAGAAGCTCGGCATTTGTCCAGTGATTGGTCGCCATCGTTTCCCCACACTCTTCGATATCCACGCCCTCGCGCATCAGTTCCGCGATCTGGTCCTTGTACGGGTTTCCGCCCTGCCAGTTCCGGACCCTGTCATAGGCGGTATCATCGAGGACCATGTAGCCGGCGTCGCCGTGAAAGATTGCGACCAGCGCGGCCTTTGTGCCGTCGGTCCGAAATCGCGTGATCATGTCGCGGAGGAATTCGAGGCCGGTCGGCTCGTCGCCTTCGAACGCCGGATGGTCGAGATTGAACACGACCTTGGCCTCTTTCAGCCGCACCGGCACGTTGATGATCAAGCCGTTGGTGGCCGGCGGGCTCGCGGCCTGAACTGTGCCCGAGAAGATCAGGCCGAGGGCGGCCAGGGCGAACCCGATCGCGAGGCGCATCTGCACGAATTCCTCCATGTGTGCGGGCGATTGGACGCGGACTGCCCGGCCAGGTCAATTGGATGGCGAATTTCGTCACCGACGGTTTATGGTATCGCCGAGTGGAACCATGACCCCGCGGGCAGCGCACCTGAAGCCAATATCCGCTTAGGCTTCCGACCGAACAGGCGAGCGGAATGGCGCGATCGGCAGGCGGGTGGTCCATCGGCGGGAGAGAAGCATAGAGAGCGAATAAGGAACACGAGCGGGCGCTAGTGTCCCGATTCCCAAGTCCGCCGCATTGAAATGCGGACGGAATCGGGACACTCGCTCTTTGTTTCCAGTGGCCTGCTTATCCCCTCCGTTCGTCGCGACATGCAACGAACGGAGGGGGCAGGACACTAGGTCTCCGTGTCGTCGGCGCCGGGCCCGACCTCGATATCGGTCCCGAGCGCGTCGGGATCGTCGCCGAGATCCGACGT
>DATJTV010000110.1:0-18148 GCA_035503055.1 Acetobacteraceae bacterium
ACGCGCTTCGCCCAAACCGCCCTCAGCGCCTGCCAAAGGAATGGGGTCCAGGGCCCCAGGCCCTGGCGGGGGTTCCAAGGGGGCAGAGCCCCCTTGGTCTTTCTTCCAGCGGCAGGCCCACGTAGTTCTCCGCGAGCAGCGTTTGCGCGGCGTGTGAGGTCGCCACCATTTCGAGTTCCGCGAGTTGGCGGCGGCGATCGAAGGAACTCGCGTCGTTGAAGCGGTGGAGCATGGCGGTCATCCACCACGAGAAGTGTTGGGCGCGCCAGACGCGGTGGAGTGCGGTTGTGGAGTAGGTGTCGAGCAGGTCGTGTCGGCCGGTGCCGTAGAAGGCGGCGAGAGCGCGGGAGAGGAGGAAGGCGTCGGCGATCGCGAGGTTCAGGCCTTTCGCGCCGGTCGGCGGGACGATGTGGGCTGCGTCGCCGGCGAGGAAGAGTCGCCGGTATTGCATCGGCTCGGCGACGCGGCTGTGCATATGGATCACGCCCTTCTGGAAGATCTTGCCCTCGTGGAGGCGGAAGTCGGGGCCGGAGACCCGCGTGTGCAGTTCGGCCCAGATGCGGTCGTCGGACCAATCGTCGGGGGACGTATCGGGATCGCACTGGAAATAGAGCCGCTGCACGGTGGGCGAGCGGGTGCTGATGAGCGCGAAGCCGCGTTCGTGGCGGGCGTAGATCAGCTCGGGCGACGAGGGCGGCGCGGCGGCGAGGATGCCGAACCAACCGAACGGGTAGTGTCGCTCGAAGATGCGGTGGGCGGTGTCGGGAATGGCGTGGCGGGCCGGGCCGGTTCCGCCGTCGCAACCGGCGATGAAGTCGCAGACAAGGCGGTGCGCGTGGTTGTCGGAGACGAAGCGGAGCGAGGGGGTGTCGCTGTCGAGATCGTGGAGCGAGGCGCGGTCGGCGGAAAAGAAGATCGTCCCGCCGGCGTCGAGGCGGGATTTGATGAGATCCTTCAGCACCTCGTGCTGGGGGTAGACGGTGATCGCCTTGCCGCCGGTCAGCGCGGAGAAGTCGATGCGGTGGAAGCGGTTTTCGAAGCGGAACGAGATGCCGTGATGGACGAAGCCTTCGCTGAGCAGCCGAGCGCCGAGGCCGGTCTCGGCCATCAGATCGACCGTGCCCTGCTCGAGCACGCCGGCGCGGATCGTGGCCTCGATCTCCGCGCGGGTGCGGTTCTCGACGATGATGGAGGAGATGCCGGCGCGCGCGAGCAGGTGCGAGAGCATGAGCCCCGCCGGGCCGGCGCCGACGATCCCGACCGCGGCGCGAAGCGCGCGCTCTCCGTTCACCTCTCCGGTTCGGGCAGCGGGTGGGTCATGTCCTCGGGGCGCACCCACCGGTCGAATTGTTCCGCGGTGAGGAAGCCGAGCTTCAGCGCCGCCTCGCGCAGGCTGATGTCCTCGCGGTAGGCGGTGAGCGAGATCTTCGCCGCCTTCTCGTAGCCGATATGCGGGTTGAGCGCGGTGACGAGCATCAGGGAATTGTTGAGGTGCTCGGCGATTCTCTTTTCGTTGGGCGCGATCCCGCGGGCGCAGTGTTTTTCGAAGGAAAGGCAGGCGTCGGCGAGCAGGCCGGCGGACTCGATCACATTGTGCAGCATCACCGGCTTGTAGACGTTGAGCTGGAAATTGCCCTGCGAGCCGGCGAACGCAACCGCGTGGTCGTTGCCGAACACCTGCACCGCGACCATCGTCATCGCCTCGCACTGGGTCGGGTTGATCTTGCCCGGCATGATCGAGGAGCCGGGCTCGTTCTCGGGGATCAGCAGCTCGCCCAGGCCCGCGCGCGGGCCGGAGGCGTACCAGCGCACGTCGTTGGCGATCTTCATCAGCGCACCGGCGAGGGTGCGCATGGCGGCGGAGGCATTCACCATCGCGTCGTGCGCCGAGAGGGCGGCGAACTTGTTGGGAGCGGAGACGAATTTGTGCCCGGTCTCCTCCGCGACCTTGCGCGCGACCGTCTCGCCGAAGCGGGGATGGGCGTTGAGCCCGGTGCCGACGGCGGTGCCCCCGATCGCCAGCTCGAGCAGGCCCGGCAGCGCGCGCTCGATCGTCGCGATGCCCTCATCGAGCTGCGCGACCCAGCCGGAGATGAGCTGGCCCACGGTGAGCGGCGTCGCATCCTGGAGGTGCGTGCGCCCGACCATGACGATGCCCGCGTAGGGCGCGATCTTCGCCGCGAGCGTGTCGCGCAGCGTCCGCACCGCGGGCAGCAGGTGGTCGGCGATCTCGTCCACCGCGGCGATATGCATCGCGGTCGGGAAGGTGTCGTTCGAGGATTGGGAGTGGTTCACGTCGTCGTTCGGATGGATCGGCTTCTTCGAGCCCAGCACGCCGCCGGCGATCTGGATCGCGCGGTTCGCGATCACCTCGTTGGCGTTCATGTTGGTCTGCGTGCCGGAGCCGGTCTGGAAGACGACGAGCGGGAATTCCCGATCGAGCTTGCCGTCGATCACTTCCTGCGCGGCGCGGACGATGAGATCGACTTTCTCGGGCGGGAGTTGTCCAAGCTCGCGGTTGGCGAGCGCCGCCGACTTCTTGAGGATGCCGAGCGCCTTGATCACCGGGCGGGGCCAGCGGAAGCGCTCGACGCCGATGAGGAAGTTCTCGTGCGAGCGTTCGGTTTGCGCACCCCAGAGCTGCTCGGCGGGAACCTGGACGTCGCCGAGCGCGTCCTCCTCGGTGCGGAACTGGTTGGCGCTCGCTTCGTCCATGGGGGCGTTTCCTCGATGGGCCGGCGGCACGATATCGCGCGTGCGCGTGCCGCCTGTCCAGGGGCCTTCTCAGGCAAATGAAAGCAATGGCTTAGCAAGCTTTCCTGAAGCAAATGCGGAAAAACAATCCCCAAGCTCTTCAAGCCCGCAGGTCCGATCGACCAGCCGGCGATAGGCGCCGAGATCCGCCCGAAGCAGGGCGAGATTGGCCTGGTAGTCGCCGATCGGGAAGTAGAAGGAGCGCAGCATCCAGAAGTCCTTGCGGCGGATTTTTCGGTTCTCGGTGAAGGGCCAGGGCGTCCCGCTCTCGCCCAGGAGCACGACCACCCCGCCGGGCGCCACCTTCTCGATCGCCGCCTGCCGCGCCTCGGCCCGCCCGCTCGATTCGAGCACGAGGTCGAACCCTCCCGCCTCGCCGTCCCACGGCGCCGCGCCGAGCGAGATCGCAAGCTCGCGCCGGTAGTGCTGCGGCTCGGAGACCGTGAGCGCGGAAAACCCGAGCGCGCGCGCCGAAAGGATCGCCCCGAGCCCGATCGGCCCCGCCCCCAGAACGAGCGCCCGCCCGCCGGAGACGAGCTTCCGTGCCAGCCGGACGGCATGCGCGGTGGTGCCGATCACGTCGAGCAGCAGCGGCGCGAGCGCGTCCGGAATATCGTCGGGCACCGGGAGCAGGCAGCGCTCGGGAACGTTCAGCGCCTCGGCATAGCCGCCGGGCCGGTTCCAGCCGATGAGGTCGGGGTCGGTCTCGCAGAGATGCGTATCGCCGGCGCGGCAGCGCGCGCAGGCCCCGCAGAAGACGGGGATATAGACGAGAGCCCGCCGCCCATCGAGCGCGTGGCCGGGCGCCTCCACGCGGCCCATGATCTCGTGGCCGGGAATCCACGAGGCGCCCTCGCGGAAGAGCCGGAGGTCGGAGCCGCAGAGCGCGCAGGAAGCGACCGCAAGCCGCACCTCGCCCGCTTGCGGCTCGGGTGCTTCGCGCTCGCCCACCGAAATTTTGCCCGCGCCCTCGAAGATCGCTGCCCGCATCCGGTTCATCCCTTCACGGCCCCGGCGGCAAGGCCGGCGGTGAGCTGTTTCTGCACGAGGAAAGTGAGGAGCACCGGCGGCAGCGCGATCAGTGTCGCCGCGGCCATCAGCGCGCCCCAGTCGGTGACGCCCTCGCCCACGAAGTTGAATGCCGCGACGACCAGCGGCGTCGAGGAAAAGCCCGAGAGCACGAGTGCGAAGAGAAAATAGTTCCAGGTGAAGACGAAGCAGAGGATCACGCTCACCGCGAGCGCCGGGGCGACGAGCGGGCAGACGATCCGGAGCAGGAGCGAAAGATCGCCGGCGCCGTCGATCATCGCCGCCTCGACGAGCGAGCGCGGCAGCGCGTCGAACGCGGGCAGCATGGTCCAGAGCGCGAGCGGCAGCGTGATCACCGCATGCGTGACGATCAGGACCCAGAAATCCCCGATCGCATGGATGCCGGAGAACATCACGAACCAGGGCAGCAGGAAGAGCGCGCCCGGCGCCATCCGCGCCGCGAGCAGCGTCACGGCCGGCCAGTTGAGCCGGTTCCAGGAGACGGCGAAGGCAGCCGGCACGCCGAGCCCGATGCCCACGATCGTCGCCCCCGAGGCGATGATGAAGCTGTTGAGCGCATAGCGCGCGAACGGCATCGTCTGCAGCAGCGTCGCGTAGTTGCGAAGCGTCGGGCGGAAGAGGAACTGCGGCGGATAGGCGGTGACTGCGCTCGCATTCTTGAAGCTCGCCGTGACCATCCAGAATATCGGCGCCAGCACGACGAGTGCGACGAGCAGGATCTGCGCGCCGTCGAGCACGCGGAGCGCGCGCGCGGAGAGCGGGCGCCTCACCATGCGAGCACGCGCCTCAGTCGCGTCAGCGCCAGCACCACGCCGATGACGACGGCGGTGAGTGCGACCATGAGTGCGGCGGCATAGCCGATGTCGAGGAACACGAAGCCCTGGCGGAAGGCGTAGATGTTGAGCGTGTCCGAGGCATCGCCCGGCCCGCCCTGCGTCGTGATGTAGATGATGTCGAAGAAGCGCAGCAGATCGACGCTGCGCAGGATCGCCGCGGTGAGCAGGCTCGGCCCGAGCAGCGGCAGCGTGATGCGCCGCAGCAGCGAGAACCCGGCCGCGCCGTCGATCGCCGCCGCCTCGTACACGTCCGCCGGCAGCGATTGCAACCCGGCGAGCAGGATCAGCGCCACGAACGGCGCCCATTGCCAGGTGTCGATCAGGGCGACGGTCGGGATCACCCAGGTTGGCGAGGCGAGCCACAGCAGCGGCGGCAGGCCGACGAGCGAGAGCACCCAGTTCGCCAGCCCGATCGTGGGGTCGAAGATGACCAGCCACATCATGCCGACGACGACGCTCGGCATGACGAAGGGCGAAACCAGCAGCGTGCGCAGGAAGCGGCGGAACCGCGTGAGGCGGTTGAGCAGCAGCGCCAGATAGAGCCCGCCCACCAGCTGCAGGACAAGCGCCAGCACATAGAGCACGAAGGTAACCTTGAGCCCGTTCCAGAACTCGCGGTCCCTGAGCAGTGCCGCGTAATTGCCGAGCCCGATCGGGTGCGCGGCGGAGCCGAAATGGAACGAGAAATGGCTGAGCCAGAGTGTATCGAGGAACGGAAACCCGATCATCACGACGACGAAAACGCCCGCCGGGGCCAGCATCCAGCGGAAATTGTGGCGTGCGAGCCGCCCGCGGCGGCGCGTCCGCGAAGACGCGACCGCAGCGGTGGCGGAGGACGGCACGGGGCGCGGCTCAGTGCGAGGCGAGCATCGCCTCGATGTCGTGGTCGGCCTGGCAGGCGGCGTCCTTGGCGCTCGCCTGCCCGAGCAGGACGCGATCGACCGCCTCGCCGATGATCTGCCGCGCCTGGGGCTGCCGGTCGATCGGCGGGCCCACCTCGCTCGTTCCCGTCGCCGCCATCGTGTCGATCAGCTTCTGCCATTCGCCCCGCACCGGAAGCTGGTCGAGCCAGGCCTTGTACGCCGGCGAATCGGCGACCGAGGCGCGCGGCGGCGCGATCCCCTTGAGCGCGAGCCGCGCCTCCATCGCCTTGCTGGTCGCCCATTGCATCAGGTACCAGGTGGCGGGCTGGTGGCTCGAGAAGGCGGACATCGAGAGCCCCCAGCCGATGACGGTGGGCTTCGATCCTCCCTGCCCGGGCGGGAGCAGCATCAGCCCGGTATCGCCGCTGCGGCCGGGTGCGGCCATGATCGGCGTGAACTCGTTGCTCGATTCGAAGGCCATGGCGGCGCGGCCCTGGCCGTAGAGATCGGCGATCTGCACGAAGGTGTAGTTCACCGCGCCGGGCGGGCCGTATTTCTTCAGCATGTCCGCGTACCACGCCACCGCCGCGACCGCCTTGGGCGCGCAGAGATCCGGCTTGCCGGCGGCGTCGAAATAATCGGCGCCGAAATTATGCAGCACGTTGCTGAAGGTGTAGGGAAGCGCCGGTGCGAGTCCGCGGGTCACCCAGGGCACCATGTGCGGCTCGCATTGCTTGATCTTCGCCGCGGCCGCGGTGAGATCCTCGAGCGTCTTGGGCGGCGTGATCCCGCATTTCTCGAAGACGTCCTTGCGGTAATAGACGATCGGCCCCTCGATGTTGAGCGGGACGCCGATCAGCTTGCCGCCGTAGGTCTCGCCGGCGATGAGGGCGCGGCTGAAGTCCGCGAGGTCGTAGCCTGGCTCGGTCTCGCCTTTCATGAGGGGGCCGAGGTCCGCGTACCACCCGGCATGGGCGTAGAGCGCGCCCTCGAGCGAGGTCAGCGACATGAAGGTATCGACCTCGTTGCTCTTCGATTGGAGGATCGTCACCAGGCGCTGGCGCATCTGCTGCTCCTGGAAGGTCACGACCTGGACGTGGATGCCGGTGAGCTTCTGAAACTCGGGCAGATACGGCCGCAGCTCGTTCCACCAGGGATTGTTCTCGTTGAGGAAGCTGACCGTCTGGCCCTTGTATTTCTGCCAGTCGAACGACTGGGCATGCGCCACGCCAAGAGACATGACCACGCCGAGCATGGCGGCGAGGGCGGACCGGATGCGCATCATCTTCCTCCCCATTTTGTAAGCGTTTACAAATCGTGCGGCGCGCCGCCCCCCATGTCAAGGGGCGTGCGGGGAGCGGTTGGAATGGCCGTAACCCACTTTCGCGAGGCGGCCAACGGCGCTCCGGGCCGTCGTCGGCCGGACGCCGTTTCTCCTGAGGATCGATCGCGCCGCGCCGCACGTTCACCCACCGGCTCCCGCCTCGGCCAGAAGCCAATCGCGGAAGGCGCGCACCAGGGGCCGCTCCAGCGCGCGCGCCGGACAGACGACGTAATAGGCCATCTGCGCTTCGAGCTTGACGTCGAAGAGGCGCACGAGCTGGCCGGACTTGAGCTCTTCCTCGATGAGCGCCGTCCGGCCGAGTGCCACGCCCTCGCCGCGAATCGCCGCCTGGATCGCCATCGCAGTATGGCTGAACACCGGCCCGCGCGAGGCGTCGATGCCCGCCACCCCCGCCGCCATCAGCCACATCCGCCAATCCACCTCGTTCCCTTCGTCGTGGAGCAGCACATGGTGCGTGAGGTCCGCGGGCTTCCTGAGCGGATGCCTGCCCTTCAACAGCGACGGGCTCGCCACCGGAACATAATCGTCGCCCATCATGCGCTCGACGGCGAAGCCCGGGTAATGGCCTCGCCCGTAACGAATCGCGAGATCGACATTGTCGCGCGCGAAATCGACGATCTGGTCGTTCGCCTGAAGCCGCACGTCGATGTCCGGATGAAGCGCGCGAAAGCGCCCGAGCCGCGGCACCAGCCAGCCGCTCGTGAAGGAATAGGTGGTGCTCACGGTAAGCCCGCTTGCCTCCCTCGGCGTACGCAGCCGCCGCGTCGCCTCGGCGAGCTGATCGAGCAGCTCGCGCACCGTGCGCGCATAGGCCTGCCCCTCGTCGGTCAGCCGCAGCGCGCGGTTCAGGCGCCGGAACAGGCTGAGGCCGAGATGCTCCTCGAGCGACTTCACCTGCCGGCTCACGGCGCCATGGGTGACGTGCAGCTCCTCCGCCGCCTTGGTGAAGCTGAGAAGCCGGGCCGCCGCCTCGAAGTCGGGCAGCGTCTTGAGCGGGGGCAATGAGCGGGCCATCCTCCCTCCGATTCGCGTGATATTCCTTCACATGATACGTGACGACAATTCGGTTGTCGATGGCCGAAACGCCTCCTAAATCCGTGAGCGTTACGAGATCACGCGCGCGACGAGGCGAAAGGCCTGTGCCCGCGCTCATATGAGGAGAATGACGATGAACACGCTCTCGGTCGCCCGTACCCAAGCCCATGCGCCCCGCCCGGCGCGTGCGGCGCTGGCCGCCCTCGCGGGCCTGAAAGCCCAGCTCGCGACCTGGTCCGAGCGTCACCGCCAGCGCGCGGCCGCGCTCGCGCTCAGCGACGCCGCGCTCAAGGATCTCGGGATCAGCCGCGCCCAGGTGGCTTTCGACCACAACAAGCCCTTCTGGCGCGGCTAGGGCTAGCCAGGCTCGGGCGGAACCGCGCCGTAGGCCGCGCGGCACCAGAGCTCCGTCAAAAGATCGGCGACGGCGGCTTCGTTCTTCGCGAATGCCGCCAGCGCCGGATCGCGGCGCAGGTAGAGCCCGGCCAGGAAGTCATCGATCATGCCGCCGATCGCATAGGCCGTCGGCAACATCGATCCCGACGGCTTGCCCCACCGCCGCGCGATCGCCGCCGCGACGCGTCCGTTCCAGTCGCGGTTGAGGCTCTGGAAATGGGCGCGGAAGGCGGCGCCGTCTGGACCGAGATCCATCAGGCAGCGCATCAGGCCGGCATTGGCGCGAAAGAGGCGCACATAGGCCCGCGTGGCGGCGCGCACGCGCGCGCGCGACGCCGGCGCTCCCTCGCGCACCGCGGCGAGCGATTGGCGGAGATGGCGGGCGAACTCGCCCACCAGCGCCTCGAGGGCGTCCTGGCGATCGGTGAAGTAGCGATAGAAGGTGCCGTGCGCGAGGCCGGCCTCCGCGGTGATATCGGCCACGCGCAGCTCAGCGGGCTCGGCCCCGGATTCGAGGCGCGCGGCGAGGGCCGAGAGCAGATCGAGGCGCGTGCGCTCGGTCTTGCGGAGATCTTGCTCCCCCGCCCGCCGGCGAAGGACGGCGGCGAAGCGCGGCGTGTGGGTGCTCGCCATCGGAAGGATTGACGCGAAGGAGAAAATGACAATGATGTCATTATCATTTCTCTCGGCAGGCGAGCAACAACTTCCGTGCTGATGGAACGGGCCGATTTCGCGGAGCTCGGGGCGCTCGCGGCGCACCGCCAGGCCGCTTGGGAGCGCCAGCGCGCGTACGTGCTCGCCGCCTCGCCGCTGCATCGGCGGGTATGGGCCGGAGCGGCGCCGCCGTCCCGGCTCGAGGATCTCCCCGCGCTGCCGCTGATCGATAAGGAAATGCTGCGCGCGAGCCAGCAGGCGAGCCCGCCCTTCGGCGACTATCTCGCCGCCGAGACAACCAGGATCGCGCGCATCCATCGCACCTCGGGCACGACCGGTGCGGCCATGAACCTCGCCCTCTCCGCGCGCGATGCCGAGGAGACCACACTCGTCGGCGCCCGCGCGCACTCGGCTTCGGGGCTCGGCCCCGGCCATCGCGTCGTGCATTGCCTCAACTACCGTCTCTGGATGGGCGGCTTCACCGACCACGCGACGCTGGAGGCCACCGGCGCGGCCGTCGTTCCCTTCGGCGTCGGCGAGACACGGCTCCTGATCCGCACCATCCGCGAGCTCGGCGTCACCGCGATCTCCTGCACGCCCTCCTATCCCGCCGTGCTCGAGCGGGTCATCGCGGAGGATTTTCCCGGCCTTTCCCCGCGCGATCTCGGGCTGCAACTCGGGCTCTTCGGCGGCGAGGCCGGCCTCGACGATCCGAATTTCCGCCGCCGGATCGAGGCGGTGTGGGGAATGAAGCCGCGCAACGCCAATTACGGCGTCTCGGACGTGTTCAGCAATTTCGCCGCGCAGACCGCGCTTGCCGAGGATCTTCATTTCCTCGGGCTCGACGTTCTGCACCCCGAGCTGATCGCGCCCGAAAGCGGCGCGCCGCTGCCCTGGCGGGAGGGCGAGCGGGGCGAGCTCGTGCTGACCCATCTCGCGCGCGAGTGCCAGCCGCTCGTTCGCTTCCGCACCGGGGACATCGTCGTGCTCACCGGAACCGGCCGTGCCCCGTGCGGGCGGACGGCGCCGCGCTTTCGCGTCGTCGGCCGCAGCGACGAGATGGTGGTCGTGCGCGGGATCAACGCCTTCCCCGCGCAGGTCGCGGCAATCGTCAACCGCCATGGCGCACTCTCCGGCGAGTATCGCATCGTTCTCGAGGGCGCGGGGCCGTACGACGCGCTGCCGGTGGAAGCGGAGCTCGCCGAGGGCGTTGCCGCGGATGGCGCGGCAGGGCTGGCCGAAACCGTCGCCGCCGCCTTCAAGCGCGAGCTCGGCATGACGGCGCGGGTGAGGCTCGTGCCCTTCGCGAGCCTGCCCCGCACGGAGGGCAAGGCGCGGCGCGTGGTGAGGAAGGAGCGATGATGGGAGAAATGGTCCTCGCCGAGGACGCGGGCGGCGGCGTGCGCGTCGTCACGCTCAACCGCCCGCACCGGCTCAACGCGATCGTCCCCGAGCTTTTGGAGGCGCTGATCGCCGCGCTCGCCGCGGCGGAGGCGGATCCTGCCGTCGGCGCCGTGGTCCTGACGGGCGCCGGCCGTGCGTTCTGCGCCGGCGACGATTTGAAGGAGTTCGCCGCGCAATCCACCGACGAGGCGACGGCGCGGGCGTATATCGAGCGCATCCAGGACGTCACGCGGGCGATCATGCTGGGCAACACGCCGGTCATCGGCGCCGTGCGCGGCTGGGCCGCCGGCGGCGGGCTCGAGTGGATGATCAATTGCGACTTCGCGATCGCGGCGGAGGAAACGCGCTTCTTCTTTCCCGAGGTCGCCTGGGGCATGTTCGTGACGGGCGGCGTCACGGATCTGCTGCCGCGCCTGGTCGGGCTGGAGCGGGCGCGCGCGCTCATCCTTCTCGGCGAGAGGTTCGACGCGGCTGAGGCACGGGATTGGGGCCTGGTCTGGAAGGTGGTGAGCGACGGCGCCCTGATGGCGGAGGCGCTGGCATTGGCGCGGCGCATCGCTTCCCTGCCCGCGGGCCCGGTGAGCGCGCTGCGGCGGATTCTCGGAGGCGCCTGGGGCAGAGGATTGGAGGCCGCGATGGCGGCGGAGACCGAGGCCACCGTGCGCGGCTTTCTCGACCCGGAAACAAGCCGGCGGATCTCGAACTTCGGGAAGCCGTGAGACCCCGGCTCCCGCTCAGTCGAAGATGAAAACCCTCGCCCCCCGATCGCTCCGGAAGTTACATGTTACCCGGCATGCGCCATCCACCGCGCCCCACCCGGTCACGATCCTGTGACCCGTGCACTCTCGTGCGCATCCCCCGCCCGCCCATTCCCATCCGCGCATCGATCTGCTCTACATTGGCCCCTTCAGCCTGAGCGGGCAGGCTCCCGGCTTGCGCGAGCGCACGGGCGCAACGCACCTCCGGATCGCCTCGCGATCCCGGCGCGCCGCCGGTGTGTGGGCTTGGGGCAGCGGGGGACGGGCGTGGTCGAGACACCGAACGGCAAAGCCGCACTGCAAAACGCCCGCATCCTCGTCGTCGACGATATCGAGGACAACCGTGCCCTCCTCACCCGCCGCCTCCAGCGCGAGGGCTATGGCGACATCAGCGTCGCGGCCGACGGCGAGGAGGCCCTGGCACTCCTCCGCGCGCGGCCCTTCGATCTCGTCCTGCTCGACGTGATGATGCCCAAGTGCGACGGCTATCAGGTCCTCGAGCAGCTGCGCGCCGAGAACCGCCTCCACGAGCTGCCGGTCATCGTGATTTCCGCGCTCAACGAGATCGACAGCGCCGTGCGCTGCATCCAGCTCGGCGCCGTCGATTATCTGCCCAAGCCCTTCAACGCCACGCTGCTGCGCGCCCGCGTCGGCGCAAGCCTCGAGCAGAAATCGCTCCGCGACGCGCTCCGCGCGCATCTCGCGCGCCTCGAGCAGGAGCTGCTCGCGGCCCGCAAGCTGCAGATGAGCATGGTCCCCGCGATCTTCCCCGAGCCGACGCCCGACCGCCCGATCGAGATTTTCGCGATGATGGAGCCGGCGCGCGAAGTCGGAGGCGACCTCTACGATTTCTTCTCGACCGACGACGGCCGCCTCGCCTTCGCGATCGGCGACGTCTCCGGCAAGGGCGTCCCGGCCGCGATGCTGATGGCGCGCACCAAGAACCTGCTCCGCGTCGTCACCGGCCTCCTCCATCGCTCCGCCGACGGCGAGCGCGCCGCCGAGATCGTTACCCGCGTCAATCGCGAGTTTTGCGAAGACAACGACATGATGATGTTCATGACGCTCGTCTTCGGCATGCTCGATCCGATGACCGGCGCCGTCGAGCTCTGCAACGCCGGCCATGACCCGCCCTATCGCCTCGGCGAAGCCGCGCCCTCCGCCATCGCCACGCCCCAGAACGTCGCGCTCGGCATCAATCCCGACTGGACCTACAAGGCCGTGCGGCTCGATCTCTTGCCCGGCGAGGCGCTCTATTTCTTCACCGACGGCATCACCGAGGCCACCGATCCCGAGGACGCGCTCTTCACCAAGGAGCGGCTCGAAGCCGCACTCCACGGCCTCGCCGCCGCGCCGCTCGAGCGGGTGGTCCGGGAAGTGACGGAGGCAGCCCGGCTTTTTGCCAGGGAAGCCCCGCAGTTCGATGACATCACCAGCCTCGCGATCCGCCGCCTCGCAGTCCCGTCCTGACCCGGCAGAAGCCGTGCGCCCCGCCCCCCGTTCCGCTTGACGCTCGCTTCCGCCCCCCGCTATGAGTCGGCCGCAAGAAATTTCATTTCCGCTTTGTCTCAAATGAAGCCCCCACCGACATCGACGAGCTGCAAGCGGGCGCGCGGCGTCCGGCTCGGGCTCGGATCAGCCCGGCTCGGCGGCGATCCGCTTGCGCAGTCTCAAATGATTCCGCCCGCCCTCGCGGCGATATTCCACGGCGTCCATCATCGTCCTCGCAAGAAAGATGCCGAGCCCGCCGATCGGGCGCTCGCCGAGCGGCGAGGTGCGGTCCGGCGCCGGCGCCTGCAGCGGATCGAACGCCTTCCCGCCATCGGCGATCTCGATCGTGAGCTCGTCGTTTTCCCAGGCCATCTCGAGCGCGATCTCGTGCCGCCCCGCATCGGCGAAGCCGTAGGCGATCGTGTTCGTCAGCGCCTCCTCGACCGCCAGCGTCACCTGCAGCGCGGAGCCGGACGGGATGTCATGGCGGGCGCAGAAATCCTCGACGAGCCCGGCCATCCGCGTGATCTCCGCCATCTCGTTGACGAGGCGGACGCTCAGCCGCTCGCCGCTCACGACGATCTCCCCGCTTCCCTGCCACGATGACCGTTCGCCGATACCATAGCGTTCCGCTACCGTCGACCTGATCCCGCTTTCCTCAACCGGCGCCGGACCGGGCCGAGCCGCCACGAACAACGGGTGGGAGTTAGAGGACCATGCCGCCGCCTCTCGAAAGCCGCCTCTCCCGATGGATCGCGCTGACCGTGTTCCTCGTCGTCGCGGCGGCCGCGCTCGCGGTCCTCCTCGCCCTCGCCCCCGCCCATGGCGCGCCGGCCTGGCACCTCGTCCTGCCGGCCCTGCTCGCAGCCCTGATCGCCGCCGCGCTCACCACCCTCATCGCCGCCCGCGCGATCGTGGCCCCGCTCCTTTCCATCCGCGAGGCCGTCCGGCGGCCCGAAGGGGACGGAAGGTTGCCGACCGATCGCGGCGACGAGATCGGGGACATCGCACGGGCCATTTCGCAAGCGCACGATCATCAGGAGCAGCAGTTCGCCGAGAGGCTCGCCGACCTCACCGGCAGCGAATCCCAGCTCAGGGCGACGCTCGAGAACATGCACCAGGGCGTCGCGATGTACGACGCCGATTACAAGCTGGTGACCTGGAACGAGCGCTTCCGCGAATATCTCGATATGCCGGCCGAGTTCTTCTCGCGCGAGCACGGCTTCGTCGACTATCTGCGGTACAACGCCGAGCGCGGGGACTTCGGCGACGCCGACGTCGAGACCCTGATCGCCCAACGCCTCGAGCTCCTCAAGCGCGTCCACTCCCTCGAGCGCACCCGCCCCAACGGAACCGTGCTCGAGATCACCCGCGCGCCCACCCCCGACGGCGGCTTCATCGCGATCTATACCGACATCACCGAGCGCAAGACCGCCGAGGCCGAGCTCACCAAGGCCAAGCAGGCCGCGGAGGCCGCCAGCCGCACCAAATCGGACTTCCTCGCCAATATGAGCCACGAGCTGCGCACGCCTCTCAACGCCATCATCGGCTACAGCCAGATGCTCCAAGAGGAAGCGGCGGACGATGGCCAGGACCGCTATCTCCCGGATCTCAAGAAGGTCGAGAACGCGGGCAAGCATCTCCTCGCCCTGATCAACGACATCCTCGACCTCTCCAAGATCGAGGCGGGCCGCATGACCCTCTTCATCGAGCCGGTGAGCGTCCGCGCCCTGCTCGCCGAGGTCCGCAGCATCATCGAGCCGCTCGCGGCCAAGAACGGAAACCAGCTTATCGTCGAATGCCCCGACGACCTCGGCTTGATCGATACCGACGTCACCAAGGTCAAGCAGAGCCTCCTCAATCTGCTGAGCAACGCGAGCAAGTTCACCAACAAGGGCACGATCACGCTCGCCGTCGCCGGGAGCGGTGAGGCGGGGGCGGAAACCCTCTCCTTCCGCGTCACCGATACCGGCATCGGCATGTCGCCCGAGCAGCTCGGCCGGCTCTTCCAGGCCTTCGTCCAGGCCGATTCCTCGACCACGCGTCAATTCGGCGGCACCGGCCTCGGCCTTGCGATCACCCGTCATTTCGCTCGCATGCTCGGCGGCGACGTCACGGTCACGAGCGAGCCCGGCGAGGGCTCCGTCTTCACCCTGACCCTACCGATGCGCCGCCCGGCCGCGCCCGCAGCGCCGGCCGAGGAGCCGGCCGAGCCCCGGCGCATGGTCTCCGGCGACCAAGGGGCCGAGTTCACGGTGCTGGTCGTCGATGACGAGGAGGTCATCCACGAGACGGTGGGCACCATGCTCGGCCGCGAGGGCTACCGCGTCCTCCATGCGCGCAGCGGGCCGGAAGCCATCACCATCGCCCACGACATGCATCCCGACGCGATCACGCTCGACGTGATGATGCCGCAGATGGACGGCTGGTCGGTCCTCTCCGCGCTCAAGGCCGATCCGGACGTCTGCGACATCCCCGTCATCATGGTGACCATCCTCAACGACCGCGCGATCGCCCTCTCCCTCGGCTCCTCGGGCTTCCTCACCAAGCCGGTCGATTGGGGGCGCCTCAACGCCATGCTGCGCCAATACATCGGCACCGGCGTCTCCGGCCCCGTCCTCGTCATCGACGACGATCCGGAAATGCGCGCGATGACGCGGCAAATGCTGCAACGGATGGGGCTCGAGTCGGAGGAGGCCGAGAACGGCGCCGCCGGCCTCGCCTGGCTCGAAGCCAACAAGCCGCCGGCGCTCATCCTGCTCGACCTCATGATGCCGGTCATGGACGGCTTCGAGTTCCTCGATCATATTCGCGCAAACGGCGCCTGGCGCGCGGTGCCGGTGCTGGTCGTCACCGCGCGGGATCTGAGCAGCGCCGAGCTCTATCAGCTCCAGGGGCTGACGCAGAGGGTGATCGCCAAGGGAGCGACCACGGGGGTCGATCTCCGCGCGGCGGTCCGCGATGCTCTCCGCTCCGCCGCCCACAGCAAGCCGGCGGTGAGCTAGCTTGGCAGGGGACGAATGACGAAAATCCTGTTGGTCGAGGACAACGAGATGAATCGCGACATGCTGTCGCGGCGCCTGATCCGTAAGGGCTTCGAGGTGGTCCTCGCCCTCGACGGCCAGCAGGGCCTCGATCAGGTGCAAAGCGAGCGTCCCGATCTCGTGCTGATGGACATGGACCTCCCGATCCTCGACGGCTGGGAGGCGACGCGGCGCATGAAGGCCGCCGAGGCAACGCGCGCCATTCCCGTCATCGCGCTCACCGCGCACGCCATGGCCGAGCATCGCGACAAGGCGCTCGCCGCCGGCTGCGACGATTACGACACCAAACCGGTCGATTTTCCTCGCCTGCTCGGCAAGATCGAAGCGCTGCTGACGCGCGTCGCCGGCGCCTGACCCGGAGGAACCAGCCGGCGGAATCGGACCCCGCCCCAATCCCCGCCCCAATCCCCGCCCCAATCCCCGCCGGCGCGCCCCGATGATCCTCGACGCCACGATATCGATCCTCGCCGGGCTCGGCCTCTTCTTCTTCGGCGTGAAGGGGCTCGCCGCCAACATGAGCCAGCTCGCCGGGCGCAGCCTCCGGCGCTGGCTCTCGCGCTCGACCGGCAGCTACGCGGCCAAGCTCCTGGCCGGCATCCTCTCCGGCGCGCTCACCCAGAGCACGTCCGCCGTCACCGTCATTCTCATGAGCCTCACCTCGGCCGATCTCATTCCGCTCGCCGAGGCGAAGCCGATCCTCGCCTGGGCCAATGTCGGCACCGCGGCGCTCGTCTTTCTCGCCACCCTCGATATGGACCCCTTCGTCTATGCCCTCGTCGCCGCAACCGGGTTCTGCTTCTATCTCAACCTCGACCGCTCACCGCGCTGGCGCCCTGCCGTCTCGGCCTCTTTCGCCCTCGCGACGCTGCTCCTCGGCCTCGCCTTCGTGCGCACCGGCTCGAGCGAGCTCGGCGGCCTCCCCTGGCTCCGCGACATCCTCCTCGACGTCGCGCGCTGGCCGTCGCTCGGCTTCGTGGCCGGCATCCTGCTCGCCCTCCTCGTCCAGTCCTCCGCCACCGTCACGGTCATCGCGATTGCGCTGATCTCCGCCCATCTCGTCACGTTCGACCAGGCGACGCTCACCGTGTACGGCGCGAGCATCGGCTCGGGCCTCACCACCTACCTCGTCTCGGCCAAGCTCCGCGGCGCCTCGCGCCAGCTCGCCGTCTTCCAGGTGATCATCAAGATCCTCGGCGTCGCCGCGCGGATCCCGCTCTATCTCGTCGAGCGCTTCTTCGGCGTCCCGCTCCTCCTCTCCGGCGTCCGCGCGCTCAGCGCCAATCCCGGACGCGGGATCGCCTTCGTCTATCTCGCCTGCCAGCTCGCCGCCGTCGCTGCCCAGGCCGCGCTCGGCCGCGCCCTGCAACCGCTCCTCGAACGGCTCGCGCCGCCGCTGCCGCAGGAGGGCCTCGCCAAGCCCCGCTACATCTACCCCCAGGCGATCGACGATCCCGAAACGGCGCTCACGCTCGTCGATCGCGAGCAGGCGCGTCTCTTCGCGCTGCTCCCGGTCTATTTCGGCATCACCGAAGCGCTCGGCGACGAAGCGCGGCCCCTCACGCCCGCCGAAGCGCTCGCCTCCGCCCAAACCCTTGGCCGCTCCATCGACGACTTCCTCAAGGACCTCGCCGATACCGGCGCCGAGCGCAGCGTGATCGAGGCCGTGGGCGAGTGCCAGGCCCGCGACGCGCTGCTCGCCTCGATCCACGAATCGGCGGCCTCGCTTGCCGAGCATATGGCGCGCCCCTTCGACTCCCCGGCACTCCTCTCGCTCGGCGAGTCCCTTCGCGAAGGCCTCGGCGCCTTGCTGCACACCGCCGCCGATGCCGCGAGCAGCCTCGATCCCGACGACCTAGCACTCCTGCGCCGCCTCACCGGCGACCGCGACAGCCTCGTCGATGGCATCCGGCGCACCGTCCTCGCCGCCGATCAAGGCTTGAGCGCCGCCGATCACCGCCAGCTCTACTCCCTCACCAGCCTCTTCGAGCTCATCGTCTGGACGCTCCGGCGCTATATCACGCGCCTCGCACCGCAGGCGGAACGGTCTCCCGATCCGATATCGTAACGATCCGCCCCGCTCGCCTCTCGTCTCATCCCGGTCGGCAGAGCGGTTCCGGCCGCCGTTCCGCCCAGAGATCGTGCTGCGAGATCGTGCTGCGAGATCGTGTTGCGAGATCGTGCTGCGCGGCCTCGCCTTCCATGCTATCACCGTCGCCCAGGCAGGCATGATGGGAGAGCGCAGTGGCCAAGGGGCAGAAGAGATCGAGCCGTGAACCCAAGAAGCCCAAGAAAACCGCCACGGAGCGGCTGAAGGCCGGCACCCCGGCGGCGGCTCCGCAGATCGCGCGCATGGGCGGCAAGAACGCCGGGAAGAAGTCCTAGCAGGCTGCTGAAAAACTCTTTTCGGCCGCTCGCGGCGCAGCATTAATTCGCGATTGGCGCGTGCCGCGCAGGATTGATTCGCGTGGCAGCCGTAGGCGATTCTTTTTGGTCATTCGTTGCCACTCCGTCCGACTTT